>JBDGRN010000103.1:0-16518 GCA_042218125.1 Halobacteria archaeon | reverse complement strand
GACATCAGCAAGGCTCCTGAGATGTGGAGGCATGACGAGGGTATTCCGGACTTCGTCGAGGAGTACATCAAAGAGGCGATTCGGGAAGGAGCGTTCTATGACGGAGATATCGAAGACTTGACACGGCAGGAGCAACGTGAGTTGGAGCGTATGCTTGAGGAGAAGATGACGCAGAAACAGGGCTGGAGCCTCGCATCGCTCAAAGATGCTGTCACCGACGAGTTTGGATACGCCGAGGGTGCGGCGTTAATTACGATACGGAATGAAACTGCCGCTATTGCGAATAAGGCACGCGAGGAAGCGTACAAAGACAGAGATGACTACGAGGAGTATAAGTTCTACTGGACGGGACCCGATGACATGGATACGACACCTATCTGCGAGTTCATGAAGAACCAAACCAATCCTCGGTTTGGCGGGGAGCCGGTAACTCTTGAGAAGATGGAGGAGTTGTTACATGAGGCGATTGAACGATTCCCTGACTTCAAAGGGTCGACACCTGAACGAGTTGACGACTGGTTGCCTCATTTCCAGTGCCGGCATACATTCACACGACAAGCATGGTCGTCGGAGTAACTTTTTAAGTCTTCGACGCCATTTCTCATACATGGCACTGTTTGAGACATTGACCGCGAGTCCTGAAGCCCTTGCATTAGGTGCGGCGGCAGTATACCTATATGGGCGTCGGAGGCAAGCAAGGGCAGAAAACATGGTCGACATGGAAGAAGTTCGGAAGGGGGTAGAGGAGAACGAAGAGATGCTGGAGAGAATCAAACGCGTCACGAAGAACAAGTAGCCCAGTCGTAAGATTTTCTACGGCAGAGTCTTTTGTACCCTTACCACTTAATATAGAACAGCAGTCCGATGAAGTGTAAAAAGTGCGGAAAAACGCTAAAAGCGCTCAATAAGGAGTGTGATGAGTGTCCGGACTGTGGTTCGCCTGTTCAGAAATCTCACGATAAATCGCTACTGGAGAAATAGACATGCCAGAAGAAGTCGAAGAATGCGTCTCCTCGATTCTTGAGGACAATCCTGATATGGATGAGTCCTCGGCTTACGCTATCTGCCAGTCAGAGCAGAAAGCAGAGGAGGAAGGCATTCGTGATGCGCTGGCTGTTAAGGCAGTAGCGGCTAAGAAAGAGACTGGTTCATGGCAGGGCATCCATCCATCTGAGAAGACCATGAAGGGGAGAGAACGCCTCCTTGAACTCTTCTCAGATACTGTTCAGAAGACAACTACTGAGACTGCTTCCACCAAGTTCAAGGCTAAAGTCAAGTCTGAGTCAGGGATGAGAGTTCTCTACAAGGCTGACGATGGCTCCATGCTTATTTGGGGACCCGGCTCCGTCGAAGTAGTCGACAAAGAGAACGACCGCGTCACCACTGAAGCCCTGAAAGATGCTCTTCCGCAACTCATGCGCCGGCAACGGCTAAGTCTCGACCACACCGACCAACTTGTTGGAGACATCAAGGAGAAGCATGAGTTCGAGGAGCCGAAGACGGTCGAGATTCATGGTAAGGAGTACAAGAGACAGACGTTCCCGACCGATGTCCTCAAGGCGGATGAGGATGATGTCCCCGAAGACGGTTTGTACGTTGCCGGTGAGGTATGGAGCGATACTAAACAGGCAAAAGAGGCACAAGAGGAGATAGAGAACGGCGTTATTGACAGTTTCTCCATAAGCGGCGAGGCAATTAGCAGTTCAACGAAAATCAAGGACGGCGAACACTTCGACGATATTAAGGAGATGGACTTGTCAGCCGTTACGCTGTGCGAAGAAGGCATGAACCAGAAGGCGAAATTCGCAGTCGTAAAATCGGACGAGAAGAAATCGAAATTCAAGGAGATAGTATCAGACGTTCTGAGTACGACAATGAGCAAAGAAGATGACGATGAAAGCGAGGGCGGCGTCGGCGGAGATGACTCCATGGACAACATCTCGGAAAGTTTCAGTGAGGAGGAAGAGAAGAAACTGAAAACGATGTTCGAGAGCGTTGTCAAGGAGCATCTCCCCGATGGCGAACTCGCAACGAAAGACGACATCCCCAAGATGCCGGAAGACAAACCAGAAGATGACCCTGAAGACAAACCAGAAGATGACCCTGAAGACATCCCCAAGATGCCGGAAGACAAACCAGAAGATGACCCTGAAGGAGAAGACCTTGATGAGGTTGACGCCGATGATATCAAGGACCCTGACAAAGATGAAGAAGCGGAACGCGATATTGTAGGGGGTGAGGAAGAAGAAAAGGCAACGGGGGCAGGAGCGAGCGATATCCTCGAAGCGGCACGAACGCTATCAGAAGCAACAGATAAGTCCGTAGAGGACATTCTGTCAGGTTCTGATAGCAAGATGCCTGAAGAAGACGAGGATGAGATGGAAGATGAAGAGCACAAAGTCGAGGATGACGATGAGATAGCAGACTCGCACGACATCCCGATAGACAAACTGAAGGCGAATCTTCCCGATGACCTCTACCGCGCGGTGACCGACCATCTGTCTGACCCTGCTGAGAAGGCTCAGGAGGGCGCTGAGGCAGAGGAGAGCGAGGAAGATGACCCTAACCATAGCAGGGCTGAGAAAGCCCGCGAGACGCCTAATACTGGCTCTATGGAGAAGGGCAAAGCCGACGGTAGTTCGGGAGGCAGTTTCGATGGCTATCTGAGGGAGAGAGTTAGCGGAGGTTCCGTTGGCTCTTTCGACGCCGACAAAGACCTTCAGAAGTCATTCGATGGCGAGGATGAGAAAGTAGAAACAGATGGAACGCACGCAGATCAACTTCAGAAGGAGGTAATGGATATATGAGTGCAAGCGCAGGCGGACCTAACTCGAACGTTGCCGAGCAGGCAAAAGTCGAGAAGTCCGCTCAGTTGATAAAGGCAAAGGTAACACAGACTCGTGGGCTGTTGAAGAGTGATGCGGCGAGAAAGTATCTCGCCAAACGGCAGAAAGAGCGAGGAGGAGCACAGCAGAAAGGTATGTACAAACTCCAGGCACGTGCTTACGATAGCACGGGAGGTCCGGGAGACCTGGCAAAGTCGGATGGCAGGATAAAGACCATCATGGATATGGTCGACCTGCATTACGGCTTCTTGCCGGACTATATCGCGCAGAAGCGCGGCGGCAGTAGGCTTTCGAAGGACAACTCGGTGCTCTCGACCACTACAGGGGTAGAGAACGTCGTATTCGGGACGGAGGTATACAGCCTTCTGAACTCGGAGAGTAACGTCTACTCCCTACTCGAAAAACGTCCCTGGAGGAGAAGCGGAGAACGCCTCGTAACCGGCAGAGGGCACTCCCTCGGTTCGGGAGGCACAGGAGAGAATGCGTCTCTCCCCGCAACCGACCATCCAACCTGGGACACGTTCGATACAGAGCCGAGAACGGTGGCTCATACGTTCGATGTGTCGCAGGTCGAGCAGTTGCTCGCTGACACCGAAGACGACCACTTCGCCGACGACCCGATGGACTGGCTCAGAACGTGGTTCGGTACAGGTACCGAGCATCAGACTGGTCAGGGAGAACATCCTAAGCACATCAACGTTCAGTTGTGCCAGGATGCGTCGAACGTGGGTACCAACGACTTCCGCTCCATCGACCAGGTCATCGCTTCCAACAATGAGCAGAGCAACGCAGATACCCCCGGAAATAGTGGGTACTCCACGGGCAGTCACGATGTCTACGGCTTCGACAGGGACTCTACGTCCACGTTCGACGCTAACGTAGACCACAACTCAGGAACCGACCGAAACCTCACTCTCGACCTGCTGGACAGCATGATAACAAGCGTCCGGCAGTCGAGCGGTAAGGATCCTGTCCGCGACAACAACTACTTCTGGCTCACCGGCCATGGAGCGTTCGAGATAATCGAGCAGGAAGTCGCGGCTAAGGAACGTCTCGAACCCGTGAGAACAACCGTCGGAATGAATGGTGTCCAGACTCAGCCTGGTGACGATGTCGGTATCACAGTCCAGGCATACAAGGACATTCCCATCTTCCGTACGGACGACGTGCCTACCGATGGTACGGACAGGATATACCTCATCGACAGTTCAACCCTGTTCATCAAACAGTTACTGCCCACGCAGTACTACGAGACAGGTATCTCGGTCAACGACGACCCCTTCGCGCTGGACAGACTGGGCAACGAGGGCATGTACCTGACCATCGGAGAACTCACACTCACAAATCCGAAAGCACACGGGAAGATAAGGGACCTACAGTAGAGGGGATAAGATGAAAGTAGCAGATGTATACTATTGCGGACCCAGTTTGCGGCACTCCCGCAGAGGACCGAGCGATACGAGATATTCGTGGCAACAGACTACGTCGGATGTCGATGATATCCCCGAGGAGGTAGAGAACGTCGAAGATGCGATAGCATTCGAGGGACGGGACAATCTGGAAGTGGATTGGACCCCTCTCGGACAACTCGCAAAATCGACGAAAGGACCTGCGACAAAGGCATCCAAGGCTCTCGAATCGATAGGATATCGCCAGAAGCAGAAGATAGCGAAATCCCTCGGTTTGAAGGCTAACTCTTCGGAAGAGGAGTTGGATGAGAAGTTAAAGCCGGAGGTCGAGAGGCTTCAGGATGCCATGGAGGTGTAATAATGACATACTCACAATCAAGCGTAGAAAACACCGTTCAGATAGGTGGCAACCTCGTGATGCGGGTGTTCGAGTTGGACATCACCAACTACGATGACGATAGCGGAAGCGATGGCGAGTCGTTCGGACCTGCCGATGCCAATATGCGTCGTTTCGTAGAGGTTCGTGCCAACGTGATGTACGAAGAAGGAGGGGCAACTACCGTCCAGAAGTGCGTCGCGCAATACGATTACGCGAACAACGCTATTCGCCTGCTCCAGCAGTCAGATAGCGGTTCCACGGACTCCGACGCGGAACTCGTAGAAGTGCCATCCAACTCTGATGAAGGTGTTAAGGTACGCGTAGTGACTACCGGTGTAGGAGGATAACCATGGCCCGTCCGATACGGGAGAAAAGCGTGTCAGGGGCATCGAGCACTGCTACCGGTAATCGTGTCGGTACAGGTGGCAGAATAACCGTTAGCCTGTACGTTGTCGCTAAGAATCTCGATACCGTTAACGATACCCTCGATGTTCAACTCGAAGCCAGCCAAGATGATGGGGCGAACTGGGCAAAACTGCGAGATAAGGATGGAAATCAAATCGGGAATGTGACAGTTTCCGAATTCGATGACCCAGATGGTGGCGGAGATTATGCCGCGTTTGTGACCATCCATGGTGTTGCGGCTGACTTTATCCGGGCTAACATCACGTCGTTCACTGATAGCAGTGGCAGTGATTTGACGGTTGACGCATGGGTATCCGCAACAGATAACTCAGGAACATCACACAACTACAGGAAGGTATGATATTTGGGATGGAGATGCTGTTCGAACGGTCGTTAACAGCCATCCTAATCATCGCCTACCTGTTCTACGAGATACATCATGGACGTGTAGAGGTCTTCGCTGAGAAACTGGACACGACAATTGATGCGGTGGTGGCTCTTGCACGCGAGAGCGAAAACATCGACGAAGAAAAATACGTCGAAGAAGTTAACGGCGACATGCCGGCTCGATACATACAAGAAAAACAAAAAGTAAGAGAAGATGAGTGACATCAAGGTCGACTACGCTGATACGGTATACTGCTCGGTTGCAGACGTAGAGGGGCTGTTCAGAAAGGATACTGCCTTTGCGCGGGACTCTAACCCTACCGATAACGAAGTTCTGCAACTTATACGCAGTAACTCAGATAAAATCGACCGCTACACTCGACATGCGTGGAGAGCGAATACCGTCAATGAGGAGTACAAGGACTACGACACGACATATCGCTGGGATGCAGGTCGACCAGTTCAACTCAACAAGATGCATATCCGCTCCCTCAACAAGCTGGAGATATGGGATGGGTCGCAGTGGGATGACTGGGTAGCCGGCAATGAGAAAGAGGGGCGAGATGAGGACTATTGGCTCGATGAGCGCATGGGACAACTGTTCATCTACGACCGATTCGTTTGGAGGGCACGACCGCAATTACGCGTCACATACACCTACGGAGATGATACGGCAACATCAAGTAAAACGCTCGATGATGGCACATCCTATACGGTCATCGATGGGCCGCACGATATCAAGGAAGCGTGCTATAAACTCACTGCGGCAGACCTCATCCTAAGCGACCAGCACACTAATCTCGTTCCCGGAGGCGATGGCGCTCCCAGTCCTGAACGCGCGGCGGAAAGTTGGAGGAATGATGTGTACGGGAACGATATGATCCCTGGAATGCTGGAGAGGCACAAAATAGACCCTGCGTGGGTGGAGCCATATGGCTGAGATAACCGATGAAGATGGAGGAGACCCTACTGAGGCTGTCACAGCCGCTCTAAGCGAGAAACAATTCGCTCTGGAGTTAATGGACTACTGGTTTAGCCAATCGGAAAATCACCTGCTTAGAGCCGCTGAGACTCGCCGTGAGCAGGGAAGCACGAAGGTGAGGAGAAAGGGGAGCCTCCATAACATTCAGCAGTTGGCAGTCCCTCCCTCCTGGGATGAGGAGAAAGGCAGGGCGACGTTTAGTTACCCACACGAGGGAGCCATCTTTCAGGAGTTCGGTGCTCGACCAACTGAAATAAGGGCACGGAAGGCAGAGTACTTGGCGTTTGAGTGGCCGGATGCTCCGCGGGAAGTTAAGGAGCAGTTCGAGCATACAGAAGACGACTTAGTGTTCTTCAAGAGCATCAACCATCCAGGAATACCCGGCATTGGCTTCGTTCGCAAAGGAAGAGATAAGACTGCGGCGCTGTTAGATAGCCTCGGCCTTGAATCGGAGATAGTAAATGACTGATATGCAACCAGACCCGTTAAGCACGGCACACGTCGATGATCTCGGGCAGTCCGGGGAATCGGGAATAACGGTCAAAGGCGGAATTATGTGGGAGGAGTTCTGGTAATGACGAGCATCCAATACGTTGATAACGTCCTGCAAAATAACTGGACGAGTTCGATTTCTGGACGGCCTCACGATGTGGAAAGTATTGGCGAGAATCCCGGCGATGTTCGCATCATCTACGGAAGCGATGATGAGTTCAGACGTATGGACCTCTCCAATAACGACTACCTCGTTCTTCGCGATGGAGGTCTGGCAGAAATAACTCCAAAGTCGTTCAGTTGGCAAGAGGAAGACCGCATTTCTCGCGTTGACGTTGATATACGTACATCCGGTTGGCCGAACAGTAATCGACCAGGCAGAATTGCACTATACGGCGAGCGTGGTGCGGGTAACCTCAACTCGAATGAGTCCCCGAGATGGGGAGGATTGGTTGGCGAGGCTTTGCGTGTCCTCAAGACAAAGAGAAAAGGAGATCAAGAGTTTACAATAATCAATGCTAGTGAGGCAGATGACGTGTCAGAACAAATGGGAGGACAGGTTTGGCGTACGGTTGTCGGAGTGCGGCTGGAGCAAAGAAACATCAGCATAGATACGAGTACATAACCATGAAAGATGCAGAAGAACTGTTCGATGAGTGGGGAGAAGGCGAGGACTCGGGTATGCGACCGAAGCGAGTACAGGAACTGAGACAAGACCTGCAAGAGGCAACGGGGATGTATATTCCTCGTAGACTGCCGGAGATAGAAAGTTATGTTGAACGAATGCGGGGGCATATCACTCGGAAACTCAAGAAAGCCGCCTCAGATGACGATGAAGAGTAGTATATTCGTTCGGCAAATAGTTTTCAACAGATAGTCTCTATTATAACCCAAGATGTCAGCCGCCGCAGGACATGATGTACGACTGTCGTATCTTTGGGAAGATGACGGGTCGGGTAATCCAGACTTCGCTACAGGGTCGCCGAGCGACTCTGATAACAAACCGTTTGGAAGCGATGCCTCCCTAAAGACGCACGAAGGCGCGAACAATGCGATAGAGGTCTTCGACCCCAACTCACGGGAAGCACGGGAAGTCATAGAGCGAAACTTCGAGGGGTCGTGGAGTGTTGAATGGATACTCACGAATCCCTGGATACTCCGCGCCGCAATCGATAATAATGTATCTTCGTCGGGTACAGACCCTACGACGCATACATACAGCGGAGAAGTCCCCTACTCGATGCGTCTCGTGGTTGGCAACGAGCAGACCGGCCATGAACGTATTCTCAAGGGTTGTGTGCTAAGTTCGATAAGTTTCTCGGCGGATGTCGGCGGGATGGTTAAAGTTTCCGCAGACGGCGCATACGCCGATGAGAAGTTGAACCAGAACGTCACCCTAACATCTCAGCCATCCATCAACGAGAGACCGATGACGTTCGCGCAGGCGCAGGTCGACAGGGCAGGCTCAACGCTAAGCCTCATCCAGAATGCGCAGGTACAGATACAGAACAACATCGACCTCTTGAACGAACTCGGCACTCGAACCCCCGTCGACTACTCCCCGAAACAACGCACTGCAACGATATCGTATGGAGATATCGTAGAGGACGACGCAGAACTGACGAGGATGTACGGGGATAGCGCCGCAACAGCTCCGGAGCCGAAGGTCGACAATAGCAAGAAGATAGAGTTCATCTTCGACAACGGAAAAAGCGGGGCGAGCAAGAACTTGCTGAACCTCACACTCAAGAACTGCATCCCAGACAGCTATAGTCGAAGCGGGCAGGGAGACCCCGAAGCAGACCTCGAAGGGGAGTTAAGCGAAGTTGCCGCGGGACTCGAAGCAACCGCCGAAAACAGTACGGGAACGGCAAGATGAATATGAACACCAAAACCTTCGATCTACGAGACGAAGCCGGGAATCTAAAAGAGAAGTTGGATGGTGTTGAGAAAACGCAGAAGGAATATATCGAGGAGTTGAAAGAAGATTTCGATGGCCTCAACGACATCCCTCCGGCGAAGCAAGATGCCTTCGACAAACTGGAGGACAAACGCATCGAAATCAAAAAACAGATCGCGGCTATCGAGAACGCAATAGATCGGTACTCATCCAGCGAATGGACGATCCGGGAGTTGACGGCGGGGGAACTCGCCCGCATCCAAGATACGGTAAACGAGAAATCTTTTGACTTCGATGTACAACGCGGCAAAATTGCGGAAGGCGGAATGCCGAAAGAGGGCTTCGCTCGACTGGAGGTTACGCGAGAAGCTATCGTTGATCAGCCTCCAGATGCTCCTACGGACGACGACGGTAATCCTGAACCCGCCGAATATCCCGGCCAGCTCTTCGAGTTCATTTATGATAAAATAGATGACTACAACACGACAGGAGACAGTGATATAAAAAAGTCCTCGCTGAAGGACAGGGCGGAGGAGTTGACATAGAAGTGATCGTTGGGGAACTCGTGTACATCGGAATCAATCCAAGCGAGATGCCTCTACGACATGCGTTAACATATGTTGAGAATATCGATGAAGTCCTCGAAGTCCGCAAAAAGATGTACGGCGAGATACTCAGCGACATAATCCAAGATTAACAATGACGGTGACACTCGACGGCCTCCGGTTGTGGCAAACGCAAGAGGCTAAGACGAAGAGTCAGTCACAGCCGAAGGTCTACTCCATCCTTGAGCAAGAAAGCGATGAGACGCTTCTCAACGGCTTAGAACGGCAAGAGGACATCAACTATTCTGGCATTGCCTCCGGCATCCGCATCTCTCAGCAAGCCGCATACTCCGATGACCCGCTTGACGCACTTGCGGAATGGAGCGCTGATCTGATGGCCAAGGTCAACGGCAACCAAGGCACCGGCTACACACTGGATGACGACGACCGAAATACACAACGAAACGTTATGCTCGACTCCGTGAGTTGGCAACGAAACAAAGGAGCGCCCTACGAGTTGACATGGAACGTCTCGGGGCTATGGGGCGATGGTCGGGATGCATCCGGGGGAGGAGGCACACCGAACGTTAGTCCCGGCGGAGACTACAAAATCGGCGGCAACGTTCTGGATGAGGTAGAATCTGTTCGGGAAGAACGCTCGCAAAAAATCGAGTTATACCAACTTGCCCTTGCTGATCCCGGAGGGAACGATATCCTCTCGAAAAGCGGTAGCAAAAGGGAAATCACTATCAAAGGAAGTGCGATAGGTGACTCTTCTACTCGAAACACGTTCAACAGTAATCTGCTGAATCTACTGGGACAAGACAAAATCGTTGAATATGAAGCCGCCTTTCCCGGCCGGACATTGGATGTTATGGTGACGTTCTACGAATCTACGAGGGAATCGGGATTAACGCGGAAGGGAGAGTTCATGATACAAATGATGGAGGGGAAGAATCAATAATGGCAGAAAGAACCGACGTTGGGCTTAGAGCGATTCTGAGTCCGGACATCGATGAAGACGAGGCTAATGCAGAAGTCAAGAAGTTGGAGGAGATGCTGGGTGATTTGGATGCTAATGTCGACTTACAAGCAAATGGTGACTCGTTAGTTGATAAAGTGAGTAAGGGTGCTCCAGATGGCGGTGGCGAGGACGGTGGCGGGATGATGCAGACGGGATTGATGGGTGGCCTGATGTCGAAGATGGGTGGAAGCGGACTCCTCAAAGTGACCCTTGCTGGTGCAGTCGGTGCGGCGCTGTTAGCCGGTATCTCAAAGATAGCAAGTTTCGCGCCGACTGGGCAGAAGATGCTTGATATGTTCGGGACTGCGATGACACTGTTCTTCCGGCCGTTTGGCGACTTCCTCGGAACTCTACTGATGCCGTTCGCCCGCGCCGCTCTTAAGATGGCGCTGAACTTCAACGAATTGTATCAGAAGAAGGGACTCCCCGTCGCCATCGCGGCAACTTCTGTTGATCTCATGGAAGGGATTGGCGATACAGCACTCAAGGCACTCGGCTTAAACGACATCTTCGGAGATGCCTCATTGGATGACATCTTCGGAGAATCCCCTATCGGGGAGTTCATCGATAGCGTGCCGCTATTGAATCTTGTGGACGACGCCTCCATTCTCGATCTCGTGACCGGTGTGGCGCTGACTGCCCTCGTGGGAAAGGTCGCCCTCAGAAACCTCATCAGTAGCGGCATCGCATTAGGAAGCTGGATTACCGGAACGCTCGGGATCGGCGGATATATCACCGGAAAGATAGCGGCCGTCTCCCTCATCGCCGGCAAAATCAAAGCGGCGGCACTACTCGCCGGAGAAGTGGCTTTAGGATCGATTCTCAAGGTCGGTAGCTTCGCCTCGACATTTGCATCGGCGGCCGCTCCTTACATCGCGGCAGGGCTTGTTGGGGCAGGCATCGGCGCACTAACCGTAAAAGTGATGGAAGTCACGGGAGTCTTGAAGGGGCTTGAGAACATCGGGCAAGACATCCGGGAGGCACTTGGAGGCCGGACGACTGACCAACTCCTCCAAGGAGCGAATAAAATGACGTTAGGCGGCTTCGAGGCGACAGCGGAGATGGGTGGGCATATTCTCAACGCTGTAGGAGCGCGTAAGAACGCCGCTGACAAGATCAACGACATCTTTAACCGAGACATCTCCTCTACAGACTACCGCGATGAGACAGGCTCTCAGCAGTCGGGAGCCGGTGCAAACGAAGAATCTCTACCGCCATCATTCAGGGGGCGGCAAGCACGGGAGAAAGTCTCACTTACCGATGCTGTTGAGGCGCGCCGGCAGTTGGAGACCAATGCCGGCAACATGTCGCAGAAGCAGGCGAACGAGATGATCAAACGTTTAGACACGCTCATAACCAACACACAGCAAGAAGGTAGTACGGAGGTAGTAATCAACGGCAAGACGCTCATTCGCGCTGTACGGAACGCTGAGCGGCGCTACGAGGCGAATAGAGAGGTTACACGATAATGGCACGACAAATCAGGATAGAGCATATCGGAGGCGGGACGGATACCGTTGCTCATACACGGAGCAGGGAGGAGTATAACTTCGGCAAACAAGACCAGTTCTCCTTCTTCACGATCCGGAGTAATCTGGATGGCATCACGCTGAATGAGGGAGAAGATGAAGTCTATCTGGAGGATAGCCAGAATAATGATGAAGCCGGTGGAGTGCTGTATGATGTCCGGCGGCAAGGAGTCTTGACAGAGTTGATCGTTCGGTCGTTTGAGCAGTACGCCAAGGAAGCGGAGCCGACAGCAGGGGATAAGACATACGATAATGTAAAAGACTCAACCATCATCTCTGATGCCATCTCTAACTCCCCTAATCTCTCCAGCGGCACAGTCAACAACGTTGATTCTAGCATTTCATTCGTCTTCAGCCACGCATCGCAGGCATATACGGCGAGGGCGGTCGAGGAGGCAACGGGTGGGGAGTTGAGGTATAATGCCGATAAGACGGTCGATTACATCGATAAGCTCGGCTCCGACAAGACCGTAACAACCATCTCTCCAGCGAATCAAAACGTCGAGGGCGAGATTGATGTATCTCGGCACGGCGGCGAGCGCAAAATCACTCATCTGCGGGCTATCGGAGCAGGAGAAGGCAAATATCAGATTACGGCGGAAGCGACAGCATCATCCTATTCGTCGGGCGACCGGAAGCGGTGGAAGACCATCGCGGCGAAGGACATCACAGATAAGGATACGCTACAGAATCTCGCGGATACAAAGATAGCGGAGTTCAACACGGAATACGAAGAGGTGGAGTGTGTTATCAAAGGAGAGACTGTCAATCTTGGCGATCGCTTCCACTTTAAATACAGCGAACAGAACATCGATAAGGATCTGCGTGTCGTCCAGCATACCCGCATCATTGATAGCTCCGGTGTCAAGCACTCCGTCACGTTGAGCGACAGGCAGGAAACTCGGTCGGAGCCGGACGCTAAAAGACAGCAAGACATCGAGAACTACAATAGGGCGTTTGAGGGGACAGCGGTACCGATAAATCTTTCCGCCGGTCGTCAGCCTGTCAACAGCAGTCTGAATTATCAACTGGATGCGTACTATCCTGATGAGGTTGTCCAAGAGCTACGCCTCAACATTCGCGTCATCGGACTCCCCTATCGGGCTTACAGCAAGGGGGCGGCGGCGGGCGGGGATCATAGCCATACTGTCAGTGTAGATCATCCCAGCCACAGTCACGATGTTGGCGTAACTCATCCCGCACATAGCCATACCGTAACTCATCCTTTGCACGGTCACAGTGTCAGCGTCACTCACCCCTCACATGATCACACTGTCACTCATCCTTCTCATAAACATAAGGTCGACTACGGTACGAAGACCAGCACCAACGAGAGGACTGCAAGTTTCAACGAAATCGCGCGGCACGATCTTAGCTCCGATACCACTTTAAGCGATACAGAGTTGTTGACTTTATCTGATAGCGCCAGCCGCGACAGTATCAGCAACGACACCTTCATGGAAGTCAACATCAACACCAGCCAGTCGGATGCAAAAATGGATGTGCGTGGCGAGATTGCTGGGATTGAGTTTCTGGATAGCCGGTGGAACAGCGATACCGGGAGCGGCGACATCATATTCCGAATGCCGGGGCCATTCATCAATCAGACCGAATTAGCTGAGTTGATCATCCGAAACTCGGATGGGGGGAATGTGACGATATGGAATACCAGCTATATGGCGTACTATGATCCGCTCCACGATCACGATGTTAATATCGGCAAGGAGACCAGCGACGCAAGGCTGGGGACGAACGAAACGAGTACAACGGCACTTGGGACAACGGAGACTGTCACCAGCGATACAGAACTTGGGACTAACGAATCAAGTACGACGGAGTTGGGGACGACGCAGACGGAGACAAGCGATGCGGCCCTCGGTTCGACTACCAGCGAATCCAGTGATGCGAGCGGCGACCATACACATTCTGCCGATCCCGGCATTATAGAGAGTTTCGGTGGTACGACGCATTATCCCAAGGACTGCGATATCAAAATCAATGGGACATCTCAAGGGACAGCGTTCGGGGATGGCACGGGGACGTTTGAGGAGGTCTACGATGCAACTGGAAAGTTCAATGCAGGGGCGGTCAATGAGATCGAAGTCACAAGTCAAAGTCTCGGCCATCTGCTGGTGTTCATCGAAGGAGATGTGTATCGTCAGATCAATGGAGGGGGATAATAATGGAGGATATATTAAATGCTGAAGAGGTGGTGGTCGCGAAGATATCAACGGATAGGAAACGACTCCTCGACGCGCTTCAGCAGGCGGCGGAAAGAGAAGATGCGCAATGGACTCGGCGGACAGATCCCAATGATGAAAGCAAGGATCTGTTAGTGGTATATGCGACATATTCGGCCATCGGGGACGGTCTCCCATTCTATCGCGGCATCGTCCAACGATCCATTCCCGGGGGGTCAGAAGTCCGGCGATCTGAGATGTATAAGTCCGGCAAAGATTGGAATAGGCAGAATCAAAGGCGTGGATGGCGGAACATTCAGTCGAATAATAATAGTTCACCTAACTCTTAAACTCTAAACCACTCTAATTATACTCAAGTTGATGACAACCAGTTTATGACAACCAGTTTACACGACACCGGAGAGGAGTTTATCATTGATACTGTTTTCCGGCAAGATACTATCGGTTCTCGACCTGGAAGTCTGTCCGTCGGGCTTTACAACGACGCGACGGACTCACTAAGTGACTCGAGCGATATCGGAGGCATATCGACAGAGCCAGCGGGAGCGTCATACAGCCGGCAAACAGCATCGCTGGATAGCGGAGACTACACTAACTCCGATAGCGGAGGTGATTGGCAGACCGTAATCGCCGACCAAACATTCGACACATCAGACTCGTCGCAGGATGTGGACAGCTATTTCGTCGTAGTGAACTTCCAGTCCGACGATACCAACGACGGCTCTTCGACCGACCATCTGTTCTGGACAGGAGACCTCGACCAGACATACAACTTGAATAGCGTCGATTCATTCACACTAAGCGGCGCAGGACTATCGGTGAGCTAAAATGCTTGATGCCGAACCACTGACGGCTACCGGAATAGTAGAGTACGAGGACGAGGAGGAAGAGGAGGAGGAAGATGACGACTGACTTCGTATTCCCGGAAGACGCCGGAACTGGAGCGGCTGAAGGCGACTACGCCGACGCCGCAAACTTCGCGGCGCAGGCATACAAAGGCGACCGGAGGAACCATCAAGTCAAGCCATGCTCCTTGACACCGGACTGGGCGAACGACCAACTCGATGTCGGGGCAGGCATGATGTTCGTCTCCGACGATCAAGCAAATATGGATCAGTCGGGGGAGACGCGGGACCAAGGCGTCGAGTACGCCATCATTGTGGCATCCCGTGCAAATCTCAGCATCGGGACGTATAGGCATGAAGAAGTCTGGGTCAACGTTGATTTGTCGAGTGACGATAACATCAGTATAGACATTAAGGAGGCGGAGGTCGACGGTGGGTCTCCTCCATCGAAGCCCCGTCTTAAAATCGGGTTCCTTGACACCGTAGCGCAGACAATCAATCAGACAAATGCCGAGGAGGAGCATCACCACCAAGGCGGGCCGGTGCGAGATAAAATACGTAATGGTGAAGCAGTGACAATCCCGAGTAATTTCCAGCAGATATATACTGGGAACGTGGAAGTAAATGGAACTCTCGACGTACAAGGGACGGTGAGAACAATTGAGTAAAATTACGAAAAACAAAGTACGAGTCGGAGATACGAACGGATACGAGGTTGCTTACGATAGTGCGGCAGATCAACTGAATATCAAAGATTTGGAGAACAGCAACACGATCACAATCGATGTTGGTCAGGAGATATTAGCCGATAAGTTGGATGCGGCAAATCAAATAGCTTTGCCGGTCTACTCAGATAACAGTAATGCACCTACGGAGGATGGCAGTATCTGGTTCAACGACGGTAGTGGAGGAGATACGGCGGGCATCTATATCTACGATGGTACGGTGACTGGCCCATACAACACGGGTTCTGGTAGTTCTCCCGGCAACCTGTCGGGACTCACGATAGATACCGACAAAGGCTGGTCGGGATACGTTATCACCGGTGTTGGACATGATTCCGTGAGAGTGCCAGTCAGTCGAGACCTTACGGTAGCCGACTTCGAGGAGGGTGTGTTGGATACTGACGTTTGGAGTGGAGATACTGGTTCTTATTCGGTTTCAACTACCCATGTTAAGAACGGAAATTATTCCCTTAAAGGCACATCTACTGGAGGCACAGAGATTATTGATGCCCCAAGCGGTCTGCAACATCAATTTCAGAAGGGAGATACTGGAACATATTATGTTTTCCACGATTCTAACACCCAACAAACTTTCACTGATATAAGAACGGAAAACGGTGGATGGAGAACTAAAATAGACTCGGTAAATGGTGATATTGTATTAAATGACCCCAGTGGAAATGACACCATAACTAATGTTTCTGTTCCTTTGAATGAATGGATACAGGTAGATTGGACATGGGGTTTGGATGACAAGTTTACTATAGATGTCTTTGACAGCAACGGAAATTCATTGGCATCTATATCTGCAACAGATAGTTCTTCTGGCGACAGTGGGTATCCGCAGAT
>JBDGRN010000017.1:0-16641 GCA_042218125.1 Halobacteria archaeon | reverse complement strand
AGGTTCCAGCTCAATCTAGCACTCGGATACGGTGGACGTAGGGAACTCCTGGAAGCTACACGTGACATAATGAGGGAAGTAGAAGCAGGTGAACTCGATCCCTCCGAGATCGACTCCGAAACCGTCTCTCAAAACGTCTACCGGGACGAAACACTCGACGTAGATCTGGTTATCAGAACAGGTGGGGACGAAAGGATATCTAACTTCCTCCCCTGGCAAGCGAAGGGAAACGAATCGACGGTGTACTTCTGCGCACCATACTGGCCCGCTTTCAGGAAGATAGACTTCCTCAGAGCGATAAGGACGTACGAGAACAGGATGGAGAACAGGGAGGAGCGCGACCTAAACAGGGCAGTTTCCTTACTAAGACGTCTTGGTGAACGGGAGATAGAGGGTCTCTCCGAACTCAAAAAGAGGATAAGGAAGGAGTACGGACCCAAGGTAACCGAAGAAGAAATTGCCGAACCGACGTCGGGCAAGTTATAGTAGGCTCGGATACTTTGGCTCGGTTACTCGTCGGATTTCAGCCTTGTGTTTGTATGGGTATTCTGTTCTGGTCTTTGAGGTGTCATATGTACCGGATTTGGTGATTGGTGTATTGCATTTGGTGATTGGTTTATTGCATTTGTTGATTGGTTTATTGCATTTGGTGATTGTTTTATTGGATTTGGTGATTGGTGTATTGGTTTAGTGATTTGATTAGTTTTGTTGCTTGCTGTATTGGTATAGTGCTTGATATAACTGCTACGGTAATTCAGTCAGTTGATGCCGTAATCCACGACATAAGACGTAGTCCCAATAGGCAAACTTTAGGTTTGGTTATCTCTAGTTTTCTATCCAATGAATATTGGTGCTCATGTTTCGGTTGCCGGGGGAGTCGATAAGGCTGTGGAAAGGGAGGACGATATAGGGGGAAACTGCGGTCAAATATTTGCTGGTTCTCCAAGGACATGGAGCGTTTCCGAGTACAGCGAAAACGAGGGGGAGGAGTTTCAGGACCTCCGTCTGGAGGAGGGTCAGTCTCCCTACGTAATCCATTCGACCTATCTAGTGAACCTTGCGACCCCGAAGGACGACCTGATGGAGAAGTCGTTGAACTGCCTCCAGGCTGAACTGGATGCGGCGGACACCCTCGGTATAGAGTACCTGGTGTTCCATCCAGGAGCACATACCGGGTCGGGGGTCGAGGACGGGCTAGAGAGGATTGGTGAAGGTTTAGACGAACTCGTTATCCCTGATGGAGTTAAGCTACTTCTGGAGAACACGGCTGGCAAAGGCACTACTCTTGGAAAGAGTTTTGAACAGCTTAGTCAGATGATGGAGCTTACCGAAAAGTCGGGTGATGACGTCGGGGTGTGTATAGATACCTGTCACGCACATGCAGCGGGTTACGACCTGTGCGACGACGGTGCCTTCGAGGATATGCTTGAAGAAATCGAAGACAGGATAGGGATGGACTCGGTCGAGGTCCTCCATCTCAACGACTCCAAGGACGAACTCGGGAGCGAGAAGGACAACCATCAGCATATCGGCGAAGGCCATATAGGTGACGAGGGTTTCTCCAACGTCGTCAACTGTGACGAGTTCGAGGATCTCCCGATGATACTTGAAACACCGTCGAACGGAAAGGGATACAGGGAAAACCTGGAACACGTACTCGAACTCAGGGAGTAGCGAGATATGTGGCTGTCGAGGCATGCTCCGGAATCGGTCGACGACGCACCCCAGGAGAAGCTTCACGAACCTCTCCGTATGGTGGTGGAGGAGGATCTTAACGCCGTCTTCTACGGTCCAGAGGGCTCAGGCAAGTCTGCCATGGCACGGGCTGTCTGTATCGACAGGTTCGGGGACGCCTCGAACCTTTTCGTACTGAACGCCAAGGACTTCTTCGGGATGACGAAAAAAGAGATTTCAGAGGATCCACGGTTCCGTCACTTTATAACGTCCAAGAGACGCAGGAAGTCGTCGAAAGCCGACATGATCAACCACGTTCTAAAGGAGGTGGCGTCACATCCTTCGGTAGGAGATCGGCACAAGATACTTTTGATAGACGACGCGGGCGGTATGAGGCGCGACTTCCAGCAGGCGTTACGCCGGGTTATGGAACGGTACTCCGGAACGTGTCAGTTCATTCTGACTGCAGACAGTCTTGGAAGTCTTATTCCCGCGATACAGTCGAGGTGCTTTCCTGTTCCATTCGAAGCGCCGGCACAGGAAGGGGTTGTCGATGTACTCGATGGTATTGCCGACGAGGAGGATCTAACTTACGATGACGAGGGTCTGGAGTACGTCGCGGAGGACGCCGACGGAAACCTGAGGGATGCTGTTTCTCTACTCCAGACAGTGGCAGAAACGCGGGGTGAAGTGAATATAGAAACGGTGTTCGACGTAACTGAGGAGGTTGAGACGAGCAGGGCGTACGAGATGCTGAAAACCGCTCGCGAGGGGAGTTTCGACGATGCCAGGGATATCCTCGACGACTTATTGATCGATGAGGGGTACACCGGGAAGGAGATTTTACGTGAGATACTCCAAAAAACCAACGAACTCAACGATTCCGATGCATCTGAAATCGCCTGTATCTGCGGAGAAGTGGACCACGCTCTCGCGGAGGGGAACAACGACCGTATCCATCTCGAAAAACTGATCGCTTCCGTATAGCAACTTTGCTAAAAGATTAATTAACTGCGTAGACTTGGATAACGGTGGACGGAAGATGATAAGCTGTTATAGGGTTTTTTTGACAGTGGATGTTTAGATAATTGTAATAACTTATGAAGTTGTTTTTATGTTTGGATAGTATTTAGTTTAACTTGCCTGGTTATATTGATTGATTGTCTACTTTCTAATGTGTTTTAAAAGGCTTTATATCAAAAAACCGCAAGGTGGTGCCGTGTATGACGCTCTTTTTACAAGATTCACCGTCAAAATTAAGTTACTTTGATAAATATACTAACACAGGATGTCCACAAATTTGACAGGGGCCGATGGACCGCAAATAATACGTAGTTCTATAGAGGGGAGCGACGGAAATTTAAAGATTCTTCAGAGTTCCCGGACGGTTCTCAAGAAGTACATAAAAACCGCTACAGAACTCCAGAAAAACGTCGATAACATCAAGATCCTCGGAAGGGATGAGGATCTAAAGGAAGTTTTCGACGACTTCCTCATATCGAGTCCGGCGGCGGACCTCGTCAAGACAGGTAAGATTGAGGTGAGGTCCCTGAAGGACAACGAACAGAGGAGTCTAGTAATCGTGAAAGACAAGGCAGTAATGAGTTACGTAAACCTCGCAGAAACTATAGGCGCCCTGTCATCCTCCGACGAATCCCTGGTATCAAGCTCCGAAGCCATGTTCGAGGACCTGTGGGAGGACGGTGAGGAGTTCAACATCCGGACTCCCCCGATGTCTAAGGTGAAACAGACACTCAGAGACGAGATCGGGGAGGATACCATGGATGACTTCACGGAGATGCTGGAGAAGCTAGAGGCGGCTAAGGGTGACGGCGAAGGTATAGACGAGATAACGGTTGCTTTGCTATGTGCCGCCAGGAACAACGTCCTTCTCTACGATATATCGAAGTGGGGTGAAGACTCGGGCGTGGCATCTAAGGCTACGTTTTCACGAAAAAAGACGGAGCTGGAAAACAGCGATCTGATAGATACCGAAAACGTCCCTATCGATATAGGGAGACCGAGACTCAGGCTGAAGTTCGCCGACGAAACCCTTCAGGAAGCTTCAATTGAGGAGATTATTGAACAGGCACAGACTGTTTTATAGCTGTAAGATCAACGCAAAAGGTCCCTGTCGACGTACATAATTTTGAGCTCCGGGGGAAATCCGTTACATTTCCGGTATACTGTCGGGTTGAAAAATCTATACCTGTACTGGGTTTTGAAGGGCTGGATACTGAATCAATATACTATCCGGTTCTTTCTATTTGTTCTACTATCCGGTTCTTCCTTTCGTTCGGTAAGCCTGTGGAATTAACCTTTTATGTTTACGACGGGGTACATCCTCGCAACCTTCTCGCCGATACCATGGCCGTCGCTCACCGCTATGACTTCGTCTACGTCCTTGTATACCCCCGGAGCCTCCTCCGCTATCGTGCTTCCCGACTTCGCCTTTACCACAATTCCCTCTTCGGCAAGGTCGTCCTGAACGTCTCCTCCCCAGTAGTCCTTCTTCGCCTGGGTACGTGACATCAGTCTGCCCGCGCCGTGAGCAGTCGAACCGAATGAGATATCGAGGGATCGTTCTCCACCAGAGAGAATGTAAGAATGTGCCCCCATATTACCGGGAATCAGCACCGGCTGTCCGTTTTCACTGTATACCCCGGGAACCTCGGGTCTGCAGGCGGGAAACGACCTGGTCGCCCCCTTCCTGTGTACCAGAAGCTCTTTCTCCTCGCCGTCGACGTCGTGTGTCTCCTCCTTGGCTATGTTGTGACAGACATCGTAGATTAACTCCGGATGACTTCCGAACAGTTCACCGAAGACGTCCCTTATACCTTCGGTCATCGCCTGTCTGTTACACCATGCGAAGTTCGCGGCGGCGTACATTGCCTCTCGGTAGTCTTCGGCGAGGGGATCTCCGATAGGTGCATACATGAGTTCCTTGTCCGCGAGGTTGTCCACTATCCCGGGATAGTTTTTCTCGAAACGACGTAGGTACGTGGTGCAGACCTGGTGTCCGAGTCCGCGGGAACCCGAATGTATCATAACCAGGATCTGGTTCTCCCGTAATCCGTAGGCTTCGGCGGTCTCCTCACTGTAGAGGTCCGTAACCCTCTGAACCTCTAAGAAATGGTTACCGCTCCCGAGAGAGCCAACCTGATTGACGCCCCTGTCCTTCGCCTCATCCGGAACCTTGTCCGGGTTACCCGGAAGTCTGCCGTTCTCCTCACAGTGACGGAGATCTTCGGGTGTGGCGAAACCCTCGCTCTCCATCCATTCGACGCCGTATTCAAGGATACCATCGAGATCGTTCCGGTTAATGTCGAGATAACCTCCTTTCCCGAGACCGCAGGGGATCCGGTCATAAATCATGTTAACGATCTTCTCCTTCTCCCCTTCAATATCCTCGTAGTCGAGTTCCGTTCTCAGTACACGGACCCCGCAGTTTATATCGTATCCTATTCCACCCGGAGAGATAACTCCGGATTCGTTGTCGACGGCGGCGACACCACCTATAGGGAATCCGTATCCCTGGTGTCCGTCGGGCATAACGATGCTGTACTTCTGTATACCAGGTATTGTGGCGACGTTCCTGATCTGCTGGAGCGTCTTGTCCCCCTTGACCTCCTCTAGAAGGTCAGGTGAGGCATATACCCTTGCGGGTACATTCATCTCGTCGTCCTGCGGTATTTCGTATATGTTTTCCGAAACCTGTTCGAGTTCCATACTATAACAATAAACTCTGGCGTGTAAAAACCACCCGAGTGATTTATCAATTATGTTAGCCTGGGGGGTGGTGACCGCCGCAATCCTTATTTAGCCCAATCAATAAGTACCGATAATAAACCGGTGTAATTAAAGATGAGTCTAAAAACCGCAGGCACGTTGTTTCTGATAGTACTGGTAATTGTCCCGCTCTGGGTGCTGACGCTGATGGCAGACTTCGACAAGATGGACGTAGACATCGAGGGATACATCAAGGCTGACGCAGCAAACGATGTAGATTTCAGTCTTTTCGCCTAGTTTACAGCTTTACAGACCTCGGTAAACGGGTTTTTCAAAAGTGAATGTATCCAATTTTGGTTATTTCCCCTCTAAACCTGCGTAATTTCTATATAACATAAATCCGACTATTGTATCGGGCAAAGTTACGGATAGAGTTTAGATCAAAAACCCGGTGAAATAAAATGAGGCGAGAAACCGCGATAATACTGTTCCTGATAGCTTTAGTGACGATTCCTACATGGGCGCTGTCGCTTTTCGGAGGAGAGTTCGACTCTACGAATGTCAAGGTGAACGAGTCAGTCAACAATCATATAGATCCAACCAGGGGGTTCATTCCCACTCCAACCGAGGTGGGTGCGTACGTTAGTGGTTTCCTGTCATGGATGGCTTTGTTTGCGATACTGGGTTTGCTTTTCATCCAGGTGAGGAAGATGCATAGTAAAAGAAGAAAGGAGGAGAGGGTGCAGGGGGTATCAGCGAGTAATCTTCCACACCTGCCGTCCTACATAGAAACCAGTTACAGGAAAGTTGACTCATACTGGCCGGTACCTGCTAACGCCGACCACACAGGTTTCGGATACGTCGGCGGATTTTTAGTTCTAACAGTTATATTCGCAGTTCTCATCGCCTTAGAAGTGTTCTACGGACTCGCCAGAACGCAGTATATCGGGTTTTATTCCGCGGCCATGTTTTTCTCGCTTTCCGCCGGGGTCACGATGTACACCAAGTACTTCATGCCGGACGTGGAGGTAGCCGAAAATAGAAACCACTGAATCAAAGCTAAGTCAAAATGAGGAGAAAGATAAACTATGTCAAAAGATAACAGTAATCGAGACGAGAACGAGATGGAGGTCGTTGACGAGGAGGAAAAAATAAAGGAAATAAACGAGGTACCCAGCGCAAAACGACGTGGGACCGTCAAGTTTATGGCTGGCATAGCTGGGGCGGCAGCTATAGGTACCTTTGCGGTTTCGGCGATAGACAGTGCCGAGAGGGCTTCGGAACGTACGAAGAAACTTAATTACAAGACTATATTCAAGAAAGGAGCCAGACTCGTGGATAGAAACGGGAATCCGGCTAAAAAAGACTCCCTGAAAAAGGGGTCCGGTGACGACATGACGGTTTTTCCCGAGAAAAAAGGAGGGGGTGCACTCACAAGTAGTAAGAAACAGGCCGTTCTTCTCGTACGTTTCGACCCCGATGACTACTATCCTTACAAAAAGATCAACTTTTCCAAACAGACCAAGGAACTCAACAAACATCCGGGCTACCGTAAAAAGTTCACAGCCGATGGATACGCCGCGTACTCGAAGCTCTGTAACCACGCCGGATGTCTAGTCGAGCAGAGGTCGGGTCCTGATAACAAGTATTTCCACTGCCAGTGCCACCAGAGTTCGTACGACCCCCTCAAGGGATGTAAGGTGGTCGGTGGGCCTTCACCCAGAGCACTTGCGCAGCTTCCAATCAAGGTAAACGACTCCAACGAACTAATACTCGTAACTAAGCCGTTTATCGGACCTCTTGGACCACACCACTCCGAAAGCTAACATGTCTAGTGAAAAAGATAACAACACCAAGCTAGAGACGGATGGCGGCGAGAGCTACGAAAGAAGCAGGATATACCGCTGGTTCGACGACAGGCTCGGGCTACAGGATAGCTTCCTGGGAAAAGCTTTCCCGGAGGACAAGTATTCGTCTTTCCTCCTCGGAGAGATATCCCTGTTTTCCTTCGTTATCCTCGTTCTTTCCGGAACGTTCCTGGGTATCTTCTACACGCCCGGTAAGGGCACAGTCGAGTACAAGGGTTCGGCGGCGAAGTTCGCTGGAAAGGACGTACATATGGCTTTCGAGAGTGTTCTCCGTATCACGTACGACATCCCGATGGGTATGTTCGTACGTATGGTACATCACTGGGCATCATACCTCTTCATCGCCGCGATGGGTCTCCACATCATCCGAGTGTTCTTCTCGGGTTCATACAGGAATCCACGTGAACTCAACTGGATGGTTGGAGCAGGTATCTTCCTGATAACTCTGGTTGAGGGTTTCCTGGGATACGCACTACCTTTCGACAACTTCAGCGCGGCAGCAACACGGATAGGCTTCGAGATAGCTGGATCGATTCCGTTTATAGGAAATCCGCTCAAGCTTCTGGTATTCGGGGGTGAATGGCCCGGTAACGCGAACGTCATTCTACCACGGATGTTCTTCTACCACGTCTTCCTGGTACCACTGATTATAGGTGGGTTGATAGGTCTACATATGTTCCTGTTGATCCGCCAGAAACACACGGAGCAGAAAGGAAACAGGGACGAAGGCATGGACGTCGATAAGGACGACGAGGACACCGTTACCGGAATACCGATGTTCCCCAACCAGGTCAACGTCATGCTGGCGGTGTTCATGACGGTTCTAGGGGTACTGTCTCTACTCGCAGCATTGTTCCCGGTGCAAAGAATTATACTGGCCGGACCGTCTGATCCCTCGAAAGGAATAAACAACCCGGCACCTGACTGGTACCTCAACTGGGTGTTTGGTTCCCTCAAGATGGGTCAGACGGTATTCGGGCTACCTGAGTGGATCGCGGCGGTCCTGGTGCCATCGATCATAGTGGCTGTGTTCGTATTCTGGCCGTTCATCGATTACAGCAAGAAACCCGTTCATTTCACTGCAGATCCGATAAAGAGACCCAAGGTTACGGCGTTCGGCGTCGGGGCACTCACACTGATACTGACTCTGAACTGGGCAGGAATGAACACCCACTTCTCCTGGTGGCTACTGGGTCCGAAGACTGCTGACGTGATGCCGATTATCACGCCGTTCATTCTGATCCTGCCCCCGCTCTGGACGGCGATCACCTACTACGTCCTCAAGAAGGGACAGGAGAGACGGGAGAAAGAATCGAGTGTAGAGACAGGTGGAGAGCCGTCGGACTGACATCCGTCCGAGACATCATCCAAAAATAAAAGCTTTAACCCAACTGCTTCTAAAGTAAAACAGATTCACTGTGGTGGAGCCTAAAACCGTCGAACCAGGCAAGTACTTTCTTCTCGATAGAGGCACGAAACTCGTAGGTGTAGTATTATTAACTATGGCACTAGTCCCCGAATTCATGCCGAAATTTTCGATACCTCTTGGTATAGCCGCCGTCGTAATAGGTTCGGCAACTATCTTTATGCAGCCAGACGAAAGGATAGAATCAGAATCCTGAATTATTTCAAATTTCTAGATCAAGTTCAGTTCGGATCAAGTTCAGATGTCGATGACTGCCACTATTATCCAACCGCCGTTTTTATTTTCGACCTTCATGTCGTTGTAGGTCGGGCCCTTTAGATCCAGAAGAGGTTTACCACCTATATCCGTTACCTCTATTTCCGATGTTAACGTATAAATGTCTCTCTCACCTGACGGACTATCCGACTCCTCCTCCTCAATCTGTTCGACAGTCGTTTCCGCCCCACCCGTAAGTACCACCCCTTCAACATCCTGGACGTAGATTAGTCTGTCGAGGAAGTCGAAAAGAAGTGCCTCCAGGTTCTCGGATTCGACTTCGACGGTAACCTGATCGGTGGATCCGTAACTCTCGCCCTCCGTAACTATCTCGGAGAAAGCCTCGACAGCGGAGTCGAAACATCCGCCCAGACTTTTGGATTCGGCACGGAACTTTACGTCGGCGGTATGATCCAGGAGTTCGTACACGTTTCAGGATTGGATGGCACGGTATAAAAGCGGACAGATGAAGTTTAGTAACTTCGGCTGGGGATGGTGGGTTGAATAGTATCCTATATTCAGGCTGACGGTCTTTTATAGAGTGAGAGTATAGTTATCGGCTAACTGTCTGTTATATAGTCTCCAGGAACTGGCTGAGCTCCCCGAGCGAAACCTGTCCCGGGCCCGTAGACTCCCCCATCGAGCCGTAGGTCAGTTTCGAACCGAAGTAGGGAGCGAGATACCTCGTAGGTTTTCCCAGATCCTCCATCGAAAGGGTAGCCACACCCTCAGATCTTGTTTCCAGTGTAACCTCCAGGAGATCCAGGACGTCCCATCTGTTTTTTGGTGTCACCGCCAGTTTGGTTATGTCGGCATCGGGTCTGCGGAGAACCCTTGACATCTCATCGACTGAGGGAGTTCTCTCGAAGTCGTGGTGGGAGAGTATCGTGGTTACGTTCTGTCTCGAAGCCACGTCAAGTACCCGTTCTCTTACGTCCACCTCAGCCTCTAACTCGATGTCGACGGCCTCAACCGAACCGGAATCGAGTATCTCGACCAGTTCGTCTATCCTCTCCTCCTCGGAGCCCTCGAACTCGCCACCCTGGCTCTCCATACGGTTGGTGGCTATTACGTCCACGTCCGCTTCCACCTTAACCAGATCGGAGAATACGTCACCCTGGTAGAGATCCATCCTGACTTCGACGGCGTCGGCTCCGGCTTCGACGGCACGGATCGCTTTCTCCTCGAACTCGGAAGTTATACATCCGACGGCGACCGGTTCAGTGGTATCGAGCATAAATGAACTGAAGATAAAATCTGGTGACTTTGTAATCAGGGTGTGCAGTCCTACTTTTCCACCACGGACTCTTCGACCTTCGTACCGAAATGCCGTCCGCCCTCTTCGACGAAGATCTTGACCTCGTCCCCTTCCTCTACCTCTGTAACGGGGACGGGTCCGTCGGGTGTAACCATCTTGATTGTTTCGGCGTTCTGGAGAAGCGTCCTGAACCTCTCGCCCTCGACCTCCGCCTCGACGAGCATCATGGGGCGTTTCTCTATCTTGCTGCGACCGACGAGTGCCTCCCTAGTGTCACCCTCGGTATCGACGATAAGAACCTCGTCACCAGCCTCTAGCTCGCTCAGATACTTCGTTTCTCCGCCCGGGACCCGGACGTATGCATGAACGGCTCCTGCGTTTACGCGGAAAGGCCGGCTGGCTACGTAAGGAGACTCAGCCGTCTCTGCGTGGACGAAGAACATCCCGCTCGACATCGAACCAACGAGCATGCCCTCACCGTGCTCCATCAAGGTCGCGGTGTCGACGCAGACCCGGTCACCCATGTCGGTAGCCTCGATCTTAGTGACTTCGGCTTCGACGAGTTCTAGGTCCTCCGACTCGTGTTCGTCACGGACCTTCACTGTATCCTTGATCTCTCCGGGATCTTCGGTATCCAGTAGAACGCCGTCCGAACCCTTCTCCAGGGTTTCGAAAGCAGTTTCGGCTTCCTCCGCCGAATCTACGCCCGCTATTAGGCGGACATTTTCACTCTGTAGGTCGGCAATCAGGTTTTCGAGTGGGATTATCTTCCAGTCCTCTCCGATCGTGACGACGTAATCGGCGACTTCACCAGTCTTGGCGGCGAGACGTTCGTACTCCTTGTCCCTGATCTCGACGTAGCTAGCTACTTCTCTCTCCGTCTCCCTCTCAAGCTGCTTGACGTTCGAAAGATCGCTCGATCCTTTGAGGTCTGGAGGAAAGTCTATGGTTCCGTCTCCCTCCCCGTACTTACCGACGACCTGAACGTCGGGATACCCAACCAGCTCTACGTCTTCGACTTCGCCCCCGTCGACGTCGTATCCGTTGGCGTCGACAGGAGCCGCTACGGCAACGTCACCGAGTTCTCTTACTCTTTCGACTTCACTGGAGTCCACGAGTACCACGTCGACTCCGCTTTCTATCGCCGCCGTGATCTGTGGTAGCTTGTCGTCCCATTCGCCGTCGTCCGCCTTGTACCAGACTTCTTTCATAGTTCTAACTCCGCTTTTTCAACCGATTCATCTACAGTTTTACCTTTATGTACTATTTCGCTAACGGCACGCGTCATCGATGCTACGTCGTCGTGCTGGAAGATGTTCCGTCCTATAGCAACACCACGTGCTCCGACGTCTATCGCCTCCTTGATGTCCTCCAGTACCTCGAGAGGAGTCTCAGCCTTAGGTCCACCAGCGATGATAACGGGTACGTGGCTTCCCTCGATAACCTGACGGTACTTTTCCGGATTTCCGGTGTAGTTGGTCTTAATCACGTCGGCACCGAGCTCCCCCCCAAGCCTGGCGGCGTGCGCCAGGGTTTCTTCGTCGTTCGAGTCGACGTCCGGTCCCCTTACGTACATCATAGCAATCAGGGGCATTCCGAACCTGTCACAGTCGTCAGCTATCTCTCCGAGATCCTGAAACTGATGTGCCTCCGTCTCGCTTCCGACGTTGATATGTGCGCTGACGGCGTCCGCACCGTGCCGAACCGCCTCCTCTACGCTACCTACCACGACCTTGTTGTTAGGGTCGGGGCTTACTGTTGTAGCCGCATTAATATGTACAGCTACACCCATGTCTGAGGGTATATGTTCGACTTGGTGTTTGACCACGCCTTTCTGTACAAGAATGGAGTCTCCGCCCCCTTCCTTGATCTCGTTTATCGTACGTCCGATGTTTTCGAGGCCCTTGACGGGCCCGATAGTAACTCCGTGGTCCATCGGGACTGTCAGGAAGTTACCGGACTCCTGATCCCGTATTTTCTCTAACCTGAGTTTCTTTCCAATCATGGTTTTTGTAAAGTAATCATCCTGTGGGTATATTACCGTTATCTTTCTCCCGGTATTTGAATTACGTATTTCTCTCTAGTATCTATACCCGAACCCTTCCAAGACTCGTCTTTTCAGTATCGGTTTTCCGTATATCCGTTTTTTCATCTCCATACTCGTTTATATCAGGATATTTTTCGTAAAATATAGATAATATTAAACGAGATCCACCTGTATCCATCTCCATGTTTAACTGGCTTTTCGGGCCCGGGGATATGGCGTTGTTCGTGGACGGCCCGAACCTAATGAGGGAGGAGTTCAACATCCGTCTTGAACATCTCCCACCCGCTTTAGAAGAAGTCTCGGGAGGCACGCCAAACGTCTCAAGGGTCTATCTCGACAACCGTGCACCACCCTCCTTGATTGAGGCTGTTGAGACCAACGGGATGGATCCGTACGTGACGTCGGGTGACGTCGATGTCAAGATGGCTGTGGACGCGGCGGTTTTCGCGGAAAGGGAGTACGACCTAGCGATCGCTACGAGGGACAGCGACTTCAAGCCTGTACTTGATAAGGCAAACGAACTCGGATCGAAGACGTACGTCCTTGCACCCGACCTCGATCTGTCTACGGCATTGAAGAGCACTGCAGACGAAGTAATCTACTTATAAATTAAAAAAAGTAATCTCCTTTTAAAAAAACGAAAAAGGGTTAAAAACTGCACCCCGAGACTGTCAAGATATACTGTATCTAAGGATTGCGGCTACTCCACCTAAGTTACGTAGCCTTTGACCTGGCTCGAACTCGCTAGAAAGAACGGTTACGTCGCCTCCCTTCTGTTCCGTCTCCTCTATCAAGGGATTTACTCTTTCGCGGTTCTTCCTCAACGTCTCGTCCTCCACAAGTAGTCTCTCGACCGCACCGTAATCCAACGCTTTCTCCACCTCCTCGATGCCAAACGTGGCTTTACCGTCCCGGCTTATCTCCTTCATCAGTTCGTCGATATACCTGCTCTCCCGGGATATCCTGGTTTCCTCAGCCACCTTCTCGACGGCACCCCTCTTGAGAACCTCGTGCACCCCTCTTTCTCCCGCGGACGATGTATCCACCAGAGTTATGTCGTCCGCGAGATCCGAGTTCTTCTCGATATGGCTGTACGCGTCCTTCTTCGTAAAACCCGGTCCCGCCAGGATCACGGCATCGGCATCCAGGTTACGGAGACCTCCCGTTAACTGACGGAAAAGGTCCTTCCTCGGACGGGCGTCCTCCCCTTTCCCCGTTGTGTGGGTGAAGGTTCCGCGTTCCTCGACTCCGTACTCCTCGACCGAGAAAAGCTGGACCTCACCCTCCTCAACAGTAGCTATCACCACCTCGGAGTCGCGGGTATCCTCGGCTTCCTTGAGTCTCTCTAGCTGGTCCATCTGCCATTCCTTCCATAGCTTGAAGCTCTCGTTGACCTCCAAGTTGACTGTATGGTGGTCCTCTATCTCGGTCTCGCGGGGACAGTCCTTTATAATACCGGAGATACGGAGCCTGTTCGAAAAACGGTGGAACTCGACGTCGTCGACCCTCAGCTTTACCTCCATAGTCTCCCTCTCTCCGCTGTCGCTCCGGATCTTGTCTTGCGGACCCTCGACGCGTCTCTGGGTCACTGCCTCTATCAGATCTTCGGGTTCGACTATGTATTTCAGGTGCCAGAGGTCGTCGAGGTTCTCGGGAGAGAGCTCAATGTATCCGTGGTTGTTCTCGTCGAGTTCTTTCTCGAAAACCTTCATTTGTCAGTTAAGGAAAATACCTCTTTAAAGATAACTTCGTTGGGGCGCCAATTACTTAACGTCCAGAACCTCGATGTCGAACATCAGGGTTTCTCCCGCGAGATGGGGGTTGAAGTCTATAGTGACGGAGTCCTCCTCTACCTCGGTTATGTCTCCGTGCGCTCCACCCTCTGTCTGGACACACATGCCTTCCTCGGGTTCCTGCCCCAGTATATCCTCGAACTCGTCGTATTCGTACTCGACGAGCTGTTCTGGATCGTGTTCTCCGTAAGCCTTCTCTGGGGGCATCTCTATCTCTTCCCTGTCACCCTCGGTTAGTTCGAGAATACCTTCTTCGAATCCTTCTATCATTTCTCCTGCACCGACCTGGAACTCGAGAGGTTCGTAGGTTCGCTCCGGATCGAATATACCGCTCTCCTTAGCGACCTCTTCGCGCGACGTGTCGAAAACGTCACCTTCGGGTAGTTTTCCTGTGTAATGTACTTCTACTACGTCTCCTTCCTCTATGGTCATAATTATTTGTTCGACGTGCTTCCATTAATAACCGGTGAATAAACTCTCCCGTCAAAACATCAACTGGAGGTTTTTTATACTTCCCGAGAATACCAAGTATCTGTGGTGAGGTGGCAGAGTCTGGCCGATTGCGCCGGCCTTGAAAGCCGGTAGGCGTTAAGCCTCTGGGGTTCAAATCCTCACCTCACCGTAATGAACGGAACGTAGTGGAGTGAATGGAGGAGAGTGAGGATTTGAGCAGGGAAGGAAGTGAACGTATGTGAACGGACTGACCGTGGTTCAAATCCTCACCTCACCGTAGAGAGCGAACTGTATCGGAGCGAACGGAAATGAATGAGATTTGAACTATACGAGCCACAGCCCGTACAGGAGCGATAAGCGCACGAACCGGAATTTTTCGGCTTGGTTCAAATCCTTATCTTACCCTATAAACTAAAAGAACTGGATGGTTTTTTACCTGTTTTTACCTTATTTGATCTGGCCCTTGGGATTGGTTTTAACTTCCGGTGGTAGCTTTACGTTTTGGTTGTCCTCGTGACTGTATTCGTCGACGTATTCGATGAAGTTACGGAATACTTTTTGGACCTGTTTGGACTTCTTGTAGTTTTCTGTCGCTCGTCTGCGGAGCGTCGAGTTCGACTGGTTCGGATACTGTTCGGTAGCTGTTTTAGCCGCTATTTCAGCTGAAGCTTCGGGGTGGAACTGCACACCAAAAGTTTGACGCCACCGGAAAGCCTCGACTGGATACTTGTCACGGGCGAGTAACTCTGCACCAAGCGGTAACTCGGTTATTTTGTCTCCGTGGTGTTCAAACGCCAGGAAGTTGGTCGGCAATCCATCGAGTATACGTGATTTTTTCCTGGTCCGTGTCATATATCTGTATCCTACCTCGCTCTTGTCAATTGAGGTGATTTTACCACCGAGAACGTCTGCAATCAACTGGCAACCGAAACAAATACCAAGAACGGGGTAACCCTTTCGTATCGTTTCCTTCAGCCACTGTTTCATCTTGTTAAGTCAGGGAACCGATTTTTTATAAACAGAGTACGTAGATCCACTTAACAGGAATCATCCCAGTTCGAACGTTTAGGGTAGTCCCCGTTTATTACGTCGAAGACCTCAACCTCTACCGACCCATGATTCTTGAGCCGAGGTTTTAACTCTTTAACTAAAATTTGGGTCGTATCTTCATCTATAACCGCTATCCGGGTTTTACCTGAGCCCGTGTCGGTAGAACCGTTAACGGATACCTGGCTGTTATTTCCAGCGTTATCTTCATTCGCCGAGTTTCGTATGCAACCCGCGATACCTAGGCTAGAAACACTCGCCGCCCCACCCAGTAAAATACGTCTCCTTGATAGACTGTTTTTATCTCCGTCACTAGATCCCTTACTCATTTTTAGCTCTGTTACTGGATCTTCTATTCATGCCTTGACGCTCGATAATTCATTAAGTAATGGTTTAAGTATTTTGGGGATGTTGGGTTTCCCATTTTCGAACGTACAGTTCAATACTAACCTATAGTATAGGTATATTAACACCCGTAGTTTTCTGAGTACTGTAGTTTTGGAGAAAATTAATGCTCTTCGTCCGGTTCACCGATACAGAACGGGTTACCGTAAAGATCGACGATTATAGACATCGTTCCCCATGATTCGTCGACTGGTGGCTGGATTACACGAACACCCCTTCTCTCTAGCTCTTTAGTGGTTTCTTCGCAGTCTTCGGTCGATACCACCCACATCGGAGAATCTCCGACACGGTTTTCCTCCCCCTCCTCGGGCTCCATCAACACGAGATTCGGTCCCTCATTTCCGGGTGAAACCGTCAACCAGCGTCCCTGTGGGGTTTCCTCGTCCTCCATCTTCTCGAAGCCGAGTTTCTCGGTATACCATTCGAGTGCATCATTCATATCCTCCACATAGACTGTACCGTGAGTCAGTTCTCCTAGACCTGTATCCGTTGCCATATGGATAACTCTTCACTATCATGAGATAAAACCCGATACAGGGAGCCACAAATTGAAATACATATCAACAAAGCAGGTTACGGTTAAACCTAATAAGTATTCGATAGGCTTTGGACGAAGTTTCTAAAGAAAGTCAGCGAGAGTTCCACGGGTTCCTCGAAAATCGGAGATTTTCGGGATACGGGAAATC
>JBDGRN010000102.1:0-17326 GCA_042218125.1 Halobacteria archaeon | reverse complement strand
CGTAAGGAACTGCGTGAGGAAGATCCGCCGCGTGGACCGATCCCTGATTCATATGGATTGAAAGAACTGATGGAGCGTAAGCTACGGACGAAACGCGGTAGAGACATCTATCGAAAACGTGGCGAGAGTGTGGAGCCGGTTTTCGGACAACACGTAAACCGCGGACTAGACCGCTTTATGTTAAGGGGAAAGAAAGGAGCAGAGGCCGAATGGTCGTTGTTTTCAGCAACACACAACCTCTTAAAGCTCTGGAGAGAACGATGGAAGTCAGCCGGTTGAACCAAACCGAAACAATTCCAAGAAAAAATACTGGTTATGTAAAAATATAATTGCGATACAAGTTACAGAAGGTTCAATCAGTCGTCAAACAAACACCAAATTCTCAGACGGCCTCTAAAGATAGAGTCAAAAATATTCGAACTCACCCTAAATACGACTTGGTTTCTTTCACTATACTTTCCGTAAAACTGTCTTCGATATTTCCTTGCACACCGACTATATGGAGATCTTTTTTTATAGTCGCTAAAGTTCAGGGTAAAACGAAACTATCTGTTCCAGGGTAACCTTCTTTCCATTTCTTTTCAGGTATCTTGAAACTCCCCGGGTGCTGGTCTTGCTTCGTCAACCCGACGGCTATGCATTCGTTCTCAGGATATGGAAGTTTTTCCGAAACAATCACTAGCTATGGACGAGGATTGCCCTTGCTTTTGAACGGATCAGGGGACCAAACTACTGTACCCTCTGACACCATATCTACTTTTCAATCGGTTCGACTGCGTTTTCCATCCATTCCTTTACGTCCTCGTCCGAGAAACCTCCGTCCAGACTATCGAGTGTTTCCGACGAGAGGGATACCGCTGAAGCGGTTGCATGTTCTTGGTCGGATACGGCCCAGTACCTGCCACGGTGTTCGACCATTCTTTTTTCTTCCAGGCGTCTCAACGTCGGTCCGACACTCCCACCAGGTACGTCTACATCCTGGACTATTTCTTTCTGGCGGAAGGCCATATCTGAGTTTAATAAAAGATGTCGGTAAATTTTCCCCTGGGTCGTGTCCGGCGATAGATCCAGTTTAGTGTCCCTTAGTTCTTCGAAATCCTCTCGTGATAACGGCATATGTATTACTATGTATCAGTTCTTATTAACTTTAAACCTAGCCGTGCTATCCCTGAATTAACCCGTTGACCTATCCGAACCGATTTTTTTCCCGTACAACACCAACTCCACTTCCGAACCACCGAACTCGACCGACACCACTCTCAGAAAGTCGAACCCCAGACTCTCATAGAAACCCCGTGCCGTTTCGTTTTCGGCGCCCGTATCGAGGACGAACCGACTGTACCCCTCACTTCGCGCTCGTTTCTCTAACTCCTCGTAAACTGCAGTTCCTATTCCGTGGCCATGCAGTCCGGGATCGACGCGCATCCGCGTGACCTCTACTGTCCCGGAACCGATCTCCAGGTATCTTTCCTTCCATTCGCTCGGTCTCCTGTACGCGCCGGTACCGACGACTTCCCCGTCGGTTTCGGCGACGAGAAACTCGCCTCCCATGTCGATGTAACATCCGGATACGTCTTGCAGATCCTCGTCGGCGACCTCCGGTACGTACTCCGGCGTACCCGACATCGCTTTCCGGTTAAGTTCCCGGACGTGGTTTCCGTCTCGGGGTTGGAGCCGGCGGATACGGATTCCGGTTTTAGGTTCTTCCGTCATATATCCCTAGTCTACATTCATTCCAAATACTTTATGCAGGAGTTTTTATCGGTGACTTTTGTAGTTTTTATCAGGAACTCCTCGACTTCACAGTCCCGTTGCGACACGTTCCTCCTTAGACACGTTCGTAGCCACGATTTCGTCGACCTCGCCCCTGTTTTCCTCGTCGCTGTTGATCGCCCGTGTGGCTCCCTCGGTTTCGACGTAAAACCCGGCGTCGTCGTACATTCCGTACGTGACGCCGCTGTTACTCAGGATAACGTAGACACCATTCTCGTCAAGCTTCTCCGCGACCTCAACCAGACGTTCCTGGTCCTCCTTCCCGAACCCCTCGGCGCTGTAATCCGTGAAGTTCGCCGTCGGACTTAACGGCTCGAAGGGCGGATCGAAGTAGACTAAGTCACCCTCGTCGGCGTATTCGAGTATGTAGCTGAAGTCTCTGTTGAGTATCTCGACGTCGTCGAGAACCTCACTCGCTTCCCTTACTTCGTTTCTCCGCACCCAGTCGGGGTTGCTGTACCGTCCTATGGGTACGTTGAAGCCGCCGCTCCGGTTCTCGCGGTACAATCCGTTGTAGCAGGTTCGGTTGAGGTATAGTAATAGCGCCGCCTCCACCGTCTCGTCGAACGGCTCGTCGTTAGGCCGCCGGTTGAAGAGCGCCCGCTGCTGGTAGTAGTAGCTCCCTATCTCCTTCCCTTTCCTGTCGACGTCGGAGAACTCCCGTTCCGGCTCGGCTTCGGTTTCGGGTCCCTGAAAAGATTCGAGCATCTCTATCATCTCCCGGGGGTTGTCACGGACCTCCCTGTAGAAGTTTGCGAGACGGGGGTTCGTGTCGTTGATCGTGCCGCCCACCGGTTCCAGGTCGAAAAATACCGCGCCGCCGCCAAACATCGGCTCGTGGAACTCCCCGTACTCGGCGGGAAACCTCGCGTACAACTCGTCCAGGAGCTGACGTTTCCCGCCCGCCCATTTGAGAACCGGGTCAACCATACGTTGTAGTTTAAGTAACGTCTCCGAAGTTAAACTCTCCGAAGTTAGGGGCTGTCGTATCCGAGGCCCTTGTAGCCGTCCGGAACTGTGGGGATTTAAGAGTTAATCGGTAGGCATGTATAAACAGCAAGCTGACAGCCAAATGGAAACACTGCACCGCGTAATACACGGCGATTCCCGCGACCTCGACGATCTCGACGACAACTCGGTAGAACTCGTAGTGACCTCGCCGCCCTATCCTATGATAGAGATGTGGGACGGTCTTTTCACGGATCTGAATCCCGGGGCAGGGGAGAACCTCGATGATGGCGACGGTCGGGCGGCTTTCGAGTTGATGCATTCCGAGCTCGATAAAGTCTGGAGCGAGGTGGAGCGGGTTCTCGTCGAAGGTGGCATTGCATGTATAAACGTCGGCGACGCGACCCGTAAGGTCGACGGGAGCTTCAGTGTCTACCAGAACCACTCCCGTATAATCGATTCTTTCGAAAGCCTGGGTTTCGAGCCGCTTCCAGAAATCTTGTGGCGTAAACCTGTGAATTCGGCGACGAAGTTCATGGGCTCGGGTATGATTCCACCGAACGCCTACGTCACTCTCGAACACGAATATATACTTGTCTTCCGGAACGGCGAGAAACAACGTAGCTTCGAGCCGGGATCAGAACGACGGTACAGCTCTGCGTATTTCTGGGAGGAACGCAACACCTGGTTCTCCGACGTCTGGACCGACGTAAAGGGTGAACGTCAGCCGCTCGATGACGGGGAACTCCGGAACCGGTCGGCGGCGTATCCGTTCGAGGTTCCCCATCGCCTGATTAACATGTACAGCGTCTACGGCGACACCGTACTCGATCCGTTCTGGGGTACGGGTACCACTAGTCTCGCCGCCCTCTCCTCTGGACGTAGCTCGGTAGGATATGAAATGGAGGAGGAGTTCACGCGGGTTTTCCGGGAACGGGTCGATGGAGCTAAAGATATATCTCGGAACGTAGCCCAGCAGAGGTTGAGCGATCACAGGGAGTTCGTCCATAATAAGATAGAGTCCGGCGGCGAGTTCAAGTACGAGTCCGAATACTACGGTTTTCCCGTAACGACGAAACAGGAGAAAAATATCCGGTTCCATACCGTCACCTTAGTAGAGGAAACGGATGACGGTTACCGGGCTTTACACGAACCTTTCCAAGGAGAAAAGCTCGAAGGTGGAGAGGTTGATGGTGGAGAGGTTGATGGTGGAGAGGTTGATGGTGGAGAGGTTGATGGTGGAGATGTCAACGGAGATGAGTTAGAGCCGGATACGGCTGGCGACTGAATCCCTTTAGCGACTAAACCCTTCCTAAACCCTTACTGGTGGTCCAGCCGTCACTTCAACGCCGGGACTGTAATGGGCGAAACATTCGCTTTCGGCTTCAGGCACTCCGTTTATCTCAAACAGGTTGTTCTCCCGGAGTTCGTGGCTTCCCTCCTGTAACCTCCAGGGCTGGTGTTCGACGCCGCAGAACCGTCGGTCGTCCGTGTAGAAACCGTATCTCTCCGTCAGCCAGTCGTCCAGACTGTCATTTTCGAGATACCCTCCTCTCGCCGAGTACGTGGAGTCGAACGCACCTTCGCAGCCATCACGTTCGCTTCTGTACTCCACCTCCCAGTCCAACAGGTCTTCGTCGCCGTTGTGTCCGTCCGTCCTCACCGACGGTTTCAGTTTCTCACTAACCCCCTTTCCCTTTAATGTCCACCGTTTGACCGAGATCTCCGCAAGACTGTACGGTAGATGGTATACGTTTCTCCCTAAAAACACGCCCAACGGGTCTGTCGCATCGAGACTGAAGAAGTATATTCCGTCGCCTCTACTTCCCTTGACGTACGTCCTGAGGTTGATCTCGGGGAAACTGAGGGATACCGGTGAACCCCTCGGAGCGACGTTCTCCATCACGAACGCCACGACGGAGACGTAGGCGTCGCCGTCGAAGGTGTCGAGTTCGAGGTACTCGGGCACCACGGTTTCCAGAACTCCTGGTTCGTACCTGTAGTTGAGGAACAGTACGTGACGCCAATCCATCCTCATGACTCCTAAGCCTTCGAACCCCAGACACAGTTTGCGGTAGAGGCTCCGGGACATCTACAAATCTAAGCCACTCCCTGGAGTATATCTCCACGGGTGACGAGTCCAACCAGCTGGTCTTCCTGCACGACCGGGAGTCTGTTTACGTTGTTTTGAACCATGGTGTGGCTGGCGTCCTGGACGGTGACCTCGGGTGATATGGTTTCGACGTCGTGCGTCATTATCCTGCTGACAGGCTGGCTTCCGATGTCCTCAACTGCCTCCTCTATGAGGTGATGGTCCTCAAGCCACTCCTTCCACGGGAAGGCACGTATCGGTAGCTCTATCGCCTCGAAGGGCGACGGTAGCCAGATGTTCTTGTCCTCTTCGTGCGTCTGGATCAGAGACAGGAGGTCGGCTTCTGTCACCACTCCCACGACTTCGCCGTCCTCAACCACCGGCATGCCGCTGATTTCGTGGTCCCGGATCTTTTTTGCGACCTCGCTGACCGCGTCGTCGGGGCCACATGTAACGACGTCCTCAACCATTACTTCCCTTACTTTAGTCATGTGTTGGGGATCGGTTCCCGCGCCATATAGATGTTTGTTCCCGGATGTAGCGCCGCACCTCAAGATATACAGACCTTATTTCATTCAAAACAGATCTTACCTCATTCTATACAGCCCTTCAGAATCAGAGTTCATCCAGTAGACTGGAGACACGGGTCTCGATTTCATCACGTATCTCCATAACTCGGTCCAGGCTCTCACCACCCGGGTCGTTGACGTTCCATACACGGAGTTCGACGCTGCCGTCTAACTCGTTGAGGTCGAGTGAAGAACACCCCATCGTGGCAACCAGGTCGAAGGATTCGAGTTCTTTTATGGAGATCTCTCGGGGCGTGCGCCGGGACAGATCGAACTCCTCCTTTTCCATGGCTTCAACAACCACGTCGTGGATCTTTTCGGCGGGCCGTGTTCCACCCGTAGCTATCTCGACCTGGTCTTCTTTACCGCGACGTCGTATCTCTCTTTCCGCGAACGCTGCCGCGATCTGTGACCGGCCGGCGTTCCGGACGCAGACGAACGCGACACGTACGGATTCGTCGGAATCTAGGTCCTGGGATGATGGTTTACACATGTTTGGTTACAGTTTATCTGTTAGTCGTCGGCAGCGACGTCAGTCTCTCCGGCTCCTGAACCTTCCTCACCCTGGGGTGAGCTCCGCCAGTCGAAGTTTCTCCGGAAGTACAGCGCGACGTTGACGAGTCCGAGGAGTACGGGAACCTCTATCAGGGGGCCGACAACAGTGGTGAATGCCACTCCGGATCCGACGCCGAACACCGCGACTGCGACCGCTATAGCAAGTTCGAAATTGTTGCTTGCGGCGGTGAATCCCACCGCCGTCGTAGTACCGTAGTCGGCGCCTATCCCGCGCCCCATCCAGAAACTCACCAGGAACATCACCACGAAGTAGACGGTGAGTGGAATCGCGATCAGGAGGACGTCCTCGGGTGCGGAGACGATGGTTCCGCCCTGTGTGGCGAACATCACGACGACGGTGAAAAGGAGGGCGGCGAGAGTAAGGGGTTCTATCCTGGGTATGAACTCGTCGTCGTACCAACCGTCGCTTCGGACGCGGGTGCCGAGGTAACGGGTGAGTATTCCTGCGGCGAACGGTATGCCGAGGAAGACGACGATAGCCTCGAACACCTGGGTCGGTGTGATTCCGAAAGCCGAGATGCCGGAGACGAGTGCGTCCATTCCGAGCAACGGTGGTAGGTATAGCGCGAAGAACCAGACGTAGATGCCATAAGTGAGTATCTGGAACAGGCTGTTGAACGCCACGAGTCCCGTGACGTATTCGGTCGATCCGTCAGCGAGTTCGTTCCACACCAGCACCATCGCTATGCAACGTGCCATACCTATGAAAACGAGTCCGAGGAAGAACTCGGGACGCGCCGGAAAACCGGGGACTACACCGCCAAAGAACACGACGGCTAGAAGAAACATCAAAGTCGGTCCAATCACCCAGTTCTGGATTAGGCTGAGTCCCAGGACTCGGAAGTTTCGGAATACGGTGGGTAGGCGGGAGTAGTCGGCTTTCGCGAGAGGGGGATACATCATCAGAACCAGGCCGATCTCGACGAGATGGAGGTTACGGATCGGCCGCGTCACCGATGGTGCGAGATAACCGAGTGCCACCCCCGCCGCCATTGCGAGGAAGATCCATACCGTGAGGTATCGGTCGAGAAAGTCCATAGATCCCGTGTCGCCGCAGGATTCACAGTCATCCTGTATCTCACCGTCGGTCTGTATCTCTCCCGACATTTTAGTCGGCAGTAACGTTGCCGGGGTGGTTTTCACAGGGGTCGTTAAGGTTTTCTCCCGCGACTCCGTCGACCACCGTAACTACCGCGACTGCACGGTTGGTCGCCCGGTACTTCTTCCACTGGCCATCCTGTCTCCCCTCGACAAGATCCGCTTCAACGAGTTTAGAGAGTGCGTGACTGAGTCCGCTCTCCGAAACGTCGACTACCGAGTTGAGTTCACAGACACATAACTCCCCGTTGGCGGCGACGAGTGTCCGGACTACCGCGTAACGCGTACGGTTCGCGAGAGCCGAAAACACGTCGAGTTCCTCCTCGAAACAAGACATTTGGGCGCTGGACCTGAGGCTTCTAAGTTCCTCTATTCGGCACTCTACGTCCTTAGATGTACATTCACCTAGCTCCTCCTCAAGGTACTTCGGCAGACGACCCTTCGCTTCTGTCATTAGCTTGAGTTGAGGGATTATTCAATTAAGAGCACCGGAATAATCTGAACTGTGGGTTATGAAGTGCTATTCGGTTGAATAGATACTAAACTTAGTTTCCTACTTTAGCTGATTGATTGGTTGTGGTATACTGAACCACCACGGGTCGGGTGTTTGGCAAATCCCTACGGGATTTGCGAAAGCCGAAAACTGTTGAAAATCGGAGATTTTCAGATCTCGTGAATCAAAGATTCACGTATCCCGAAAAACGAAACGTTTTTCCAGGACATCCAAAAATCTCTGATTTTTGAATACTCCGCTTTTCGACATGTCGTGAAGCGAAGCTTCACGTACGTACGAAAAACTATGTTTTTCGACAACCCGTGGAACTCTCGCTCTATTGCCTATAGATGTGTGGAGTTAGATGTGTGGAGTTTATCTTTTTTCTCCGTCCCTATATGGCTATAGTTTACTACCTACATCCGTTATTTACGAACCGAGATCAATGACTGAATCCTTAGTGGTGGGCGCGGGATACGTGGGCAGGGCCCTCGCCGAAAAACTCGCCTCCGAGGGTCGTGAAGTCTCTGCAGTCACCCGATCGGGTGTCGATATCGATGGCGTCGAAAGCCTCGAGAGAGACGTCACGGAACCCGGGTTGGAACTACCTTCCTGCGACGAACTCTTCTACCTCGTCAGCGCCGGTGGGAGAGACGTCGACTCGTACCGCGAAAGCTACGTACAGGGATTGCGGAACACCGTCGAGGCGGTCAAGACTGGTGAAGGCGATGGCGGTGAGGAGGGCGATGGATCTGACGCGCAAGATTCCGTAAACGGCCCCCGTCTCTACTATACCTCTAGCACTGGGGTCTACGACGAATCCGAAGGAGGATGGGTCGACGAAGAGACGCCTCTCGAACTCGACACCGAGAGGTCGAGGGTGCTGCGTGAAGCCGAGGATGTCGCTCTCGAAAACGACGGAACAGTGGTGAGGTTCGCGGGGATATATGGGTCCGGAAGACACGGAGTCGACCGTTACCTGGGTGACGGGAAAGTGAAGCGCGGCTACCAAAACCTCATACACAGGGAAGACGCCGCCGACTCCCTCCGCCATCTCTCCGAGACCGACCTACACGGCGAAAGGGAACACCAACTTTACGTGGCGTGTGACGACGACCCGGTCGAAAGACATGAACTCGCGCGGTGGCTTTCTGAAAAGACAGGCAGGTCTCACGGGGAACTCGTCGAGGAAGCCAAGTCGAGTAACAAGAGATGTAGCAACGACAGGCTGAGAAGCACGGGATGGACGCCGGAGTATCCGAACTACCGCGAAGGCTACCTCGAAATACTCGAAAAAGAAGGTTTACTCGAAAAATAAACTCCAGTCTTTTCTCAGCTACCTGAAGGTCTTGTCGCCCTCGTCACCGTCATCGGTTTCTTCTCCCAGGTCCTCCGCCATCTGTTTGTAACGGTCGATGTCGTCCTCGTCCAGCGACTTGCTGACCTCGTCGAAGGCGTCCTCGAAGTCCTCCATAGTAACCACGACGTTCTCCACGCCTTTCTCTATCTCGTCTTCGTCTACGTCGCTCGTCAGGAGTTCACGTACCGAACTCATGATTGCTTCTCGGCAGACGGCTTCGATGTCGCTTCCGGTGTAGTCCTCCGACATCTCCGCGAGCTCGTCGAAATCGACTTCCTCCGCCAGCGAGGCGTCCCGGGTGTGGATATCAAATATCTTCTTCCTGGCTTCGAACTCAGGTAGCGGCACCTGTATCGACTTGTCGAGCCTTCCGGGACGGAGTAATGCGGTGTCGATCATATCGGGTCGGTTGGTCGCCGCTATCACGCGGACGTCCTTCAGCTCCTCTACGCCGTCGAGCTCCGTCAGGAGCTGTGAGACGACGCGTTCCGTTACCTGGCTGTCCATCGATCCGCCACGTTCGGGTGCGATGGCGTCGATCTCGTCGAAGAAGATCACGGTTGGTGCGTTCTGCCGAGCCTTCTGGAACACCTCACGTACGCCTTTCTCGCTTTCGCCCACGTACTTGTTCAGAAGCTCCGGGCCTTTGACGGAGATGAAGTTGCTGTTCGAGGCGTTCGCCACCGCCTTCGCCAGCAACGTCTTACCCGTACCGGGTGGTCCGTAGAGAAGTATACCCTTCGGTGCTTCCGCCCCCACGGCTTCGTAGACGTCGCCGTGTTCCAGCGGCCACTCGACCGCCTCGACGAGAGTCTGTTCGACTTCGTCGAGTCCACCTACGTCCTCGTAACTGACGTCCGGAACCTCGACGAACACCTCCCGCATCGCGCTCGGCTCCACAGTCTTCATGGCCTCGTCGAAGTCCTGCTGATCGACATCTAGTTCCTCCAAGACCTCGGCGGGTATCTCCTCCTGCTCGATGTCGATGTCGTGCCGCACCCTCCTGAGTGCGGACATCGCCGCCTCCTTAGTCAACGCCTCTATGTCGGCACCTACGAATCCGTATGTCTCCTCCGCCAGCGTCTCGACGTTGACGTCGTCGGCGAGAGGCATTCCCCTCGTATGGATCTGGAATATCTCGTCCCTACCCTCCCGGGACGGAACTCCGATCTCTATCTCGCGGTCGAACCGCCCTCCGCGACGGAGGGCGGTGTCGACGGCGTCAACGCGGTTGGTTGCGGCTATCACAATGACGTCTCCGCGGCTTTCGAGTCCGTCCATCAACGAAAGAAGCTGGGCGACGACTCTCCTTTCGACTTCACCCGACACTTCGTCGCGGGCGGGTGCTATCGAGTCGAGTTCGTCTATGAAGATGACGGCGGGGGCGTTCTCCTCGGCCTCCTCGAAGACCTCACGCAGCTTCTCCTCGCTCTCACCGTAGTACTTCGACATTATCTCGGGTCCGCTAATGGTTTCGAAGTAGGCGTCTATCTCGTTTGCGACCGCCTTCGCGATCAAGGTTTTACCAGTGCCGGGCGGTCCGTGGAGCAGCACCCCTTTAGGAGGCTCTATTCCTAGCTGTTCGAAAAGCTCGGGATGCCGCATCGGGAGCTCTATCATCTCCCGTACCTGCTCTAACTCGTCGTGTAGGCCGCCTATATCCTCGTAGGTAACGTCAGGCGTATCACGTTCCTCACCGCCCTCGGCTTTCACCTCCTCCGGCGACATCTCGGTGACGGTTATGCTGGTCTGTTCTCCTACCACGACTGGATCGCTGGGTTTCGTCTCAGCTATCCTGAGTGGAATCTTGTTCTTCTTGATACCCCCGAGACCCATCGAGACCGCGACCACCTGGCCCTTAGTGACGGGTCGGTCCTTGAGCTGGTCCTTGAGGTAAGCGCCCAGGTTCCCACGGATCTGTATGTTCTGGGGCAACGACACCTTGACCTCCGTCGCCTCTTCGGTCTCGACGCGTTCGACCTGTACGTGGTCGTCGATTCCGACGCCGGCGCTTTTCCTGACCTCGCCGTCGATACGTATTACTCCCTTGCCGCTGTCCTGGCTGTATCCCGGCCAGACCTTTACCACCGTCTGCCGCTCCCCCGTGATCCGGACGACATCCCCGGACACGATGCTCAACTCCCTCATGGCCTCCTGATCTATCCTCGCAATACCTCTACCCGCGTCCTTGGGATTAACTCCACCTACCGTAAGTTCAAGCGATGACATGTTAGAATTGTTATTTTGTTTGGAGAGATATTAAATGTATGCTGGATACCAGGACTCCGTAACTAACAGAGGTTTGGAGTAGGTTTTTCAGAGATAAAGTTGTGTTCCGTGATCGTTTCGAGGAGGGTTTATCTGACTACCCGCTCTCTATAAACTATGCCAGTTCATTCCGAACAGACTGTCTCAGTTTTAGTTGATGCTCAGAACATGTACCATACCGTACAGAATCTCTACAGCAGGAATCTGGACTACTCCGCCCTCCTTAAAAAAGGGGTAAAGGGTAGACGGTTAAAACGCGCGATCGCCTACGTCGTGGAAACCGACTCCGGCGACGAAACCACCTTTTTCGAAGCCCTAAACGATATAGGTTACGAAACCAAGTTCAAAGACATAAAGGAGTATCCCGACGGCACCAAGAAGGCGGACTGGGACATGGGTATCGCTATAGACGCCATAACGTTCGCCGACCACGTCGACGCAATGGTTCTCTGCACCGGAGACGGCGACTTCACTCGACTCGTCCACCACGTACGTGAGAAAGGTGTCCGGGTGGAAGTCATGGGTTTCGGGGGATCGACGAGCGCCGAACTCGTCGAGGCAGCCGACCATTTCGTCGATATGTCCGACGATCCGGACACGTTCGTCCTGGGATGATTTTCCGAGTTTCAGGCTTTTTCGGATTTCAGGCTATCCGAGGATAGCGGCCGGATTTAAGATATGCAGGATAAGGTAGGGGTAGATTTACACCGAAGCGTCCTCGCCCGATTCTCCTTCACCGAAACCGGACTCAAGTTCGTAGGTCCATCCGTCATATCCGCCCTCCAAACTGGCTACGCGGGCGTCCTCGTCGACGCCCTCGTATGACTCGATGAGTCTCGCTGCCTGGATGCTGCTCTGTCCGATGGGACATACCACAACTATCTCGTCTTTCCATTCCTTCTCGTCGAGACGCTGTGTGAGTTCGCGCATCGGGAGGTTTTCCGCCCCCGGCACGTGTCCCTGCTGGAACCGTATCTGGTCTCTGATGTCGATAACCTGGAGTTCGTCGAGCCTCTCGTAAACTTCACGTGATGAAACTTCTTCTACCATTACGTCCGTAGATAGACCTGTCCGTGGAATAAACCTTGGTTCTCGAGAACTGTAGAAACAAAAAAGAAAGGAACTCATAGATGTAGGGGTCACGGAAGTTTGTTGGGTTGATATTTCGACCTTCCTTCTATCGGTCGCGGCGACGTCCGGTCCTTTCCTGGTTACCGAATCCATCACCTTCACGGCGATGTCGAGTGGATTCAGCTCCTTCTCCGGGTTCTTCCCGGTAGTCGATTTTGGCTCCGCCCGACTCCGAACCGAAAGCCGACGCCTTGTACATCATGAAACCCAGTAGGATCAAGGGGATACCTATTATGGCGGTGACTACGCCGAGAACCAGAATAAATCCCGTAAACATGATGAGAAGTCCACCTATAAACAGCAGAAGCTCCTTGATTAGTGGTTTGTTCCTCTCGATCTTCGCCCGGACGTCTGCCATTTGATATATATCTGGTCTCGAAACGTATAGTGGTTCCCAAGCTGGGGTTCAGTCCTCATTTAGTAGCAGGTTATGGAGTTTGGGGTGGGTGAACTGGATCTTCAGTAGGGTGCGGATTATGGAGTTTGGTCTGGGTGAATCGGATCTTCAGAACAGAAGCTGGATGGGTGTTATACCCATAGCGAATCCGCCGACAAAGAAACCCAGTATGGTACCTCCGTTGAGTAACGGAAGTCCTGCGTGTGCCCTGCCTTTCGATACCTGGTACATCAGTATTACGAGACCTATCACCGAACCTATGACTGCTCCGTAGACGGCGTAGTTCGATGCGAGCGGAACTTCGACGAACTTCGCCGCCGAGGCTATCAGAACCGTGGGTATAACGGCGTCGCCGAGACCTAGGAAGAACGCGTCCTTCTCCCCCTTCTCGATCTCGTGGCGGTCGTTCTTCTCTTTTCCGGCCCCTGATTCTTCCGTGGCTGTACCATCTACCTCCATATTAGCGTCTCCCTCCATATTCCGGAGTTCGGCCGTACTTTCCGCAGAAGAGGTCTGGGCCGATCCTTCAGAATTTTCCGTAACCTCTTCCTTTTCCCGTGCTGATTCGGGTTCTACGTTTGTTCCATCGTCCTTCTTCGACTGTCGTTCCGCCATCTCGATGAAGCTGAAGTCGAGTCTCTTGGGAATGACGAACATGACAGGAAGTTTGAGATCCATGACGCCGTCGGCAAGCGTCAACATATGTTTGGTGCGGTAGACAGCTATGGCGTCGTAGACCGCCAGTATAACCAAGAGAAGTACGGCGGGAAGGATACCGAAGCTTATACCGAAAAGTCCGGCACCACTCGCACCCATCAGGACGCCGGCTGTATTGATGACGTACCACTCCGGGTGGAAGTAGAGAAGCGCAGCAATCAGTACCGCGCCACCGACTGCGGCCGGAAAAGGTAGAAATACCGTTAGCAGGAAGAAAACGAGGTACGCGACGCTGCCGAGTATTACAAGCTGGAGAATGATTTCCCCACCGTACTTCATCGCGGCAAGGAGGAATCCTGTAAAGACCAGTATAAACGCCACGTAGATCAGGGAGTTGACGGGGTTGCCCGGATTCTCTGTAGCCTGGAGTCCCGCGGCGTCGAAAGCAGGGGCGAGGGAGACGGCGAGAACCTCCACGGCGAGGAAAAGACCGAACATACCCAGGTAGGGAACGAGGTCGAGGGCTGACCAGTCCCTCGAGACGGATTTTCCCACTGTTCGTTCGTCTGTCATAGATACCGAATGTCGTTACCGCTTTATGGGTCTTTCCAAGTACTGATCGTTTCTGTGGCTGGAATATGATGTTGGAGTGTCTGGAGTACAATTATGTTGATCTATATTATGTTGATCTGTTGGATCGGGTGTTGGATTGATGTTGATCTGTTGGATCGGGTGTTGGATTGCCTACAGGAGGGTATATCTTGGTGGGGCGGGGGGTGTGAAAACCGGACGTTCAGATAAATCCGAATGGTTTTTGTACTTTTGTGGATGATGTGAACACTGTCCAAGACCTCTAGCTATCTCCAGTCGAAACCAAGGGGTTGATTCTATAGTGCTGTCAGCACCCCCGATGTAACCAGTCTCAGTCCAGCCACAAAAAGAAATAAAAGAACTGAGAGATGGACGTATCTGTCAGAAACTAGCTTTCTACTTGCCATACCCGCTAATACACCAAATACACCAAAAAGGGAGGCGACGACTGAGATAGCAAGAACTCCCTGTGGAAACATTCCGTTGTACAGTGCTGCCATGAGACGTGCTGCTGAGAGGTTCACGAAGTACATAGACATCACTCCAATGAAGACGGAATGACTCAGATCCAGTCTATCTAAGTATACAACGGTCTGAATTCCGACGTTGCTGGAACCAAAAACTGTGCCCGAGATCAGACCCATAAAGACCTTGACGATGTTGTAATCCGAGAAACAGTGTTCCAGGTAACCATCGTCAGTGAACGACGGTAGTTTGAAACGGTGCTGTTGAAGCAGGACGTAGCCGACCACGACGAAGCCCAGAAAAATTCTTAATGCCGGCGCAGGTACGGAGTTCTGGAACAACGTACCCAGAAATGCTCCGACGGTCGCAGCAATAATTAAGGGATAAAACCTGCATAGACACTCCTTAAGCCCGTTTAAATTAAGAGTCAGTATAAGGGGAAAACTCGAAAGTAAGGCAGGTAGAATCATAAAAACAACTGCAGTCGAGGGATCCAGGAACTGGGCGAGAAGAACGGTTCCCGTTACGTTTGCACCGAAACCCACCAAGCCCTTGACAGTACCGCCGAAAAAGACAATGACGAGTGAGATGAGCACGAACTCGGGTGCAATTGCGGTCATCTATCGATTTACTACTTGTTGTTATACTTGATAGGGAGTGTCACTTAATTGGGTGTCACTAAATGGAATGTCACTTAATGGGGTGTCAGCTTTCTACATCTATTCATACGCCACACCGGTTCTCGATCTTTTCCTCGGCGATCTCGATATTCTGACTGTCCAGCAGTGACTTTGTAATCTCCACTCCCAAGTCGACATCGACGTTTTCCCTTCTATAATGTTTCAAAGGGAATGACTTCCAGTTGTACTCGAGATGGCAGTAGATGTCTACACCGTCACCCGGATGTTCAAAGAGATGGATGTGTAACTGGTACGGCTTGAGATCATCCGTCCTCAGAACCCATGAACCTGTCTCTATCTCACCGCCCTGCGGACATATTCTGTCCTTTAAAGAGGCGATATACTCGTAACTAAAACCAATGTCCCGGAGAACATGCTCTATCTCCTTGAGGTTCATGTCGACGGTACCCAGGTATCCGTCATTAGAAACCTTGCCTGTGGCGTATCCCCCCATTCTACCGAGGAGGAGATCAAATCTGGGCCAGAGGGTTTTCCTTACTTTACGGAACACTGTAATTGATATAAAGTTTCGAGTATAAAAAAGGTGTTCCGATTAGACGCGGTTTATTCAAAACCAGTGGAGGTGCGAGGATTTCCAGACAGTCTTCTTGGCTTGAGTTTGAACCTATCTGAGTTTAACCGTTACCGGGTCTAAACAGTCTTCTCGAACTTGTAGTCGACCTTACCTCCCAGAGAATGCAGATCGTGGTCTGTCTGCCTGTAGTCGTAGATATATAGCCTCTCGAAATCCGCCATATTGATCTGCTTGTAGAACTCGTAGCACGGATATCCGTGGTGTCCGCCCCCGAGCGTGACTGCACCTTCCTGGGTAACCTCGACTGAGAGGTCGTACTCTATAGGTGCTGAACCCTCGATCAAGGGGTTGGATGCCTCGGCCACCAGGTCGAACTTGACCTTGTCTCCCCACTCTACGTTCTCGACTCCGATACCGTCACTCGAAGCCCTACCCTCAGTTACCTCGACGTCGTCGCCGTCCATGGTCCGCATCCGGGTAAAACCCGTATCGGAGTAGGTCAACATCTCCCCTCTGATGAAGTCGACGACTACCTCCTGTTCTAATCGGCAACGCGAGGTGTTGATTGCGTGTGGCGTGAACTCCCTTCCGTCACCTTCGAACTCGACCTTACCCTCTTCGCCTGCTTCCACCTCTATCCAGGGATTTGGAATAAATGCTGCGCCACGGATCTTGATGATATCAGCCATTCAATGGGGTTTAGAATTGGAGGTCCATAAATACCGTTACCGGAGTACCCGTGAACATCGAAAACCAAGGAAAACAGGCCCGTGAACGCCAAAACCTCAACGTATAGTTATGGTGACTGGATTATAGTTACGGTGACTGGAGTTAACTTGTGATCGGCAATTACCTTACGTAAAGGTACTTTATCGGAGAGTTTCTTAGCATGTTACAGTGGCTGGGTTTGTATGTAACAAGAGCCTGGATTTGTATATTTATGTATATTATAGTAGTTGGAGGTACTTAGTGATAAGCGACTTTCTGAGAATTAGGCTCAGGTGACCGTATCCCCCAAGATTGTAGTTGGTGACGTTTTCGGTGTCGAACGGAACCTTAGCGCTCGTTTTCGGGATAAGGAGGGCGTCTCTCTCACCCCATAAGCCGTTGTATTCGACCCCCTCTACCGGTCCGCCTTCGTTCAACATCTGAATAAGGTCGCTATCCGGCTTTAGATCCTGGCCGCCGTCGCTGAAAAACCCCAGGTAGGCAGCGTAAGTGCCTTGGTGTGGCGTTCCGAGCGTCGTGATCTTGTCTACGTAGTGGCGGCCATCCATCTTCTCCACGTACCATCTGGAGTTGACACCTCCCATGGAGTGAGCAAGAATGCTTACCCGTCCGTGGTCGTCGTAGACATCCTCCACGACTTTACGTACCTCCTCGCTGTACTCCCTCGGCGAACCAATAGTACTGCCTGGTAAAGTACCTAGGTTCACCCTCCTGATCTTATCAGGATCAAATCCGAAGTTGTCCAGATAGCTCTTTAACCTCCTCCACCAGGGATTGTACCATAGGTCGAGATACCCGTGGACCATAACGACGGGTCTTCTTTTTCTATCCGACATCCACCTTTATATTCTACATTTTTTAATTATAAAAATCTTGTCCGGGTTTTTAGGTGTCTTTCCAATGCTGTATTTAAAGATGGCGTTATTTCTCCGGTTTTTGTCGCAGGAAAGTTTTCAGTTTAATG
>JBDGRN010000083.1:0-17362 GCA_042218125.1 Halobacteria archaeon | reverse complement strand
GGCTTTCGTAAATCCCGTAGGGATTTACCAAACACCCGACCCGTGGAGAGTTCACGCTGAATATACCTATTCGGTGTCATCCTGCAAATATTGATTCCCAGTTTAACGACGACACCAAAATCCGTTTCTCTGGTTAACTTATAAGTCCCATGATAATCTTAAAATAGTCGTGAAACCGTGAAACGGAGAACAGTTTTAAAATCCGGGTTGGCTGGTCTTTCCGGTTTAGCCGGCTGTCTAAAAAACCGGAACTCATCAGGCTCCGAATCCACGTCGGTGGAGGTGTCCGGCAAGTCCGTAACCCTTGGTGGTTCCCTAAGCATGACTGGTGCAAACGCCGAAGTCGGTGAGGTATACAAAGACGTCTACGAGTTAACGACCCGGAAGATAAACCAGGAGGGGGGCTTTGAAACCAAAGATGGCGAAACCTATAAACTGGAACTAAAAATCCGTGACGACGAGGGTGATGCAGGAAAATCCAAATCTATCTACCAGCAACTCGTAAGTGACGGTGGCGTGGACTACCTGATAGGTCCGTTTTCCTCATCTATCACACTTCCTGCGACTGCTGTAGCTAAAAACAATGGTGTCCCTATCGTTGTGGGGGCTGCTTCGAGCGCCAGGCTCTACAACCAGGGTAATGAATGGCTGTTCGGCGTAAACCCCCTGAACTCGACGTACACATACGGAGCTATAGAACTCGCATCCGCGAAAGACTCAGGGGATACAAAGGTCGGTTTACTTGTAAAGAACGACGTTTTTTCCCAGTCGGTTGCGAAAGGCGCCCGTGAAAAGCTGTCCGAGACGGATATGGATCTCCTGTACGACGGGGTATTTCCATCCGATCTTGCCGATTTTTCGACTGCTTTGACGAAAGTCAAGGATAAAGACCTCGACGTACTGCTGCTGTGTTCACATCAACGCCACGCTGTTTTGCTTGCGAACCAGCTTCATACTTATCAAGTCGATCTCGACTTGGCTTTTGCTGCGGAGGGAGCAGAAGGGAAGGCGTTCAAACAAGCCACGGGTGAGAACGCCAACTATCTTTACACACAGTCGACCTGGATAAAGACAAAGAACTACGACGACCCGGTGTATGGATCCTCGGATGAGTTTATCGACACATACCAAAGTAAATACGGAGACGACCCTGATCAACACGCTGCCCTGGCGGCCACGGTTGTGGAGACGTACGTGGAAGCTTTCCGTAAGGCCGGGGTGTCAAATCCCAAAGAGGTCCGTGACGCCCTGGCAAATACCGACTACGAGTCGCTGTACGGTCACGTCAGTTTCGACAGCAAGGGAGTCATCCAGAAAGACGTGGCGTTGATGCAGTACCAACCCGACAAGGACGGTGACCCCGTCGAGAAAACCGTCCGGCCCAAGGATGTCAGCGATGCAAAACCCGTATATCCCACACCTAGCTGGGATCAACGGTGAGAAACAGAACACTGAAAATAGTGCTATAAAAACACTTTTCGTTAATTTATGAGGGGTAACCTATTTTACAGTCTAAATTTATTTTTCCGTGTGGATCGAAGGGAATTTATCAAAACGGGTGGGTTCGTTTCGATGGGGTTAGCGGGCTGTATGGATGGATCTGATAAATTCTCGGACACGGACGGAAAAAACGGAACCAAAGATTCAAGCGAGGTAGCAGTCGAGGGTGATACTATTCATATCGGCGGTTCCTTGAGTCTGACGGGGGACGGATCACGTCTAGGTAATGTCTATAAACACGGATACAGGATAGCGGTTGACGAAATAAATAAAAACGGGGGCGTCAAGGCAGGTGATGACGAAACCTATGAATTCAGTTTGATTTTACGTTACGACCAGGGGCCCCCATCTAAATCAAAAGAGATCTATCAGGAGCTTATCTATCAGGAAGATATCGATTTTCTGGTTGGACCTTACACAACTCCGAACTCGCTGCCTGCTACCGGTATCGCGGAGAAAAACCAGGTGCCTCTAGTCTTGGGTGGCGCGGCCACACCCAAGATATTCGAACAGGGGAACCGATGGATCTTCGGCGTACTTCCTCTCGCTGATCAGTACTCGGATGTTTCAGTGGATTTCACGCTTAACCGGTCACCAAAGCCGGAGTCGGCCGCCGTTTTAGCTGAAAACGGCTCTTTTTCGAAGAGTATGGCTCGCGACGCGAAGGAAAAACTCAGGAAATCAGGGATAGACGTAGCCGTCGATGAGGTATTTCCAAAATCGACAGACGATCTATCGACACAACTAGCTAAGGTGAGGGACGAAGACGTCGATGCGTTGATCCTGGAGTCCCACCAGAAACATTCGATTATTTTGGCTCGCCAGCTGAAGACACAGAAAGTGGATGTAGACCTGGCGGTTGCGGGGGTTGGAGCCCAGGACGAATCTTTTCTGGATGCTGTCGGTGTAGACGCTGAATACATATATGCCCCGTCGGGTTGGGACAAGAATGGAGGTTACAGGGACCCGTTGTTCGGTTCGACATCGGGTTACATAGAGGCAATGGAGGATCGGTACGGAACTGAACCGGATATGCATGCCGCCGCGGCAACCACGGTGATAGAGGTTTACCGGAAAGCCGTCGCTGAAACACGGAAATTGACGCGTGGTGAGATCCGCGACTCTATACGGGGCCTAAAGTTCGAAAACGTCTTTGGGAAGATCAGGTTCGATGACAAAGGAGTGGTAGAGAAAGAAATGTTTTTGAACCAGTGGCAGCCCAAACAGCAAGAGTCTGGTGGGTCGGATGATCTGAGTTTGAAACAGGTCTGCCTCAGGAAAGCAAGCCGGGCGAAACCGGTATATCCGACACCCCCATGGAATGATAGATTATGAGTTTTGCCCAGTTCATCGTCAACGGCTTACTAACAGGGGGAGTATACGCTGCCGTCGCTGTAGGCTTTGCTTTGATCTGGGGTGTGGTTGGAGTAATAAACCTGGCACACGGAGAAATGGTGATCCTGGGTGGATACGTGACGTTTTGGCTGACAGAGACAGTTTCGGGGGGTGGAGAGCCGGGTTTACTCGTCGCCCTAGCCACTGTTCCGGTGGTCTTTGTGGCACTGTTCTTTGTCGGCTACATAATACATCTGGCTGTTGTCGAACGCGTCGCCGGTAAGGATATGTTTCTGTCTCTCGTCGCTACCTTCGGTTTATCGATAGTGATCCAGCAGCTTATGATACAGGCCTGGTCTGCCAACACAAGAACCATCAGCATAGCTTTCGATGACCCGTCCTTCATCGTCGCAGGCGTAGTTTTCCCCAAGCTGAAGTTAATTACGTTCTGTGTAGCTGTCCTGTTAACCTTGTTTCTCTGGATATACCTCCATAAGACGAAGAAGGGACGTGGTATACGGGCGGTCAGCCAGAACCCCGAAGCGGCGAAGTTCGTAGGTATAGATGTGGGGAGGATACGTGCATTTACGTTTGGTATCTCTTCCGCGGTGGCGGGTGCCGCAGGCGGATTGATAGCCATGACGTTGTCCATCAACCCGAACATGGGTCTAAACTATACGTTCCGCAGCTTCATCATAGTCGTATTCGGCGGTATAGGGAGCGTCACCGGATCATTACTTGGTGGACTGGGGTTAGCGGAGATTGAGCAGCTAACTGATGCATATATCGGAAATACCTGGTCACTGACTGCGGTGTTTCTGGCTCTCGTTTTCTTGATAGTCGTTAAACCGACGGGGTTGTTCGGTTCAGGCGAGGTGGAAAAATGAAGTTGCTCTCCGACGACACCGTTCGGGACGTAGTCGAGTTCGGTGACAAACACGCATTAAAAATCCTAACTATCCTGGTAGTAGTTGCCGGCGCGTTACCTGTACTCGGCTTACTGAACAGCTACATGGTTACCGTAGGTTTACAGCTTTTTATGTTCGGTGTCCTGGCTCTGAGCTGGGACTTGATCGGCGGCCAGACAGGGTATCCGAGTTTCGGAAACATGGTGTTTTTCGGGGTGGGTGCCTATTTATCAGCGATCATGGTCGGGAGTTTCGGAGTTGCAGTACCCCTAGCTTTTGCTGGTTCACTCCTGGGTTCGGTCATGCTTTCGCTGGCCGTGGGTGCTGTCCTGCTTCAGCGGCATGGAGGCTACTTCGGAATAGCTACACTCGGTGTCTTACTGGTTGCACAGCAGGTTACGATGAACCTCGGTATAACCGGGGGAGCTAGCGGACTGACTGTATTCGAATCCCCTTCCGATACCCAGACCTACTACCTGTTTCTCAGTTTACTCGTCACCGAGGTAGTTCTGGTGAGATATCTTATGAATACCCGGTTCGGTTTTATTCTGAACGCTATCTGTGACGACGAGGAGAAGGTTAAGGCGATGGGCGTCAATACCACCGTATACAAGACGTCGGCGTGGGTGTTGTCGGCGTCATTCACCGGTTTAGCGGGTGGTATTTGGGCTCTGTACAACAGTTTCCTGGATCCACAGTCGGCGTTCAACCTGGAATGGAACGTCGAGATTATAGCTATGGCTTTACTCGGTGGCTCGGGTTCGGTGGCGGGGCCTGTACTAGGTGCCTTCGGACTGAAGTCCGTGATCTTCGCGGTAACCACCTACTTTACAGGCTGGAACCTCGTGGTACTCGGGTTAGTGATAATTACTGTAGTGATAAAGCTTCCCGACGGAGTATATGGAACCGTCCGTAGACGTGCAACCAAGTTCGAGTACTTCGATTCGGGTGGCGATTCGGCATACAAGGGAGGTGAACTCGATTGAGTATACTCGCTACAGAAGAACTGTCTAAGAACTTCGGCGGACAGAACGCTCTTGATGACGTGGATGTATCTGTCGAAAAAGGCGAGATAGTAGGTTTGATCGGATCAAACGGTGCCGGTAAATCCACCCTGTTCAACTGCATTACGGGGTTGAATGAACCCGACGGAGGGAAGGTTTTCTTCCGCGGAGATGACGTTACCGGCTGGACCGTGACCCAAGCGGCTCAAACTGGTGTCGTGAAGACGTTTCAGGACACCAAGATCTACGGAGATATGTCCGTGAGGAGGAACCTGGTAGTTTCGGCACCGGGTTCCGGGGTACTACGACCACCCTCCGACGAACTAAACAACGACGCCCAGGAGATGTTGAATTATATCGATCTCGAAGTGGTGGGGGATGTAATGGCGGGTAGTCTTAGCTACGGACAACAGAAACTTCTGGAGCTGGGTATGGCTTTGATGGCGGATCCGGAGGTGCTTTTGATGGATGAACCTGCCAGCGGAATTAATCCCACGATGATTAACAACGTCAAGAGATATATCAGGGATGCCCGCGAAGAACGTGGACTGACGTTCTTCATAATCGAACACAACATGGAGTTCGTGATGGATATCGCCGACAGGATATACGCACTGGGACACGGGGAAAAAATCGCGGAGGGAACACCAGAGGAGATCCAGACAGACGAAGCGGTACTTGAATCGTATCTTGGGGAATGACTACATGCAACCAGTAAATATACGTGAACTCGGAAGAACTGAAAACAAAATAACATATTCGGAGATGGTTTCTTCGGAGATGGTTTCTTCGGAGACGCTTACTTCGGAGATGGATTACGGTTCGGAGATAGAGAACTCCTTGGAGGTGGATATATGCCTTTGATAGATGTCTTAGATATAACGGCGGGATACGGTAACACCACGGTATTGAACGGGGTTTCGATGGAAGTAGATGATGGAGAGTTCGTCTGTCTCATAGGTCCCAACGGCAGCGGAAAGTCCACGGTTTTAAAATCGATCTACGGATTTGCCGACGTCTTTACCGGACGTATATCCTACGACGGCGCAGATATAACGAATAACAAACCTAAACACAACCTATCCCGGGGTTTGAGCTACGTACCCCAGGAGTCGAGTATTTTTCCGGATATGACTGTCGAGGAAAACATGTTGATGGGGGGTTATATTCTCGAAGGAGAGGAGACCCAAGAAAGGGTTGACGACCTGTTACGGGGGTTTCCCCGGATATCAGGGTTACGCAGTAGGAAAGCCGGGAGTCTATCGGGTGGTCAACGACGACTACTGGAGATCGCACGGGGATTAATTACGGAACCCGAAGTCTTGATTCTCGATGAGCCGTCTATCGGTCTGGAGCCGCAGTACACCCAGGGGATTTTCGAAACCATACTTGAACTTAACGAAGAGGGTGTGACCGTATTGATAGTAGAACAGAACGCGAAGAAAGTACTTGATCTATCTGACCGCGGATACGTTCTGGCGGGTGGAGAGATCAAGTTTAGCGGCACCGGTGACGAGGTTCTCGAGGACGACAGGATCCAGCGACTGTATCTCGGTGCAACGCCGGAGTAGATGAACTCTCTCTGTGGGTCCTCTACTTGGGTTAGTTAATCTGGAGAAGAGTTTAATTAACTCTATACTCTGCGTTTGTTCTTAGGTTTGCGCGTTTATTTCTTTTTCAATCAACTTTTGACATTCCTGACCTTCGCAACTCTTGCCCCTGATTTTGTTTTTACCCCATTTTACGTTATCGAACGACGTTTTACTGCTGTAAGAGTTACCTTTAAACGTGGTCTTCTTTATGGTTGCTCCATCAAAGATGGCACCGTCTAGATGGGATTCATGGAACATCGAATGTTCGATATGGGCCTCGTCGAACTTTGCTCGCTGTAGTTGTGCTCCTCCGTTAAAGTTAGCCATCCTTATAAAGGTAGTTGCAGGTGTGTCGTATTTTTCTGAACCTGGACCGAAGTCTGCATTCTGGAAGTTAGCAGCATTTGCCTGAAAACCTCTAATTGATGTGCCTTTGAAGCTGGTATCCGGCATTACAGCCTTGTTAAACTTGATTCCGGCTATAACAGAGTTATCGAATACTGAGTTCTTTAAATTCACTCCGTCACCATTTACCCCTCTTAAATGTGAACCTGTCCAGTCCATACCCTGTGCTGTCATTCCGTGGAGATTACAACCATCTAGTATCGTCATCTGTCCTCCATGTCCGTTCTGCATCTGTGAACATGTACCATCAACGCTGGCTCCACTCAACACCTGACGGTCCGCGACGACACCTATCCCGGTACCGACAACTAAACCCACTATTAAAGCCGCGACGATCGAAACTTTTTTATCTACCATCTTTGCCTCCGGTATTTTCACTAATATTAATCATCATACAACATTCCATGGTTCTTTCCTCCATGATGTGGATATATTAAGGAGAGTATTTATAACTAACTGCTGAACACCAAATATGAGTTCCTCTAACGAACTTCCTGTAAACCGGATGTACGATAAGTTCCCTAATTTATCTGGTAGACCGTGATACCTATACTGAAAGCCAAGTCGTAGAAAAGATAGGGTAGAGGGGGAGTAGGGACCATAACGTCCTTCGGATAACCACCGGGAACTCTTTTGGGAGGTTAACTATTGGTATTTTCCACATGTGTGGTGATGGTGCATGGAACCTAGAAATAACCTCCACTTCCTTTAGGAGTCAAACGTATGTACTGACGGTGGGCACAACCCCGGAGTAGGGTCGTATCGGAACTGCGAAACAGTATAGCTTCAGCTTTACATTCCGTTAATGAATAGTTAATAAATTAATTGGGAGTTCGAAAACTTGGCTAAGAACGGGGGAAAAGGTTTCACGTCTCCCCCGCTTAGGATATATTACCGAAAATAAAGGGATAACTGTTGGAACGCGATGGCTACTGTTGAAGTCGGAAACGTGAGAGGAGTAAAGATACCCTGGGATACCCGAAAGTATGGCTTTAGCGAAAACATTTGGTCTGATACTGTTCCTTACTGTCGGACTGGTCGCTGGAGTGGTGGCTGTCGAGCCGGAGTCTACTCCTCCCGTCGTACGTGGACAGTACGAAGTCGTCGACAGACACGTCGATTCATTTTCGAGGAAGGTCGTTGGTGAAAGGTTCGGGCTAAACGGCGATAAACCCGATCAAGGTACAGTGGAACAGGGGCCCGAAAGCACCAGTGGAAGCAGCCAAAACTCCGGTGGAGACGGAGTTCGGGAAGCAGATGGGAGCAACGGCGGGGACACAAACAAAGGCGGAAATGTTGGAGGTGGAGCTGCCGAAGATGGGGCTGTTGGAGACGGAACCGTCGGGAACTCTTCTACAGGTGATACAGGTAACGCGAATGCGGAGATATCTGCGCGTGAAGTCGGTGGCGGTAACGGGGATGCCGGTGTCGGCGTTCGACCTGTAGGTCTCAGGCCGGGTGACATCCATCCTAACAAAAACCCGTGGCAACAGAGAAAGGTGACCGTCGGAATAGATCGTTCGACTGACATCGGGAGGAACTACAGCAGTCACGTTAGGAAAGCCGTCAACTACTGGATGAACAACATGAATAAGGCCGACTACCGGATCTATTTCGATGTAGATCCAGACGCCACCAATCCTGACGTTATGGTGGTCGTCAAGGAGTCTATAGAAAAATGTAACAGAAATCCTGTCTCCGGCATCATCGCCGGATGTACCAAACTGATAGAGAACAAACCGAACCTCAAGATACCGACGCCGGTCGAACTCAAGGTGGACTGGAGGCTCTCGGACGAGGTTCTCTTAACAACTCTGAAACACGAGTTCGGACATATTCTGGGTCTGGAGCACGACGACGAACCCGCTGAGTTGATGAGGCACAACGCGACAGGCTACAACCGTTTTGATCTGCCATGGAACCAGAACCGGACATATCTCTACGTGGACAATGTGGACGAGATACGGAATAACCGGGATTTCTACCGTCAGATAGAGCACGTAGCGGAGTACTTTACCACTGAACTCAACAAGAACGTGTCAGTCACCAGGTTTCCGAGTGAAGCCGACGTATACGTATCGGTTCCTTCGGATATGAACTGTAGCGAGGGAAACCACCGGGTCAGCAAGAGATCCGGACACGCCTCCTGCACGAGCGCTATAGGTGACTACGACGACGACGGTGAAAGGGACGTCAAGATAAAGCTGAACCAGACTTACGGAGAACAACCGAAGGTAAAGGCGGCCGGTTGGCATGTTGGATACTGGCTAGCGAGGCTTTACGGCTATCCTCGACACGAGGTCCCTGAAGTCTTCGATCCCGAAAGTCCTGGAAACGAGAGGGTGGAGTGGTGGAAGTAACGGTTCAATCCGTTTCACTTTCCTTGTAATGCCTGCCGTGATGAGGCGTCTTTTTCCAGTTCATATCTCCGGTGTATATCTCTTTAATTGCGATCAGGTCTGCTAGCCAGAACGGAAGCCAGTAAACCGGCAGCGTAAAAAAGTTGACGACCGCTCTAGGTATCTTCACCTTAACCGGTTTGTCGGATGCTATCCAGTATCCGTAACTCTGTTTGGACATTTCTATTATAATTAGGGTCAATCCGATGAACAGGATTTTCAAGGTAAAGTCGTCGAATCGGAAGTCGTTGACTACGGCGACCAAACTGAAAAGTATTAGTCCTGAAACGTTAATAATTCCAAGATGTGGCAGCATAGACTGCATGGTGACGTGGAAGTTCTTCATGAGGCTGTTCTGGTCGTGTTTGACATACTGGAGGAACGTGAAGATCTTACCCTTCTCCCACCTTGTTCTCTGGTTTACCCAGGAGGAAAACGTAATCGGGGACTCCTCTTCGGTAACTGACTCTATCAATCCCAGGTTGAAGTCCTCGAGCCAGAGTAGATGTCCGAGTTCGAAGTCCTCGGTCACGTTTATCGGATCCCAGGGTATCAGTCCCTTGTGGGAAAGATTCGAAAGCCAGCTTTTTTTCTTGAACCGGTCGTCGTTATCGTCCCATCGGTGTCCGAACCTTTTCTTCCTGATTTCGCTGATCTCTTCCATCACCTCTCTTTTCGCAAAGTTGGTGGTACCACCTAAGGCAACCGGATATTCGTTATCGTAATAAGCCGGTACATGTAGTCTGTACCACCATCCGTACTCACCCCGGAACAAACTGTTCGTCCATCCGTCATCCTCGTTCTGCATATCCAGTATTCCCTGTACGTAGTCGTAGTCCCTTGAGTACAGTGCACCAGCTACCTTTCTGAAAAGCTTTGGGTCAACGATGTCCTCTGCATCGAGTACACCCACGATGTCTCCGTAACTTTCCTCGAAGCCGTAGTTAAGGGCTCGAGGTTTGTTAGACTCACCGGGATAATCCTGGGGAACCACGACCCTGTGCATGTATTTTTTTGGCTCATCGACGTATCTGAACGACGAACTGGGATCAATATCCTCAAGGATCTTATGTGTTTCTTCGTCGTCCGGTTCCAGCAGAACTATTATAGAAATTAGCTCTTGAGGATAGTCTGCCTCCCGGATCGAGTCTAATGTTTTCTGGATTACCGGTTCCTCACAGTATGCAGGTAGAAGCACGTCGATAGTCGGTAGTTCCTCGTCGTCGAGTTCATCCTGTGCCCGTATGTAGACATCTTTACCGAACAGATTTTTCTGTATTAAATATATAAAGACAGGTACGAGTTTATAAACACCTACCGATATCCAAATTAAACCAAAAATAATAGCAATAATATCAAGAAGAATTAAATCAAAATTCATTATATTCTTCTTAGGTATCGAAGTTTTTAATCCTCTTGCATTTTACAGAAGACGTTCCAGGTTTACAAAATTTATACTTTTAAACTATCTAAAACCAGTAAAGCCACTTTCCTCCTATTAAAATATAGGTGACTGGTAGACAAACCAGCTTAAGACATCTTTTGCTCTATACTAACTAACTATAACGTTACCTACCGCAGTATCACTGTCGAGACAGGGAAATAAAACTTTCGGCCGTTTTTAAACGCACAGTTTTTCGGAGTCTTTGATAGTCAGGATATATAAAGGACTTAGGTTTTCGGGATCCAATTCGTCCCAATTAACCCGCGTTTAAAAATGCCCAAACTTTCAGTACACCCTCCTCATTCTAATCTTCGCCGAGACGGGACTGCCTGCTCTCCCCGATTAGTTCCAAGAAGTCGGCCCCATCGGACTCGGCTTTCTCACGTTTGACACGGTAGTTTCCGCCATCCGTGTAATGTAAACTCCCAGGATGGAAGAAGTACCAGTCCATACGGTCGAAACGAACCCCTATACGTGCACGTGCACCGAACCTGTCACAGAAATCCAGTAAACCGTCCACCTCAGTACCGTCTATGTATATAACGTCACTTCCGCTCGACTTTGCCTCCACCGCAAGGTATCTATCGCCGTCCCCCGCCACCATGTCGGGAAGCGAACGTTCAGTAGCGCTTCCGGACGCAGGCGCACGAACTACCCCGAAACCACGGTCGTAAAACATCTCCACGAGTTCACGTTCCCTGTCGGTTCCTTTCTCGCTGTTCTTATATGGCATTTATATCAACTCCGTTTTTCCGTCTTTACATGAACTCCGCTATACCGCTCTGTCTCGCCTTATCGTCCTCGAAAAGACTGTCTATCTGTCTCTCCAGCTGACGGAGACGCTGGAGTGTGTATCCCGAAACGCCGTACTCCTCTCCCACACGGAGAGATACGTCAAGATACTTCTTGACGCTACCCTCATGGACAGTGAGGTTGATGTCGCCGCCACAGCTACATTTACCGGAAAGCGGCGGCCTCCGGTACTTGGTGTTGCAGTCGAGACACCTGAACTCCTGTTTCGTAAACGCCCTGAGGTTACCGATCAGGTCCGGAAGGAAATGCGACTCTACGACACGTTCCGCGACATCGGACTCGTCCACCGCCCGCGTCTTCCTTCCAACCTCCAGCTGAGCCTCGGTTTTCTCAAGCATCGAACCCAGCGTCTTGTAAGCCGAGTTGTCGGGTCCTAGAGCAATACCGGAGGTCTCGACGGAATGGTCGAACCCCCTGACGGCTTTCGGATCCCCGAGGGTATCTTCTGCGACCTCCAGATCCACTCTGTCACGGATATCCTTCGGATCCGCGAGTTCCAGTGTTTCGAGATAGAACTCCCTCGGATACCGGGACATCTTGTCGACGTTGTGTGCCTCGTCGTCTATCTCCTCCGGATCGACACGTGTCGTCAGAACGAGTGGGGCGTCCATCCGTCCTCCACGTTTGTCGGGCAGGTAGGATTTCGAGAAGTTCAGGAGTCCGTCCATCAACATCATGACGCAGTCCTCGTCACCGTCGCACTGACCCGTAAAAATGTCGTTCGCAACAAGTGTATGTGTGTCCTCCACTGTAAGACAGTAACTGTATTCAACATCCGTTTCAACCTCACACACGGAAACAACTTCATCGAGCCAAACGTCTCCACCGTCGCCGAACAGTCTATGGCTCCTCACGGACGTCGAACCGAGTACGTCAACCAGGGTATCTGACTTACTATCCAGGTCGAAACCTACTTTCCGGGAAAAACTTTCGGCGTTCTCCGAGGTTATTTTGAGTACGTATGACTCGTACTCCGGGACTTCCTCACCCGGTTCTCGGTGAAACTCCGCTACCCCTCCGGATTCCGGTTTACGGTTCTCGGTGTTTACCTTTGCCGTTATTCCGAACCTTTTCAGCAAACCGATTAGATCGGAAACGAGTTTGTTGCTGACCGTTTGCGCTCGTATCTCTAGCGTGTCGCTTGCTACAGATCCGTCGCCACTGAAGTAACCGCGAAGGAACTCCCTTGCGACGGGTAGCGGTGAATCCATCACGTGTCTTGGAACCTTTTTCATGTCGGCCCGGTAACCAGCGCCGAGCACCTCCCTGAAAAGAACTGCGACCAGACGGTTCGAAACCGTTATCTTCCATTCGTTCTCCTTGAAACACGAAGCCGAAAGTTTGTCCTCGAATACCTTAATTAGCTCCCCCCTGACCCGTGTGTCCGGTATGCAGATGGTGGTCTGGTAGAAACTTCCGCCGCTTGCGCGTGAAAAACCCTCGGCGGCGTAGTAGCCCAGGAGTTTACCGAAATCCTCGTCTATCTTCAACCAACGATCTAAGTTCGACGTATCACGGACAAGGCCTATATCCACGGAGTCAGGTATTTTTTCCAGAGCGTTCTCCACCCCAAAAAGCTCGACGAAAACCTCGACGGGAACGCTGCCCCTATCTACCCAGCTAAATGCGGTCGACTGCGAAACTCCCAGTCTGTCCGCGGTACCTTTGAGATATCCGTCGTCTCCCGTACCACTCCCTAAAATCCTCTTTAACCGTTCCTCCCCGACGTTATGAACCATCAGTTCCCGGTTTGAAACCGAGTCGGTATGAATGAACTCCTCAAGTAGATCCAGAGTATATGTCTCGGTTCCCTCGAAGTCAAGCTTTTTTGGTGACGGTATCTCGTTACCTGTCTCCAGTTCGGCGGCCTCGGTTTTTTCGGTTCCCCCATCTTTCCACCTCACCATACTGTGATCCGGTGTCACCTTTATTTTTCGACCACTCCGGGTCTCAATCTCCAGCAACCGGTCGGGCACAGGGTGTCTTGAAACCGCTACGACCTGTTTCTCTACCGTCTCACCCTCTTCATTCACCGACGGAACCACCACTTCTTTATCCAGATCCGAAACTGAAGTCTCGGAGGAGTTGATAGCTATCTCAGTATCATCGGTTTCGCTTAAATGCTCCTCCACGAACTCCTGTATCTCGCCGTACCTCCATCCGTCGTCATTGTACCAGAGCCTAGTTTTCGGATGGAAACAGTTCCGGCGTTTAGCAGCGTGGAAGAACGGATGGGCGTAACCCACAGAGGCGGAGGTAAAGCCGACCACACGGCCTAAAACGCCAGCACTTGTGTGGGGGGCCAGACCCATCACCATCTCGCCGACCAGGTCGTTCCTGTCGTCGACTTCGTAGTAGGCTTCCTCGCCGTAGTACTTCGTTAAGAGATCGTCGACGTAGCCCGCCACACGCACCATGTATTCGGCGCAGTCGTCGCTCAAAACCACGTCCTGTATCTTGAGTTCGACGACCTGTTCACCGTCTTCGAGAGGTTCGCCGTCCATGTCACGTTCGTAACCCATCTCCCGGAGCTTCTCAACCGATACGTCGAGTTCGTTGGGTTTGAAGCTCGTCAAAGGCAGGTCCGTCATGTCGTAACGGATGGTGCCGTCCTTGAAAGCCGAAACGTCGTGTTTCGCACGTAACACACCTTTCTCGAGCGGCTCGGGTGTCTTGTTCTCGGAGGTCAGTCCCTTCACGCATTTTAGTATATCGTAGGTGTCACGTTCCTCCACAGCGTCGAGTGCACGACGGTACTCCGACTTGATATCGATCTCCCGTCGCTTCACAGACGTCGGATCACCCCCGCAACGTGGACATTCCTCCTTATCCTCGAAACGTGTACCACAGTCCCGGCATTTCGTAACAGGCTCAGTTCTACCTCCACAGCTACAGACCGGTTTGTATGTTTCGGAACCGCAGGCCTGGCATTCCCTACTTGCTACCTGAACCTCTATCTCTCCGACCTTGTCCTCCATAGACTCGGAGTAACTCGCCGCTTTGTCTATGTCGCGCTGCGAACCCCCGGACTCACCGATGGGAAAGAGACAGTGGACAGCGGGTGTCATCTCGCGTTTTTCGCTTTTCTCGGGACGACCCATCCTGCATCCTATACGTGTCGGGGCACGTCTCCTTACCGTGATGTCTGAAGTCTTCCGTACCAGACGGAGAACGTGTTCGACCTCCTCTACCGAACCAGGTTCGGAGTTGAGACATCTTCCGAGAACGTCTGCGTCATCCCGTGACAGGTAGATCCAGCCGTCCTCATTGACGTGGTGTACCAGAAGTTTCTCCAACGTACGTGCCACGTTATCGTCGACTCTGTAGCTGCCGTGCTCTGACTCGATCTCCTCCCCGCTTTCGAACGTTTTGGACAGCTCCACGTATTCGGCTGGTTCGATGTCGTGCCAGAGATACGTGTACCGGGGATGGAGGGGAACGCCGTACTTGTCACTTAGACGTAACCCCTGTTTTCCCGTGGGTTCTCTCAGGTCGAATACATCAGCTTCTTTCAAACCCGTGACGTCGGCGTCGGTCTCCTCAAGGTCCTGTATCCACCATTCGTAGACGTAGGACGCCGGCGCGAGAGGATGGTTGTTCTCGAGAAACTCGCCGTAGTTTACCGCTATCTCCCCTACGTCGATGATCTCTTCCACGCCGTTCCTCAATCTGTATGCCTCCTGTACGTCGTCTATCCGCCGGACCTCACCGCTCCGTAGACGCACTGTGGGTCCGTCGATAGAGTCAACGGGAGCAACACCAGCCGCCTTACCGGGACGTTCGGTCTTCAACTGGGTTCCTGAAGCCAGGAAGTCGTCGAATATCACCATCGTGGCGGGATTTATACCTGCAGCGGCATGGGAGGTGTTTCTGGCTCGTCCGTACCTGAGACGGAACCCTCCCTCACGGCTCGGATGTGAGAAGATCGGTCTACCAGCCGTAAGATCGTATAGAAACTTACCCACCTGTTCAAGATCCCTGAACTCGACCTCCGCAGATCCGCCGTTATCCTCGCTGGATGCCAGATCACCGTCAATGCCGGAGTCGGATCCCTCCTCCCCATCTGTTCCACCGGTGTCCGAGCCCTCCGATCTAACCGTATCTTCCCCGTCAACGTCTACCTCTTCGTCTTCGTCCGGTTCCTCATCTCCTCCACCGTCCTTTCCTCCCTTGATGAAGAAGTCGAGCCAGTCCCATCCCTCGAGTCCGAGGTTTGTTACGTGTTTCTTGATCTTAGGGGCTTTCTGGGCTATACCCTCGGCTGCCACGAGACACATCCCTCCCCGGGCCCGGTTGGTGTCTATACGTTCCAGGTCTCTGTATCCCGAAACCTCACGTTCACTCGTAGGTTCGCCGCCGAGACAGATAGAACAGTTCTCGATCAACTCCCTTGACTCCTTGTTCTTTGGGGAGTACTGGAGCCCCGTTTCCTCGTCGTAAAGGTTTATCTCCTCTATGTAACGTTCGATCTCGTCGTCTCTCGGCTTGTAACGGTCGACGTCGAGTTTCGTCCTTACGTAGTCGGCGATAAGAACGCTCAACGCCTGTGCCGTCCCCCCCGCGCTACGTATCGGTCCGGCGTACTCTACCTTGATGTACTTGCTGCCGTCATCGTTCTCCAGTAGATCTACACCGTCGATTCCCTCGATTGGTGCGGCAACCACCCCCTCCGTCAGAAGCGCGACGGCCGTACGTATAGCTGCCTCTACCCTGTCGTCGCGCGAGTCGTACTCACCTATCTCGCCGTCGGCGAACTCCTCGGCAAGTTCGAGAGCCGTATCCTCCCGGCTGAGGTCGCTCTCCTCGTACTCCCTCAGACGTTCCGCGAGACCCTCGATACCTATCAGGTTCTCGACCCTGTCTGCGAGATCCGTCGCGACAGGTATCTCAACGTCGGGTGCGGGATCTCCACCCTCCTCCCTCGCATCATCGGCGGTATCTATAGCGTTTTCGAGCCTGTTTTCCAGTCCCTCAAAGTATCCTTCAGACAAATCTGAACCTCCCGTATAGGTCCGGAAGCAGTCTATACCGGACTGTATGTAATTCTAACGAACAGTTATTCTGCGTCGGTTAAAGCCTTGTCTTTCTGAAAAAGGATCTAGGTCTCTGCTACCGCCTCCAGACTTTCTTCCACGTGTTTATCGGCAGCCAGGACTCCTTTTATCGTCTTAACGACTGTCATATCGTCGATTACAAGGGTTACACGTTTCATCTTACGTGTGAGTCCCAGAACACCCCCGATTCCGTAGAGATCGGCTATCTCGCCGTCTGTGTCGCTGATAAGCGGGAACTCCAGCGAGTTCTCCTCCGCAAACTCCTCGAGGTCCTCGAGGGAGTCGTTTGGCGAAACCCCTACGACGGTGGCATCTACGTCGTTGAACTCTGCCATACTGTCCCTGAATCCACACGCCTCCTTAGTACATACACGAGACCCTGCTTTCGGGAAGTAAAATAGTACGACGGGAGAACCTGCTTCCGACAGTACGAATCCGCCCCGAGTCGATTCTGCTTTGAAATCAGGTGCCTCCTTACCCAGATCTAACATACTTATTGGAACGCCCCGAAGCCCTATTGGCTTTACTCCTAAATTCAAAATAGTTTTGTAAGATTCAAAATAGTCCTGTAATTTAAAGAAAGTCAGCGAGAGTTCCACGGGTTGTCGAAAATCGAAGATTTTCGTACGTATGCGAATCTTTGATTCGCAGCATTCCGAAAACCCTGTGGGTTTTCGGCTTTCGCAAATCCCGTAGGGATTTGCCAAACACTTGACCCGTGGGTGAATTCCGAAAACGCTTCGCGTTTTCGACTTCAGGAAAATCTTCGATTTTCCGTGAATCGCGTAAAACATTAATAACCTTACGTTGTTTTTTATAATGGAGGATAATTAAAGGCATCACAAAACCCTGTAATATTGGTGAGTCTTGTTCCGAAAACCTCTGGTTTTCGGTTTTCGAAAACCCCG
>JBDGRN010000023.1:0-17632 GCA_042218125.1 Halobacteria archaeon | reverse complement strand
TTCAGCTGTTCGGCTACATTCTGTATATCACTCCAGTTAACATACCTAGTATCTTCATCAAACAGTTTATCTCTTATACGTTTAAAACCAATACTCTTTATTTTACGTTCCTCTACACTATCTAAAATAAAGTTAAACGCTTTATATTCTCCTTTGTGAGCGTCAAAAACTTCTCTTAACCTATCATATACACAACGGTTAAATCTAGTATATAGATGTATATCTTTCTCCTTTAATGGGTTGCCTTGCTGGAAATATTTCCAGTAACTGTTAGCTTGACGCCTACCATCTTCAGTATAATTAATGTATTCCTCAAGATGTTTATCACACCAAAATCTATCTTCTAGTAACTCTCTAGAGTATTTCTTGGTGTGTTCCATCAACCAATTGTATTTATCTTTGTATGTGTTAGATAATATCTGTTGATAAGATAATATTTGTTTATCTTCTTTATTCATTCGTTATTTCTTCGGTTCGTACAATCTTTACATTTGTACCGATCCATTCTTTCGGAAGATAGACTCTACCTACCCCACCTTGCTCTTTAACTTCTTTCACTAACACTTCGTGTCCCTCAATACTAAACCTATCCATAGCACTTACTAAACACTTAACACTATAGACCAATAAAAATTACGACATACAAACCACAAACCAAAACCAACTAAAACACACTAAATTATACCAAATTCAACAACAGTTACGTTACCCCCACACATAATTTAAAGTGTTTAATCTGTTCAATTCTTTTAAATAACACCCGGGGGGTGGATTTAATGTGTTCCAAGAAATTCAGCCAGAATGATTCAAAAAATACCCATCCAAAGCCTCATGTATCAACTCAGGTTCATAATTCATACTATAACTATAGAAACGGCCACCAGACCTCCCCTGATTCTCCTCCGATTCCTCAAGAATAGTCAACATATCCAAATGCTGAATCATATCACCAAAAGTCGGATACGAATACCGCGTCACCGTTACACCATTCTTACCAACATCACTATCCGAATTAATCTCCCCACACGCATCCGCATAATACTCATAAATCTCTTTTCTGCTCGCAGGAAGCTCCCCCCGTTCCTCCATTTTCAAACAGATCTCGAGAATAAGTTTATCCTCCTCACCCAAACTACGAACCGTCTGTTTAGCCTCATTCTTATCAACCTCATCTTCAGCCTCCTCAAAATGCTCCAACTCAACCTCCATCGAACCATCAGAAGCAGCAGCATCACCCGTCTCCAAAAGATAATCAAGAGCCCTCCTCGCATCCCCAGCCGTCTGATCTATCGTCTGCTTCGCACACTTCGGAATAATCCTCTCATCAAGAGCACCATCCTTAAACGCCTTCTCAGCTCTAGCTTCCAGAATATTACGCAGATCCGGAGCCTCATAAGGAGTGAAATGAATCTGTTTTTCACACAAAGACGACCTCACTTTTGGCGATAGATTATCCTTGAAAGTCGTGTTGTTAGTTATCCCTATCAGTGTCAGTTCCGAATTCTCGATCTCGTCATTCGAGCCTGCGCGAGAAAGCTGGTAAAGAATTGAGTCGTCATCATCACCGATCACGTGGTCTATCTCGTCAACCACCACGATCAATAGTCCTCCTAAGCTCTCTATATCCTGCCATAACTCATCATAGACTTCGTCTGTCGATTTTCCCCGTTTAGCTAACTGGTTTTCCTCTCTGCGGAGTTCGTTGACGATGTTCACTGCGAGTCGGTAGCTGGTGTTTATTTTGTCGCCGTCGAGAAAGATAGTGGTTATTTCTTGGCCGACGTCGTAGTATTCGTTATCTTTTTTTAGTTCGTTGAGCATGAATTTGGTGACGTCGGTTTTTCCGAGTCCGCTTTTTCCGTAGACGAAGATGTTTTTGGGTTTGTTTCCTTTGATGGCGGGTTCGAGACATTTTATGTATTTATCTATTTCGTCGGATCTTCCTACGATTTCTTCTGGTGTATATGACTCGAGTAAGACGTCTCGGTTTTCCCAGGGATCATCTTTGAGTTTGAATGTTGGCATTGGGTTTCTATCTCTTTACTGAAAGTTATATCTTACCACATCACCTTAATGTGTTTAATCTGTTGAAGATTCTTTATATACCCCCACGGGGTGGATTTAATGTGTTTACTGGGCGAATAGGACGGTGTTTGTTCTGAATGCCGACAAGTTATATGGACATGGTGTTAATGTGTTTAATCTGTTATTGATTTTTTATAAACCCACACGGGGTAGATTTAATGTGTTCCCAGATTCAGAAAACCCAGAGTTAGTAGAAGTACTTAAAAAAATTGTCTTAATTACGAATCCGAAAAATAACCCTCACTATGTAACGTTGTTTACTTAACGTAATCAAAAAGTATATATTATATTATTATACTTTTTATGTGTTCTCTATGTGCAGAACTTTAATCGGCAGATCGGTATCCTTCCGGGATGTCCAAAGAAAATTTCCACGACAGAATCTACTAACCCGCATAACACATTAAATCCACCCCCCGGGTGTTACTTAAAAGAACAGAACACATAAAACACATTAAACACATTAACGCGGTTTTAGATGACTTCAACAGGACAAAAATTGCTAACCTCCAACATAATACGCTTTCTTACCTAACATTATTGGAAATACCGTATCAATATGTTTGGTAAGAATACCCCGACTTCCCAATAAAATGACTAAGAAAGCCTTTTTACTAACTGTCCCATATTATAATCTATACAGAATAAGTCACGATAATGGGGACGAACACAATAAATAATATAAAACAGGGGTTGTCGAAACAGGAAGCACTCGCACTAACACGGTTAGCCAGCCAAAACAAAACCATAATCACAATCAACGACATCCAAGACACCATCGACGCATCCTATAACCATGCAAAGAAAATCGCTAACAACTTAGTACACAAGAAATGGCTGGACCGACTGAAAAGCGGAACCTATCTTATCATCCCACTAGCGGCAGGAGAAACCGGCGAATATACCGCACACGAATTCGTGATCGCATCCAACCTCGCCGACCCAACCTACATCTCCTACTGGACCGCACTCAACCACCACGGATTAACAGAACAAGTACCAATGACAGTATTAGCCGCGACCACAGAACAAGTGCCGACCCGGGAGATCCACAACGTAACCTATACCTTCATCACGGTAACCGAAACAAAGTTTTTCGGATACAACACGATAGACGTCGACTCGCACCAGGTGAATATAGCGAGCGTGGAGAAGACACTGGTAGACTGCGCCGACCACCCAGAATACTGCGGAGGCATCAACGAGTTAGCGAAAGCACTAGCTGCCGCTGAAGTTGATCTGGAAACCCTCACCGAATACCTGCTACAGCTAGGTAACGGAGCCGCTATCAAACGCATCGTATATCTCGCCGACCTGCTGAACATCAAACTAGCACATCGCGAAGAACTGGTAAACGCTTTCACCACTGGATATTCGAAGCTAGATCCAACCCGCAGCAAAAACGGCCAGCATGTAAGCAAGTACCGCCTACTACTAAACGTCCCTAAAGACGAGATCCTGGACATCGTAGAGCGCCAGACATGATCAGTGATGCAAGGGTCCGGGCGCTAGCTCGGCAAGAAGAAGTAACGGCGGGATTGGCGGAGAAACACTACGTTAACTCATGGGTGCTATACTCCATCTACAACAGCCCGCTGAGGGACTCCGTCGTGTTCAAGGGCGGAACCGCACTCAGCAAGCTGTACTTCCCAGAAATATGGCGATTCTCAGAAGACCTCGACTTCACTGCTACCAAACAACTACCCAACGTCGACGAGAAACTTGAATCGGAGCTTACTAACATCGAGGCAACAGCCGGAATCACTTTTGAGATATCGAACGTACACCAAGCGGGCAACCCGATAGAATACACCCAGGTCGACGTCCAGTACGATGCGGTGCTGGGACAGAAAAACACCACCAACCTAGACATCACGTTCAACGAGCCACTAGTGTTCCCGGTCGCCGACCACGAGCACGAATTCGAAGACGTACCCACCTTCAGTCTCATGGCGTACAGTACCGAGGAGATCTTCGTTGAGAAGTTAAGGAGTCTTTTCCAGCGTGCCCGTGCCCGCGATTACTATGACGTCTACCGATTACTGGATCAGGAATCGTTCGACGACGCCGAGGTAGTCAACGCACTACACCAGAAAGCATCCGTACACGACGTGGAGGTGAATCTGGCGCAGGGACTGCCCAACGACGATGTTGAAGCGGTAGAGCATTACTGGAAACAGGCACTGAACCGTCTCGTCAAGGAAACACTCCCGTTTGATACAGTGGTTAAACGGATTGATAACTATCTCCAGCATCTAGCCACCGTTGATGGATAGAATAGCTGTATTCAAGAGGCATCGATTACCCTGTTGATATCCTATGTCTCAGTCTTGAAGTTCCGCAGCGACATCAAGACGCTAACGATTAGATATACCCTAGTTTGTCAGACATCACATCCACCATTCGCCGAAACTTGTTCTCGATATACCTACGTCCAAATGTTGACGTCATTGCGGTAATGCCACCTCGTATTCAGCCGCCAATTCCTGAAACTCACTCCACTCCGGCAACATCTCATCCTCAACCTCGCCACCCGTCTCGAGGTACTGAAGCAAAGCATCGATTACGTTTTCAAGGTCATACTTCGCTGCATGCTCTCGGAGATCCCCCTCGTCTACATTGACGTGGCTGAGCAGGAGAAGACAGTACATACGGTGACGGATATCATCGTCGATCAAGAGGGTGTGACAGCAGAGCTCCGCCGGCGAGACACCACCACGTTCCTCGGAATAGAGATAGTATCGATAGCTGGTTAGAAAGAACTGCAGGCCGAATGCCGCGAACCGAGCAATTCCGGTATCATGAAACCCATCGACGTCGATTCCCGTCTCGGTTTGGGCAATAAACTCGTCTCGGTCCTCCCAAAAAATCGTACCCCTAGGAGCGACAGATTCTAACTTTTGCCGATGTAGGTGGTGCACCAGTTCACGACTGAAGTCGTGGAGCCGGTCGAAGTCAGCGTTAAAGTCATATCGGTAGTCGTCCGTCCTGACGAGGCCATGCTCGCGGAAACGTTTGAGGATCCGGTTGACGGTGTTACGGTAGTTGTCGCTTCGATCAGCGATGTCAGCGACTGTCCGAGGTTGGTCTAAATGGTAGAGTACCTCGAGTGCTTTGTTGGTCAAGAGCTCGGGAAACTCGATATGAGGATGTTGACGGACGAGATCTTGGTAGATTTCGACCGCCCGGCTGTCTGAGGGAACCACCCGTTTACGTCTGCCATCGCGTTCAGTGTGGGCGAGTCCTTTCTCGACGAGGTTTTGGACCGCACGGGAGATATAACTCTCGCTGCGGTCAAGCTTTACCGCGAGTTCGGAGATAGTGTCGTTGCCGTTAATGATGGCGAGCACTTCAAACTCGATACATTGGAACACAGTGTAACATAATACGAAACTTGTATATAAAGTTGTTTCGTAAAATGTTACAATTAAATGGTAAGAGGACTTCAGCTAGCTATTTCTCGCCGACGTACTCGAAGATGGCGAAGAAACACTACGCTAACTCATGGGTGTTGTAATCAAATTACAACAGCCCGCTCTCGGACTCGCTCGTGTTCAAGGGCGGCACCGCACTCAACAAGCTGTACTTCCCAGAAATATGGCGATTCTCAGAAGACCTCGACTTCACCGCTACTGAGTAACTTTACAAGACCACAGCGAGATAGCCGAGAGCGTACGAATCCGAAATTTAGGAAGCCGGGGTGGTTACATCCCGATAAATCAAAGGATGCAGATCGTGATGTGGTTAATTATGCATGAATACGCTGAAGAGTTGATACAAAAACTGCCGTCAGATAACAAATTCTTACTGATCGGTTGAAGTATACCTTTGCGGTCTTAGATATGTCACTCACCCATCCGTGAAAACAAACACTTTTTTCGCTGGCTATGTTTCCATGTATACGGCATTCTCCGTCTTGATAACCTGAATTTTTATCCGCACTAGATAATACTCCATCACATCCGTCTTCGCTACATCTATTTACTAAACCACATCTATCTGTCAAAGACTGGATTACTACACGGGATTTATTTATTATATCCGGATCAATCGATTTATCGATTTTTTCAACTCGGGAATCCGGGTTAAATGATATTTCTCTCCCCGTAAAATGGTTTTCAAGTCTGACATTAATAACCTCGATGGCGTCACCTATACTGAAGTTCTTACAGCTAGAGTTATTCCACGCTACAAATGATATAGATCCTGTAGAGTCAGCGAAAACCCCGCTACAACTAATTAAATCGTTGTCTATGTCTTCTTCGATGTCAACCACCTTTACTTCGAGAGAAACTTTTTCTCCTTCATCCATATCCCTTATATCCTTAACCTGTCTTTTTTCGGCGTCTATACTCATGTCTCCGGATCTTACTTTAAAGTAATTTCTAGCTACGACGTTGGCTTCATCTAAGGGACAGTTGTATTGATCTACATATAGAGAAATACGTTTAGAGATATCTTCCCTGTCTAGATCTGGAAAATCATCTAAGATGCTATCTATAACTTCTTTTCTTGTAGTCATTAACTGAACTTCCTTTTTACATATATATAACAATTATGCCATATACAGCTTAATACCAACTCAAGATGTAGAAATAGATGGATAACAAGTTGTTATTCAGTTTCTTCATCCGGCGGTGTCAGATCATCTAATACTTCGTCTGCAAATGATTCCTCTTCATCTTCTTTTTGGCTAGACTGTGGGGATTTCCCGGGTTCTCTTTTATACTCTTGTTTGACGTATTTTTTCCGTCCCTCGTTATCTCTAGAATCAACCTCGGTTTCTCTAGGGTGGTTTTCAGGATCTCTAGGGCCGTTTTCAGTTTCTCTAGGATCATCCTCTGACTTTGTATGTTGTGGGCTGTGTTTTTGATTCGGGTTGACGTATTTTTTCTGTCTTTCTTCATCCATAATCTGTTGTAGCGTTGTGTTTTTTTCGTCCGGATCATCCGCCTCGAACCACCATATCTCTGTGTCGGCTGTCGCGGAACTAGCTATCTTTATATCACCGAAGTTAAGTGACCTACCTATAATGTTCCATTCTTTGCTGGTGGATGAAACTTTGTCAATAGGTATATCTTCGGAGTCGGAGAAAATCACACCTACTTTTTTACCTACCATATCCGTCGTTACGTAGTGATATGTATATTTGTACTGTATATATTCCCATGCGAACAAGAGAAGGGAAAGTAAAACAATCAATCCACCTAAGATCAATTTAGTTGTACTGAATCCTTCAAACTACTTCGGCAACTCCACTATCATGAAATATAATCCTATCACCACTCCAAATAAAGAAATAAATGCGTATTTCGCTAATGACCATTTACTTGGATGATCCGCGAAAACTATTTCTTCGTTGTCGCTTAGATCCAGCCAGCTAAGATCGTTTTTTAACGCATCCATTTTGCTAAACCTCTAGTATTTGTCTTTTGTATTCGAGCTCTTCCGATTTTGACTTCGTGCATCCTTGGCATTCTTTTTTAGTTTCGAATACGGTGTTTATATCGAGTTGGAATCCTCCTTTGAATTCCCTGCCGCATATCGATCTAGCTGTATCATTATATCCTTCATTGTAGTCATATACATATCTATACGGCACAGTATGGATTACTCCGTCTAGATCGATTCTGTATAGATACAGAGGCTCCGGAATACCCCATATTTTATCTGCTAGTCGGTATAACGCTTTGTTTTTTGATTTATCGATACATGACTCTTTAGTTATATCGTCTTTAGCAACCCATAACCCATCGGTTTGTTTGTAGTTAACTCTTTTCTCGAGATTTGATAGAAACACATCATAAGCTCTTTGAGCTTTTTGTTCATATCCAGGCATAGTACTCTAAAAATTTATTTATTAACCATTTAACCTTTTCGGCGTTGTATTCAGATGGAGATTCATATGCGTCATAAAACAGGCTTAACGTACCTAATCCGATGAAATACGCTATATAGTATATAATTATGTACAAGGGAAACATGGATATAGAGTTCATATCAACTAGCCCTAACCCTATATATGGTAAGTAGATAAAAACTAGAAATATCGGTGCGACGGATGCAATTTCGATCAATAACGGAGTTATTGTTTTGTTCTCTTTGACCTTCAAGCACCAGACAAACTCGACTAATGATTGAAGAATACACAATAATAATAAAAGAAAACTCAGTATCAAAACAATCCCTACAGCCATATTTAAAAACAAACCAAGGTCGATGTTGTATCCCATGACTTCTATCCAAGATGATCGAAACCACGGCAACGTTGCTCTATTTTTATCCATAAATCTATAGAGCGGCGAATTTGATATATATAAAAACAAAAGAAAGAGATTAATCACTAAAACCATCACTTTATGGATCAATAACATAAAACCTGCTAACAACCTAAAATCCCTCAATAGATAAACTATATAAAAATATAGGAACAGTAAGAGAATCGCCGCCACCATCAATATAGACAAATGATATATCAACTGTACGACATAATAGATAGTATCTAAAGCCGTGGTAAAAGATGCTAGATAGATGCCGACTCCTAATATCGATAAACAAGATACTCCGAATAAGACATATATCAGGTTATATTCTCTCCAATCATTCATCCAGGTGATATCGCTATAATTTACTGTATAGCGGTCATGTAACCCTCTAACCACTGTTAGTATCACAATTGATCCTAGGAATACGTTAAATGGATTCATCTGTCGGAAATCCCCTGGCTGTGTATGTTCAATAACAGTTAACACTGCAATCCCTACAATGAAAGTTATGAACGCACTTTTAAGTAATCTAAACCATCTATTACTTTCGAATACAACGTCATCGTGGGGGGGTTGATCTTTATGTACGGTATATTCATTTCTATGGGTTGATTGATCTCTCTTGTATTTTCTCCATTCATTTTTCCGTCTACGTTTTCTATCTGTATTTCTATTATCCGATTGGTTTTTCTTGTAATCTCTCCATTCATTTTCTCGTCTACGTTTTCTATCTGAATCCCGGTCTTTATCGGAGTCTCTATGAGACGAACTTTCTCGTTTTTTCCGTCTCTTGTGGGGGTCACTCCATTCTTTTCGTTTGTTTTTACCGCTTCCACCGCTGGTATATTTGCTGTGACCTAACCTGTCGTATCTGTTTCTCTCCTCTGGATCAGTTAATACGTTCTTAGCTCGCTTCACCTCCAAGAATTTTTTTCGGGCTTTGTCTTGCTCGAGATCCGTCGTATCAGGGTGGTATTTCTTTATTTTCCGGCGAAACGCCTTCTTGATCTCTTTTTCAGAGGCGTTTCGAGACACACCCAATACGTCGTAGTAGGTTTCAGTCATTCAGTTATCTTACATCCGGTAACTTCTTTTTTAAGTCATCTATCTCTTTATCCGATAACCCATAATCCGTTTCGATGGTTACAGATGCAGTGTTACCGCTTGACTTATCTTCGGCGGATACATCCAGTATCCCGTCTTCATCCATCCTGAACTTTACATCTATACTTACTTCTCCCTCCGGAAGCGGCGGTAAACCTGTTAATGAAAAGGCATCCAGAAGGTCGTTTTCTCTAGTGTCTTCGTTTTCTCCTTCGAACACCGGAATCTCTACGGTTGTCTGGTTATCTTCTGACGTAGTAAGTGAATCTGTCGCAACGTGGGGAATCGATGTATCTTTCGGGATGATAGGCTTGAACTGATCGTCTACTAACCCTACTCCTAATGTGCGAGATATTACATCCATCACCACTGTATCATCAATCACTTTCGCGTAGCTGTCGTTTTTCTCTTTCGGGGTGTCGTCTTGATTTATAGCCGGTAAGCTATCTGATATTATCGAGGACTGAATTGCAGCTCCTTCTGCGACTACTTCATCCGGATTAACGTTTTTAGATGGGGTTGTGTCGAAGAAATCCTTAACTGCGTTTCGCACCTGGGGCATCCGGGTTGCCCCACCCACCAGTAAAACCTCATCAATCTCTTTCTGATTTAAGCCGGATGTGTCGAAGATTCGCTGACAGATACCTAGTGTTTCATTCAATAGATGGGATGTATATTCATTGAATTCATTCCTCGTTAATGTATATTCTAGATTATACTCTTGGTTGTTTTTCTGAATCAGGAATGGAATCTGTATATCGGTTTTTCTCCTGCTAGATAATTCATGCTTCGCTTTTTGTGATGCTTTCCATAGCCGTAGACTCTCCGGAGTATTCGGCTGTATCTCTATATCTGTATCGTTTTTTGTTTTTTGATGGAGTCTGTCGTATATCGCGGCGTCCCAATCCATCCCCCCTAACTCCGAGTCTCCATCTGTAGTTACTACTTCGAAGAATCCATCCATAACTTCAAGTATAGATACGTCGAATGTCCCTCCACCTAAGTCATATACACATACTGTTTTTGATTCGGTTTTCTTTATTCCGTAGCTTAGACACGCCGCCGTAGGTTCATTTATGATTCTGTCTATCTTTAACCCCGCTATTTCTCCTGATGCCTTCGTTGCTTTTCGTTCTTTACCGCCGAAGTATGCGGGTACTGTGATAACTGCATTTGTTATCCGTCGTTCCAGTTTCTTTTCTGCGTCGTTAACCAGTTTTTTTAGGATCAGCGCCGAGATCTCTTCGGGGCTGTAGCTCTCTCTCCCTAACTTGAAGGTTGATTTAGTTCCTATATGTTTTTTAATGTCATATATCGTGTTTTCGGGGTTTTGTGGGGCTTGATTTTCGGCTTCTCTACCTACTATCATTTCTTCGTTGTTTAGTGCAACCACCGATGGAGTCTTTCGGTTTCCGTTTTTATTTTTGATTATCTCTGGACCGGTAGATGTAGGATAGGCGAGTACGCTGTTAGTAGTTCCTAGATCAATCCCGACGTTTAAACTCATAATTAATTCACCTTTATTTTTACATATAAATAAGATTTGGTGTATAATTAACCGCCTGGTATGTAAAGAGTGACAGCCGAGAATACTACTCAAAAAATCATCAATGAATGTATCTGTCGACTTTGACAATATTAGGCCGGTTGAAGACTCTCGGAGAAAGGGCTTTGAGGAGTTATGCAGTCAAGTCGCCCACGAATTCGAAGAAGTACCCGATAACTGGAAATACACACGTATAGGTGATCCTGACGCCGGAATTGAATGTAAATGGGAGTCTCCAGATGGGGAGGTCTGGGGTTGGCAAGCAAAATATGTCGATAATATAGACAACAGTAGCTTGTCTCAAGTTGACCGCTCTGTGAGACAAGCTTTAGACAACTACCCAAATCTGAGTCGATACTTCGTCTGTGTTCCCTGTGATAGGCCTCATAGTCCCCGTGACGGTGTTAAAACTGCTCTTGAGAAATGGAATGATCGGAAGGATAAGTGGGAAGAATGGGCTGAAGAAGAGGGGATGGACGTTGAATTTGTTTTCTGGGGACAGTCAGAACTTTTGGAGTTCCTTAGCCAGGATAAGCATAAAGGAAGGATCTATTTCTGGTTTGATTCAGAGCAACTCACCGATGCTAAGCTTCAGGATGAAATGGATGTGTCTATTTCTAATGCTAAGGACCGTTACAGTCCGGAACTACACGTAGATACCGGTAATGCAGATATTTTTGAGCCGTTAGGCCGGACACCCGCCTTTGAAGAGAACATGGAAGAGCTTCTTGAGGAATTAGACGAGAAAGCAGGTAAACTGTTCACGGAAAAGCGGGTTGAAGTCCTGGAAGAAGCCGACGAAGATACTACCCTATATCTCCGCGAGTCAATAGACAACCTTCCTAATCTGCTTGAGGATATTGAGCGAATCCCTGAGGAGATCCCATTATCAGAACTACGTGATGCCTGTGAGAAAGCAGAGGAGGCAATTCGGGAATTAGAACCCCAGCTTCGAACCCTCAAGGAAGAAGCGGATGCGGAAAAAGACGAAGTAGAAACCCTTGAGAAGTCTACTCTCTATGATTTCCGTCAACTTCGAAAGGCCGTTACTGGTTTGAAAAATTATATCGATAGTAACGATTTCCAGGCTGCTGAAGACGCTGCATTGAAAGTACTCGGAGATGCGGGAGTGGGTAAAACCCATCTGCTCTGTAACGTTGCTAAGAATAGAACCGAGAAGGGTTATCCAACGGTTCTCCTCCTCGGTGAGAACTTCAGGGACCGAGATATCTGGACACAGATTATCGAGCGACTGGGCTTAGATTGCACCACAGAAGAGTTCCTAGGGGCCTTGGATTCGTTCGGCGAATCCCGCGGTGTTCGATCTCTATTGATGATCGATGCCCTGAATGAAAGTTCTAATCCCCGGATGTGGAACCGGCAGTTGCCAGGCATTCTAAGCAAGTTAGAAAATTATCCACATATCAGCTTGTGCGTAAGCTGCCGCACTGGTTACGAGGAACTCATATTCCCTGATAGTACAGAAGACCAGTTTGTAGAGACCCGGCACTACGGGTTCAATAACGTAGAATACGAGGCTGTCAGAAAATTCTTTGATGAGCATGGTATTGAGCACCAGTCGATACCAGTTCTACGACGAGAATTCCAGATACCCTTGTTTTTGAAACTGTTCTGCGAAAACTTGGAGAACCGCGGTCAAAGCCGGATATCACACGGTCCAGAAGGCATCAGCGAAATCTTTGAAGGATACATAGATGCGGTACATGACTGGCTATATCGCCGGTTAGATTACGACCCGAGCGATAATAAGGTGAGAAAAGCAGTAGAGGCCTTGGCGCGTGAGATGGCTAAGAAAGGGGAAGGCACGAAGAGACTTCCTCGGAGCGAAGCAAAGGAAATCGTAGACGACCTATTACCGGGAAGAACCTACTCAGAAAGCCTTTACAGAAATATTCTGAGTGAAGGGGTTATCTCAGAGGTAGTCCCCTTTGAGGAGGATGCAGAGGAGGCCGTCCGGTTCTCCTACGATAAATTTGCAGACCACAAAATAGCTCAACAGTACTTAGAGCTCTACGTGGAAGACGATATTGAGGAAGCTCTTTCAGAGACAGAGGAGCTACAGGAGATCTTTGAGAACCCAGAACTGTACGCTGGGCTCATACAGGCCTTGGCTATCCATCTCCCTGAGCAGAAAGATGCAGAAATATTTGATTTTGTAGATTCAGAGGATATCCTCAATCCATTCATCAAGAGCTTAGCTTGGCGGAATCCAGAGACTTTGACAGAAAGTGATGGAGAATTTAGTGAGGAGATTGCAGATTATCTCTGGGAAGAGCTGGAGCTTCTTGATGACCTGCATGAGATTTGGAGAGTCCTCCTTACCTTGTCTACAAGCTCTGATCATCCACTGAATGCTGAGTACCTTGATGAGGTTCTCAGAGATAAGGAAGTATTTAGGCGCGATTTCAATTGGTCCAAGTTCCTGCATGAAGAGTGGAGAGAAGATACATCTGAGGTGTACCGATTAGTCAACTGGGGATTCTCTTTAGAAAATAGGCCTGTGGAGTCATATGAACTGAAGCGGTTAATGTCGATTACTCTCTCCTGGTTCTTTTGCTGTCCAAATAGACATGTTAGAGACCGGTCGACAAAGGCTATAGTCAATGTCGTAGACTCTGATCTTGAAATCTACAGTGAGTTGATTGAGTGTTTCCAGGATGTTTCTGACCCATATATTTTGGAACGTGTCTATGCAGCAGCCTATGGCGGAGTTCTCCGACATAAACAGGATGAAGCAGTTACTTATGTTGCCGAGACCGTGTACGAATTAGAATTTGAGGACAACGACCCGACTCCTCACCAGCTCTCAAGAGATTATGCGAGAGGGATAATCGAGGTGGCAAACCGTTCGAATGACAGTTTCGACGTTGACATGGAGAATGTGAGGCCTCCTTATGACAGCTCTTTCTCTATCGATGTTCCTTCGCCCGATACGCTTCGTGAGCAAGTTGAAAGCGTCTTAGAGGACTCTGATACTGATTTGAACTCGCGGTTTTGGTGGGGGCTTGTAGGTTCTGACTTTGAAGGACGTGGACACAGTGATTTTGCTCGGTACATTGTTGGAACGAATCATAGTCCTTCTGACGTCCACGGTTACGATTTCTCCGGAGAGAAGGCACTTCGTTGGATTACAAAGCGAGTATTTGACTTGGGCTGGAGACCTGATCTTTTCGGATCGTTCGACGACTTTGTCAACCGGAGCTATATGGGTCGGATGGAGAATCGGAAACCAGAAAGGTTCAGTAAAAAATACCAGTGGATAGCCTATCACGAATTAGTGTCCTGGGTTACGGATAACTGCGATTTCACAGATTCAATTACAGAACGGCCGTATAATGGGTCTTGGATGCAATTTGACCGGGATATTGATCCTTCGGTACTAGACCATGAGGCCTGTTCCGACGTCTCGTTAGATGACGTTGTAGAATATGATTGCCGTATAGATGAGACCGATTTAGAGGAATGGATTTCAGATCACGAAGAGTTCCCCGACCTGGTTTCCTTGCTAGATATCTCCGTGAATGGCGAGAGATGGATACCTCTGCATGGTATTTACAAGTGGAGAGCAGACGAAGGCGAAGACTCCAGACTTGAGAGAGACGTTTTTGCACGAATAGATACTGTTACAGTAGCTACTGAGAAGAAGGACGAATTGGTGTCTTGGTTAAAGGAAGGCTGGGTTGATAGCGATGAGCTTGAGAGTACTCCGCTCCACTTGGCTACATTCACTCAGACTTTCTGGGCGGAATATCCCTGGCACCCTTCGATAGAACATGGTTGGGACAAAGATGGAGATTCTATACAAGGAGCACCAGTTTCTACGACAGACACCACGGCTGATTTACTCTGGGAGTCGGAGTATGACTGTTCTGTAGATGATAATTATGGGATGTATGCCCCTTCTCCGCCACTTGCGAAATCGCTCGATCTCGAATGGGTAGGTGATTCAAAAGAGTTTGTGCAAAAAGGTACTAACCCGGTTCGCATAGCAGAAGTGTCTACTTCCGGAAGGTTGTACGACAGTGTAAACTCACTCTCAATGTTAGCAGCATGTGAGGAAATTGTTGACGAGTTAGAGGGGGAAAATCTATCGCTAGTTTGGGTTTTACAAGGAGAAAAAAGAGTGATAACTGACGATGCTAAAGGAGCCCAGATGGGTCTAAGCCAAATCAGGGCAGTATACCACCTCGAGGACGGAGAATGGGTCGGGAAAATGGACAGTGGTTACTACAACTGAACTTCACTATCTGGATAATAGACCGAAATTACGGAAACCTGAAAGGATTAAAACAGAGAATACAAAAACCTATACACAAATTAAGTGAAGTTTAGGACAGTTTGTAGCTTCAGTGGCATAGAAGAGCGTTCCGTTTGGGTTGTTCAACGCTTTCGGTGGATCGAAATTATAGTTCTTTTCTATGTTCTAGCCAGTCTTGAATGAGTGAGTTAACCAAGTTTTTCGCTTCTGAGTAGTTCATTGGGTCCTCGGGTGCGGGGATTCTATCCTGGCCATGCCGGGCATCGTCACCAATTGCGTCCCGGCTGTTAGCGGTCTGTTTGAACAGGTCTTTCTCGTTGCTGTTCCACCAGTCTCTGTCCACTATGTTCTTGTCTCCATCGATGTTCTCCTGGATGAATTCGTAGATTCGGTAGAGGTTCACCCAATTATTTCCTTTATCGAGCAAGTCAACCAGATCTCGTACCTTGTCGTCCTCAGTAGCCAGTTGAGTCAATTCGTAAGTCCGATCAGCAGGCCGGTGAACTTCTTCATCCCCATCTTCATCTGTTGTGGTCACGTGGACAGGTCCTGCTTTCATCTTGATAGTAGCTACTTCAGCACGAACAGTAACGTGTTCACTGTCATCTTCGTAAATTTCGTGTATGTGGGAGGCTTGTAGCTCATCGGTTCTTAGCGAGTCTTTGATTCCGAAGTTTCGGATGATTTTGACGATTTCCTCAGCTTTATCTCGTACTTCCTTGGCGTTATTGAGATCTTCGAACTGAGAACTCCAGAGAAAGAATTTGTCGTCGTCCTCAAACACTTCGGGCTCATCGGTGAAGCTCTCGGCGAGCGTTTCCAGACCTCTATCGCTTCCAGTGAGTCTGACCTTCCATTTCATTGGTTTTGTAGTTTTTTAAATCCTACACCAGTTATCGTTTGGAAACTCTGACGGAATAAGGGTGACGAAGATCATAACAAGGAAAAGGTTCTCTACCGCGAATATTGAGACGAAACCTGAAGTTCAACCTGCTACAGCCGTTACATTCGGTAATCCTGCATATTCAACGGACCGATAAAGCGGCACTACCGGTTCTACCACAGTGTTACGGATTGAAAGTTATAGAGTCATTGTCCAAGCAGGTCTACCTGATCTTCCAACCTCATATAGGCGTCCAGAATACGACTATCAGGCTTCCGATCACGACTTACGCAGACAAGCCAGTGAAGAAGATGCCAAAACCACTTACCACCAACAAAAGGACTGAGAAAGGGTGGCGGCGATATCTAACGTTAAACCCGCCAGTAACCCTTAGATTACGGGAAATTGTTAAAAGGAGGAATATGAACTAAGTTATCTACCATCGATGACCAAATCATGGATAGAACTCCTGTATCTTGAAGTAACCTGAACGGCGTCAGATACGACAAATATAGCCGGACTTTAGAGATTGATCCCAATGACGGCAGTTTCTACCAGTACTCGTTTTTTCCAGAGAATCCAATGTTATAGTGGTAAGGCTGCAACCCCGTTCTGATGTAAATTTTGGGTTTTGATGAACATTGAGGGTTCAGAGGGAAAGTATTACAGATTGTGATAATGTATCCGTTTATGATTCTCATTCTTATCACTTTGCCAATCTTGATTTTCGTATTTGTTGTATAAATACGAAGGAAAACTCGTTTTCCACCTCTATAACCGGTGTTTTCACGGCTCACAAAAGCTATTTATTTCGTACTTACATTAATAAAAATAGGAAATGCAGTTGGAGAAAGCGGGTGGAGACACCAAAACCGAATACAAATGCTGGATGAACACCGACGAATACCGAAAGTTCACACGCCAAGCCCTGAGTTATAGAGACGAAATAATAATACGGCTAGGAGGAGAAGTCGGCCTCCGCAGCTTCGAGATCCCACAAATAAAACCAAAACACATCAGACGGAACGACTCCGGCGAACATTACTTCCTAAGAGTACCGAGAGGAAAAGACACACAGAGAAAAGGGGGAAAACCAAGAGACGCATACCTTCCTAGGGACCTCGAAACCCAGATACATCGATATATAAAGACAGAAAATATCCCTAGAGATGAAGTTATACTTGATTATACTCCTCGGCGTATTCAGCAAATAGTGAAGGAAACAGCGGAAAAAGCGGCGCAAGAGACGGGGATGGAGGACTTTAAACACGTATCAAGCCACGACCTACGCCGCTACTATGCCGTGGATCTACTTGTCAGAAAACGTATGAATCCTGAAGTAGTGATGGCTATCGGTGGATGGGAAGACTACCAAAGCATCAAACCATACCTCTCAAGGGCTACAGAAGAAACTATAGTTAAGGAGTTTGAGAGGGTAGGTGCGGATTGAAGCTAACTACCTAACACCT
>JBDGRN010000088.1:0-19442 GCA_042218125.1 Halobacteria archaeon | reverse complement strand
AACCTCAACTACAACGACAACGACACACTCAACAAAAAACAGATCTGCAACTAAACACAACAACCCACCATAACCGGCTCTCAAATAAGACGGACGTTCCGGTTGGCTAGGATGGGCGTTAACGATAATACAGCCAAAAACACCTCCTAACAGACATACCCTACCGGGTATTTTAAAATATTTTTCAGTATTTCTAAAGAAAGTCAGCGAGAGTTCCACGGGTTGTCGAAAATCGAAGATTTTTGGATGTCCTGTAAAAACGTTTCGTTTTTCGGGATACGTGAATCTTTGATTCACGAGATCTGAAAATCTCCGATTTTCAACAGTTTTCGGCTTTCGCAAATCCCGTAGGGATTTGCCAAACACCCGACCCGTGGTTGTTTACAGCGAGTACCGTCAGAATACGAATTAAACTATTATCAGAACTCTATAGCTCTGTGGTAGATATGGGGGAACTAACGAATCCATTCAATGTTACTGGATCATCAGGGACAGTGATACCAGAAAGGAGTTCCCACCACCCGGAATCTCAATCCATCTCTTTAATCATCTCGACATGGGGAATACCCGCCTCGTAGAACACGGGATGGTCGCTGCCTGCTTTCCCCGTTTCGCCGTACTCACCTTCCAGTATACGGTAGCCCTGACTCTCGTAGAAACCGCTTACCCTTTCCTGGCCATGTAGCTTAATCTCCCGAAAACCGTGCTGCACCGCGTAGTTCTCTAGGGCGCGAACGATCCTTCCACCCCATCCTTCCCCCCGTCGTTCGGCGTCGACCGCCATCCTCTCCAGCTTTCCCCTACCGTCACCCATCTCCCGTAGACGTGCGGTTGCGACTTCGTCCCCGTCGATCCTCAGAAGAAAATGTACTGCCTCGCAGTCACGTCCGTCCCACTCCTCCTCGGCGGGTACCTCTTGCTCGTCCACAAATACCCGGCGACGGATTCCGAAACATCCCGCAAGGACTTCCACGGCACGTTCGGATCCTTCTGGTAAACCATCTCCGTCATCCATGGATATACCTTGCCGCTCCGGATGGTTCTCTCCATTCAGGTTTTCAGTACGACGTTTCTCTACATCTAAATTTTCTATATGGAGAGCCCTCTCTACCATCTGCTCCTTGGGTCCGTCCAGAACGAGTATTTCACCCACCATTACTGGTTAATACCCCGTTGTTACAGCTCCGTTTCAAACTGCCGCCGCCAACGATCAGGTACCGACGTAACCCATCACGGTACGAAACGTCAGGCCATTTCTTTCAGTACCTCTCCACGGTCTTCTACAGACCTGTCGATGGCTTTCGATATAACTTCGTCCCGCGCCTTGAACTCCACCTCTATAGATCCCTCGTACTCCACGTCAAGGATTTCAGCCTCGTCGTACAGCCAAGAAAGGTCGCTCATTCCCTCGTCGTCGAGAGAGAACTCGACCTCGGCACGGTCCCAGTCCGGGAGTTCGTCCTTGATCCGGGAAACCAGTCCATCCAGGTTTACATCCTCACTTGCACTCACCACGACGGGGTCGGGAGCGAGGTACTCGATCTCCCGTTTCTTCATCTCTAGCTCCTCATCGTCGACCAGATCGCATTTGTTGAACACCGTAACGATCGGCGCTTCGACACGGCTCCAAAGCGTATCGTGGCAGGTTACGAGTTTCTCCCTCATCTCCTCCATCGGGTCGCTGACGTCCACCACCAGGAGCACGAGGTCGGCCAGGTATACCTCGTCGAAGGTGCTCTTGAAGCTCTCCACCAGCCAGTGGGGCAGATCGCTGATGAATCCGACGGTATCGCTCAACAGAACGTCCCTTCCGGGAACGTCCATGCTTCGTGTCGTGGTGCCGAGGGTGGTGAAAAGCTCATCGCACGCCTCCGCCGTCTCCTGGATATCGGGGTGTTCGTCGTGGGTTTTGTCGATGTCTCCGAGTTCCCGCATCAGGGTCGACTTGCCGGCGTTGGTGTAGCCCGCCATCGCCACCAGCTCGAAGCCGCTGCCGCGTCTCTCCCGCCGCCACTGTTCGTCCCTCTTTCTCAGGCTCTCGAGCTCGGTCTCTATACGGGAGATCTGGTTCTTGATGTCGCTCTTCATCTTCTCGTCGTACTCGCCGAGACCCATGAATCCCGGGCGCTCGTCCCTCATGGCGAGCGTCGCCTTAGCATCCGCCCGCGGTAACTCGTACTGAAGCTCAGCTAGCTGGACCTGTAGCTGCGCCTTCTTGCTTCCGGCGCGTTGACCGAATATCTCCAGAATAAGCGTGAACCTGTCGATAACCTCGACGGGAAGCTCGTTCCCCAGGTTGTATACCTGGTAGGGGCCGAGCGGGTTGTCGAAGATCACCTTGTCAGCCTCATTGCGGTCAACCGAGTCCGCGACCTCTTCGACCTTACCCCTACCTATCATGTATGCCGAGTCAGTTTCACGGGACTGCGGGACCTCATCCGTAACGACGTATCCCGCCGACGCAGCAAGCCTCCTGATCTCGTCGAACGACGCCGTCTCTCCCGAATCAACTCTCTTGACGAGTACAGCTTTTTCCCTTTGACCTTGGTTCATGTTTTAACGTGGCACCGGACGCCGGCGCAGGGTTCAACGCCCCAGCAACAGACATCTGGCTCCGTACGCCGCGTGGTGCGCTATATCTACCGCCTTACGTTCGCCAATACTCTCTATGTACTTAAACTGGTTACGGAGAGAGCCCTCGACAACCATTTCGTCTCTTCCGTAGAACTCTCCTTCCTCCGAAACCACCACCAGTGAGTCCGAGCTGAGCTTGTCAACCGTCTCCTTTACTAGGTCACATACGAACTCGTATCTCGGGGAACGTCTCTTGATCGTGTAACGTATGCCGTGTACCTCCTCTACGGAGTCGTTGTCGACGGCGGCATGTACCGCAGAACAGACCATGAGGTAGCCCTCGTCCTCGCTGACTTCATGTCTCCCGCTTATATCGACTGCAGCTACCTCGAGGATGTCTAGAAACCCCCTTCTCCCTCAAAACCTCCCTCCATGTAGCTGAAGTCGGCGGCGTTTTCATGTACCTTGATTCCACCTTCGGAGATCTCCATAGGGAAGACGTGGGTATCGATATTCTGTTTCCGCATCTTTGCGACCCAGATATACCGGTTTGACTTGCTGGAGGTCGGTTTCTGTATCATGTAGATGCTGCCGTCGGTCAGGAACTCCTGGAGACCGATGTCCCTGTCTGGAAAGATAGCCCTGCTTTCCTTAGTCAGCATTGATGTGAAGCCCTGGTTCTTGAGGATGTCCATGAGTTTAAGAAGGTTGGTGCGTTTTTTCTTTTCTCCCTCGAAGAACATCTCGAACATCGTGAGGGAATCCATCACAAAACGGTCGTATTCGTCGACATCCAGTTCGTTGAAGATGGTGGAGAAAGACTTGCTGAACATCTGCTCCTCCAGAAGACTTCCTTTGTCGTATAGACGTATGTCGCCTTCCTCGTACATCTCCCTCCAGCCGTCGAGTCCGACGGACTCCGCGGTATCTATCATGTCTTCGCGCGACTCCTCGAAACTCATATAGATCCCCTTCTCTCCCTGTTTGACGCCACGGTGGAGGAACTGCATACTGAGAATACTCTTTCCAGTACCTGGATTTCCGTTTATTAAAACTGTGGAGTTCCTGTATATACCTCCACCCATGATCGAATCGAGACCTTCCGAACCTGTAGATACATATTCAGTCATGAACTTTAAGTTTCAACTCAACAGTAGCCGTATTTTTACTTAAATCCCCTGACGTTAGTTCAGGTTCCTTGGTTTCGTTGCAGCACGCCCGCACCAGCTCCGCTACTCCCTCAGGTTTCTCCAGGCCTGGTCTATTGTACGTTGTGCGTCGGTATGCTTGTCTATCATAATACGTGGTTCACCGCCCTCGAAGGTAACCTTGACCTCGTCAAGATACGACTGGTACATCTTGACTCTCTTGTCTTCGTTCGTCAACTGTTTACCCTCGTACTCCAGGAAACCCGCTTCCACGAGGCTCTCAATCCTTCTGTAAACCGTAGCTATAGGAATATCTAGAACGTCGCTTATATCCTTGGCACTCTTCTCGTCGTTTAACGTTACCGATAGAATCTGAAGGCTGTATTCATCACCCAGGCATTCGAGGGCACCGACAGGGTCATCAATAAACGTCTGGGTCTCCGTTGCCATCAAATGATATTCAGTCTCCCAAAGTAAAAAACTATCTGACATACAGTAATATAATCCGGATAAATTTTCTTGAGCTTCTTTAGCAAATTATAACGTCAACGTGTCAGTGAGGATACCTACGGTTGTCGACGTATTGGAGACGGCCTGGGAACCGCAAGCCATTTCTATTGTCTGACGTAAACAACTGTATGCCGAAATTCGTTTTTGTTACCGGCGGTGTTATGTCGGGTCTCGGAAAAGGCATCACTGCCGCGTCCCTCGGACGTCTGCTCAAGAACGCCGGACTCGACGTAACTGCGGTAAAGATAGATCCTTACCTCAACGTCGACGCCGGTACGATGAATCCCTACGAACACGGCGAGGTATACGTCCTCAAGGACGGAGGGGAGGTCGACCTCGATCTCGGGAACTACGAACGTTTCCTCGACATAGACATGACCTTCGACCACAACATAACGACGGGGAAGGTCTACAGCAACGTTATCGACAGGGAACGGAGCGGCGACTACCTCGGGAAGACGGTCCAGATAATACCACATATCACCAACGACATAAAGAGACGTATAAAGAACTGCGCCCAGGGCCACGACGTATGTATAGTCGAGCTCGGAGGTACGGTCGGCGACATAGAAGGTATGACATTCCTGGAGTCAGTGAGGCAGATGCAGAACGACGAGAAGGAGGGGGACGTGATGATGATACATGTCACCCTCGTACCCCTCACCAACAACGGCGAACAGAAAACCAAACCCACGCAGCACAGCGTCAAGTCTCTACGTGAACTCGGACTCCAGCCCGAGATGGTGGTAGGTAGATGTGATGAGGACCTGGAACAGAAGACAAAGGACAAGATTTCTCTGTTCTGTGACGTACCCACCGACGCCGTAATCAGCGCACCCGACGTCAGGGACATCTACCGCGTCCCTCTCGTTCTGGAGGACGAGGGGATGGACGACTACGTCACGGAGTTCATGGATCTAGAACGGAGCGGAAAAGACACATCCTGGCGTGAGACGGTCACCCAGGAGCTGGACGGCAAGGTACAGGTTGCACTCGCCGGAAAGTACGACTTCGAGGACGCATACCTCTCGGTATACGAGGCGTTGAAGCACGCAGGGCTGGAATGTGGTGTAGAAACCGAGGTTCTCTGGGTTGACACCGACGACATGGATGGAAAAGACAGGGAGAACCTGGAGAACGCCGACGCTCTCGTGGTTCCCGGAGGGTTTGGGGAACGTGGAACGAGGGGTAAGATAGACGCCGTGAAGTACGCCCGAGAAAACGACATGCCTTTCCTGGGTCTCTGTTTCGGATTTCAGATGGCGGTGATCGAGTACGCCCGCAACGTCCTCGGGATGGAGGAAGCCGACTCCACCGAGATACGTGAAGGCACCGAGTATCCAGTGATCGATCTACTTCCCGAACAGTACGACGTCGAGGACTTGGGCGGGACTATGCGTCTCGGCGACAAGGAAACCGTGATCGAGGACGGTTCAACCGCCTACGATCTCTACGGCGAGAACTCGATCTACGAGAGACACCGGCACAGGTTCGAGGTCAACCCCGAGTACATCGAGGAGTTCGAGGAAAAGGGCATGCAGTTCACGGGCACGTCACGTTCCGGAAACAGGATGGAGATCCTGGAGCTAGACGGCCATCCCTACTTCGTCGGAACCCAGTTCCATCCGGAGTTCACCTCCCGTCCCGGAGATCCAAACCCACTATTCGTTGGGCTGGTTGAAACGTGTATCGAGGAGAAAACCCAGTCAAACGGCGAACACGAACCAAGACAGGAGAAAGAGACGGGTACAGGGTCTGGTTCGGACGATCCAGCCGTTTCTGGTGCGGGGGCGGGACTGGAAGATACCGTCGATGACTAGGGAAAACCGAAGTAAAGCAGAGTCTGGTGGAAAGCCGGGGTCCGAGATATAAAGTTACAACTGAAGTACGTAGCTTCAGTTAGATTATATATAAGAAATATGGTTGACGCTAAACAGTTCATAGATGACGCCGTATCGGAGATAGAAAACCAGGTCGGTGACGGCAACGCAGTGATGGCGCTTTCGGGGGGAGTCGACTCCTCGGTATGTGCGGCACTCGCCTACGAAGCTATAGGAGACAGGCTGACGCCGGTGTACGTCGACACGGGGTTGATGAGGAAGGGTGAGACCGACCAGATTCGGGAGACCTTCAGTTACATGGACAGCCTCGTCGTAAGGGAGGAACGTGACAGGTTTCTGGACGCCCTGCAGGGCGTCGTAGATCCCGAGGAGAAAAGACAGGTGATAGGAAGAGAGTTCATCCGTGTCTTCGAGGAGGTGGCAAGTGACGCCGACGCCGACTACTGCGTACAGGGTACTATCTATCCTGACAGGGTGGAGAGCAAGGGCAACATCAAGAGCCATCACAACGTCGGCGGCCTCCCCGAAGTCATTGACTTCGACGGACTCGTCGAACCCGTACGTGAACTATACAAGGACGAGGTGAGGGACGTCGCACACGAACTCGAACTTCCAGACGAGATATCCGAGAGAATGCCTTTCCCGGGTCCCGGACTCGCGGTCCGTATAGTGGGGGAGGTGACGGAGGAGAACCTGGAGGTCGCACGTGAAGCCAACGCCGTCGTCGAGCGTGAGGTGGAGGAGTACCATCCCTGGCAGGCGTTCGCCGCCGTGCTCGGAAAAGCAACGGGGGTCAAGGGAGACAACCGGGTGCACGGCTGGGTCGTCACGGTACGTGCTGTCGAGAGCCGGGACGGCATGACTGCTCAGGCGCTACAGCTCGACTGGAGCACTTTACAGAAGATACAGGCATCGATCACCGGGAAGCTTCCGAACGTCTCCCGAGTCGTCTACGACGTCACACACAAACCTCCCGCCACGATTGAGTACGAGTGATCCGAGATGAAGGTACTAACCCTGAACGCCGGAGACATCGTCGAGGAACTCCGTGAGAGGGAAGTAGAGGTTGTTGAACTCGCGGGAGTTGGACGTGATGAACTGATTGAGGCGGGGATAGAGGACTGCTCGGCGATGGTGGTCGGTGATTCGGATTTCTCGGTACAGGTGCCGGTCGCGAAGGACCTGAATCCAGGTATAGAGACTGTGATGGTATCCGACGACGTACCCGACTACGTCCGTGGTTCCGTCGACCTCGTACTGTCGACCGAGGTAGGCGATCCGGAAACCGTGGCTGACGCCGTGGTCGACCGGACTTCTGGAGACTGAAGGCTTCTGACTTATATCTTGGACACCCTCTTTTATTATCGTATCTGGTGACAGTATACGGTATGGCGTAGATCGGTAAGGTCGTCCTTCTTCTCATCGGTCACCGGATGAGCGACAAGGGTCCGACCCAGAAACATCCTCTCGTACACGGGAAGGAACAGTACTTCTTCGCCTTCGTGGTTGCGGTTCCGCTGTCCGGCGGTTCAGGACTGATCTCCGTCTACGAAGGCGTCGACCGTATGGGTGAGATTAAAACCCCCGGTCCACGGAACAGGTAGCGGGTGTCCCTCAGTTGAACTACATTGATAGTCTTGGTCCGGTGATGGCTTGGGGTTGATAACCTCTGACAGGGTGGCTTTATACGAAAAGAAAGTTAAGCCCCAACATCCAATTTTGTTATCAGTATCGGGCATGGTTACGGTGGCCAGAATTTGGAGGGTGTTGATCGGATATGTCTGGGTCGTAAACAATCATCGAATTGAATCCTAGACCGGATCACTGATGCTTGAATACGACGAGTAAGTCCCCGAGCCCTCCTTGTAATAAAGGTGACATGATAAGATGGAGTTAGAGGACAATCTGGAAAAACTGGAGGCCGAGATGGGAGACAGCTTGGTAGCCGTCTTCAAGATTGGCTACGATGGGAGCAAAGATCTTGAGTCCGGTAGGGGGTTCGATGTCCTTTACGGAAACGGGTCCCCCGAACCGGAGTTAGGTGGAGTGATGAATGTAATCAACGAGATAGATCTAAGGGAAATAAATACGATGGTCAACGAGGTCGGAAGAGGATACTTGGATGGCGTGATGAACTTAGGTAGCCATGGATACTCGGTGGAAGTTTTTGACGAAGGCATGGTGGTTCTCGTCGAGTACAACGACGAACTACTTGTCGTGATCTTGGATACGGTTAGGTCCAGGATAATCGAAGTTCTGGAGAGAGTGTTCTAAGCTAGCGGTTTCGATCTTTTCTAGCCTTTATCAGGGTTAGACGGTTTTTGGGTCGGTTTACTGGAAGAACGTTAACTCTTTAGTTTTAATTTTTTAACTTATACAGCTACTCTACCGTGTAACGAGGTGAGGTAGAGGGGGTCTAAACATGATTTATTTCTCGGCAAAAATATTAAATACAGGTTTTACGATTTGTTAGAGTAGTGGTAGATCCAGTATTCCTGAGCCGTCTCCAGTTCGCTTTCACGGTGCTGGTTCATATACTATTCCCGGTGGTCTCCATGGGATTAGCTCCTTTTCTCGCCTACTTCATCTGGAAGGACTACAGGACGGGCGACGAGGTATACAGGAGGCTAACCGATTTCTGGATAAAGGTCTTCGCCGTCACCTTTGCCGTCGGCACCGTCTCGGGGATAGTTCTAGAGTTCGAGTTCGGGATGGTTTTCGCAGAGTTTTCCCGGGCGATGGGCGGCGTAATTGGTGGACCTCTCGCATTCGAAGGAATGATGGCGTTCATGTTGGAGTCGACTTTCCTGGGCATCTTCCTGTTCGGCAGGGAACGGATCTCGAGGTTCCAGCATTTCGTTGTAGGTATCGTGGTGGCTTTCGGCTCCTGGCTCTCGGCTTTCTGGATACTGGTCGTTAACTCCTGGATGCAGACGCCGCGGGGATACGAAACCGTGACACGTGCCGGAAACCGTGTTTTCACGGTTACCGATCCAATGGCGGCATACCTCAATCCCCGTTTCCCATGGATGTTCGTCCATATGCAGTCCGCCGCCGTATTGACGATCGCCCTTCTCTTGAGTGGTGTCTCCGCCTACCACCTCCGGAAGGGATACGACAACCGTTTCTGGAGAACCTGTCTAAAGACATCGGTGGTAGTCTTCATCTTCGCGGCGCCGTTCCAGTTTATACATGGAGACAGCTACGCCCGACACGTGATCTCGACACAGCCCAGGAAGTTCGCCGCAATGGAGGCGGTCTGGAAGACGCAGGACTACGCCCCCGAATATTTGATCGCGTTTCCACGACATCTGCACGAGATACTCAACCCGCGGGCACGCCATCTCGTTGGGATCAGGGTTCCGGATCTCGGTTCGATTCTGGCGAGCGGAGGGGATCCAGCGGCAACCATCCGTGGCCTCAACTCGTTCGAAACCAATCCGCCCCCGGTGGCACTGGTGTTCTGGAGCTTCCGCCTCATGATAGCGATTGCGGGATGGCTGGTCCTGCTCGCGGTGTGGAGCGCCTACAAACTCGTCAAGGGCAACCTTTTCGAGGCGAGGAGGCTCCAGTTCTTCCTGATGCTTTCCTCTGTCCTGGGGTTCGTAGCCGTCGAGACGGGTTGGTTCGTTGCAGAGGTGGGACGTCAGCCCTGGATGGTGTACGGGGTCATGAAGACGTACGAGGGGGTATCTACAAACCTTGGGGGTATGGAGATCGCAGCCACGTTCGTGGGGTTCATCGTCCTGTACCTCTGTCTACTAGCGGTTTACTTCTACGTGCTGTACAGGATGTTCCTGGGGCTCCAGGAGAGCCAAACGGACGGGAAGGAGGTAGGTGAATGATGTCGTTCCTTTCCGGCGGAAACCTTTTCGGACTTCCGTTACCGGAGATCTGGTTCGGGGTCGTCTTCGTCTGTCTCGCTCTCTATATCGCGCTCGACGGCTTCGACTTTGGGGTAGGCCTCCTATATGGGGTCGCGGATGACTCCGAAAGGGAGAGGCTACTTGGCTCGATGGCGCCCTTCTGGGACGGCAACGAGGTCTGGATCATCGTCTTCGGCGGTTTACTGTTCGCCGTCTTTCCCGACCTCTACGGAAACCTGCTGAGCCGTTACTATCTCGTCGTGTTCGCCGTGCTGGTCTCACTAATTCTGAGAGGCGTATCCCCAGAGTTTATAGAACACCACGAAGGACGCGAGTCGTTCTGGGGTGGAACCTTCGTGCTGGGTTCGGTCGCTGCACCCTTCTTTCTGGGCGTCCTTCTTGGAAACTGGATTTCCCTGAGTTCGTCGAACCTGAGCATCGTAGGCATCGTGGCCGGCGTAGCTGTCGTGGCGTACTGCCTCATGCAGGGCGTCGCCTACTATAGCTACAGGACGGACGAGACTGAGTTCCATCTTTACGGCTACGTCGGTGCCGGTGTCTACCTGGTATCCGTTTTGGTTGCGGTAGCGTACCTCGAACTGACCAACTTGGCGAACATTATATCCGGAGCCTCAATCGCGGTACTGCTGCTTGACGTCGCTCTTCTGATAGTAGCTTTAACTGCGTTACGTCGTGGAAGGAGACGTCTTTCTTTCTACGCCTCCACCTTCACGGGGTTCTTCCTGGTTGTCTGGATAGGTGTGGTGCTGTTTCCGAACCTGGATCCCGTGGCAGGTTTATCGATAACGGAAGGTGCGGTTTCCGGTGTCGCACTCAACCTGGTGTCTATCATGGCTGTTTTCCTGTTCCCACTCATCGCCTTCTACTTTATCCTGCTGTACAGTGTGATGGGTGGCGAGGTAGAGGAAGGATACTGAGATTCGTCTGTGTGTTTAGGGTGTGGTGGGTTAGGTAGTGTTCCAATCTTTTCACCAACTAGGTTTAAGTACGTTTGAACATATTTACGGTATATATGAGGGATAAAAAAAGGTATCCTGTTTGCAACAGGTGTGTTCGTGGCGATGGCTTTTGTCGCAGTATCGGTTTCAGCCGGAGTAGTTGTGGCGGACGACTGGAGTTCGTACCAACACGACAACAGTAACACGGGATACAGCGACGGTTCCGGACCCATGGAACCCGGGGAGAACTGGAGTAAAAAGTTCGGGGATTCCGACACGGTGGCAAACCAGCCTGTGGTTGCAGGTGGCACTGTCTACGTTACGAGTGACTTTGGAAAGATCTTTGCCTTCGATAAGGGGACAGGTAAAGAAAAATGGACGCTCTCTAAAGCCCCGGGGTTCCACGCACCGCCGACGTTAGTCGAAGGAACGTTGTATGTCCCGGGGAAAAACAACGCCGTCACAGCCCTGAATGGTGATACGGGAGAAACCATCTGGAGCAAGGAGGGACCAGCACCCAATAGCACGGAGGTGTCTGTGATTGCGGATGAAGACTCGGTCTACTATTCGTTTACCGACGAAGGCAAAGGTATCACCGCATACCATAGAGACAACGGTACGGAAATATGGAGTGAACAACTGGATATAGACCTGGAAAATCCACCCGTGATACATAACGACTCACTCTACAAGATAGGATACGACAACCAAACCGGGAGCCAGTACCTCAATAGTACTGTGGTAGCGATAGACAAGGAGGATGGAGCAGTAAAATGGAGGTATAACCTGTCGAAAGATGCAGGTAAAGATAAAGTATTGGGCCCCAGCGAACTACTGTCGATAAAGGACGGTACATTATACATCTCCGAGACTGTACTTCCCGACTCCGTACCGGTAGAAGAGCCAAACAACAGGTTCAAGGGAAGGATTCTCGCACTCGACGTAAATGATAGAGAGTTAAAATGGAGTAAAACCTTCCCGAAAAAGCTGAACGATAACCCTCCAGCATTGGCACCTGATGCCATAATCATGAATACCAACGAATCCATCTACTCCCTAGAACCTTCGAGCGGCGAAGAACAGTGGAGCATCAAAGGCATCAGCGATGGGGGAATGTCTGAACCTGTTGTTACGCAGGATAGGATCTATCTCTCGACTTCGGAGGGATTCAAAGTAATAAACAGGGAAAACGAAAAAGTCAACCACAGATCCGACGAGAAATACCGTAAAATATCACTGGCGGATAACACGGTATTCGGAATAACCCGGAGACACCTCGTATCACTCGAAGAGAGTGCCGAAATGAGCGAAGGTGAGGAAACCGAAGATACTGGTGAGGACAAGGATACTGGTGAGGACAAGGATACCGGTGAAACCCAAGATACAGATAAGTCAAATCAGACAGAGGGGGGAGAGGACACGAACCGGTCTGCAGATGACAAGAACAAGACTTCGGGGTCGAGTGATGATGGAAAGGGGCAGCCAGGATACGGATTTATGATCGCTATCGCCGCAGTTGGAGTAGCGGCGTTACTTAGACGAAAATAACCAGCGCCTCTATCAGACGGTAAATTAGCTTCCATGGGATTATATGGGGTGTCATGGAGGTTGGCGTGAAGGTATGGCTTTTTACCTCGTTAAGAATCACGTACCGTGGTATCTGCTGTCTATAACGAGTTAATAAAGGGTTGTAGACGAAAGAGTTTGATAAGGATGGAGCCGGAACTGTAACCATGTTTCGGGTGAGTGCGGAATGATAGGTATACTCGTTTCTCTGGAGGACGTAGCCAGTACCAACATTAGGGACAGCTTACTCGAGAAGGCGGACTGGAGGGAGGTGGAGGGTGGATGGAGAGCATCACTTCTCGGGCACGGGGGAACCGACACCGTTGCCGGAAAAACCGCTGGAGACAGTTCAGGGGTGTCGGAGGAGTTCCTGATGGTCGAGAGGGAGGGGCTCCATCTGTATCTCGACGGCGTGGACATCGATATAGAGGAACGGCACGGTGTCGAACTCGACCTCCTGGTATTCGTCTCCCGGCACTCCGGCGACTCTGGCGAGATACTTACGGCTCACCATACAGGGAACTTCGGCTCCGCCGACCACGGCGGCGAGAGGGAAAGTCTCGCACGTCCCGCGCCGTCAGCGTTGAAACAGGTTCTCACCCATTTCGACCGTGATACCGGGTTCGAGGCATGTATGGAGGCCACCCACCATGGTCCTTCCGAGATAGATACCCCCTCACTGTTCGTCGAGATAGGAAGCAGCAGGGAAGAATGGGTGAGGGAGGACATGGCGGACGCAGTCGCCGACGCTGTGCTCGACGTAGAGCTCCTGGAAGCCGACAAGGTTCTCGCCGGTGTCGGGGGAGGACATTACTGTCCCAGATACACGAGGCTGGTGTTGAATACCGACGTAACCTTCGGACATGTAGCCGCCGACTACGCCCTCGAAGACCTCGACGTGGAACTCCAGGAACTAATGGTGGACGGCGCCCACGCCGTGATCGAAAGCGGTGAAGGGAGCGGTTTCGACTGGAAGTTAGATGTGCCGGTAGTAAGCGAGAAAACCGTAAGAAGGCGGTCGGGTGTACCCCGTGAATCCGCAGTCGAAATAGAGGGGTTGATCGAGGGTGAGGGTGAGGGTGGGGAAACCCCGTTAGATCGTGGGGATACTGAACCGGAACTGACGCGGAGAGCGGAGCAAGGTTGTAGGGCGCCGCGCCTCTACACCTGCGTAGACCTCGCGTCTGAAGCAAGAAAGATCGACCGTGATAACGCCGACTCCGTCATAGACGAATACGCGCTGGGGTATGGTGAGAACGAGGACGGCGTCCTGGAGGCGGTAGTTGTCGAGCATGGTGATGAAGATGTCTTGACGGAGGAGTTAGCCGAGGTTCTGGAGGGGAAGTACGCCGAAGTAGAGGTGGATGTGAACACGGAGGGGGAGAGTTCGAACCCCGGGGAAGATGAAGACTGCGTGGTTCGTGCCGTGCGTGAGGTTTTCGATCCGGGTAAGGCGAGGGAACTCGGTGTACCCGAAGGTCCGCTATTCGGGAGGCTTTCGAAAGGAGAAGAGGTGGATCTGGACGGCGAAACCGTAACACCGGATATGGTGACTCGGAAAGAGGAACTCCGGTTCGAGATCCAGATCCCCTGATTCTACAAGAGAACCGCAGTAATGCGCCGGGATACTGCCAAACCACCCATGGGTGTCATACGGTCGTCTGACTTAATGTTATATGTCTAAACGGCTAAAATTTCTATACTAAAACTGGTGTGGCAAGATTATGGATAAAATAGTTCAGGACGCACTCGAAGAAGCAGAAGAAGCGGAGGATGAAGTAGAACCAGAGACCGGTTTCACGACACAGGAAGGGACTGACCCGGTCGAAAACGGAGCAGGACAGAGAAAAGAAGCAAAAACACAGACGGAGTCCCGTACCGAAACCCAGCCCCAGGAGGAGCTCGACGGAGGTAACAACACCACCGAGGAGGAGTTACAGGCCGTACTGCAGGAACTCCAGACCAACATCACCGTCGTCGGGTGTGGTGGGGGAGGATGCAACACCATCAACAGGATGGAGATGGAGGGCATCGAAGGTGCCGAACTCGTCGCCACCAATACCGACGTACAGCATTTAGTCGACATAGAGTCTGACGGAAAGATTCTGCTCGGCGAGAAGAAAACCAAGGGACGCGGTGCCGGCAGTGTACCCCAGGTGGGGGAGGAAGCCGCACTGGAAAGCCAGGAGGAGATCAAGGACTCGATAGAAGGCAGCGACATGGTCTTCGTCACCGCAGGACTTGGAGGCGGCACAGGTACGGGAAGCGCACCCGTCGTCGCACAGGCGGCGCAGGACGCAGACGCCCTTACTATCGCTATCGTCACCACGCCGTTCACGGCGGAGGGCGAGGTACGCCGCACCAACGCAGAGGCGGGCCTCGAACGTCTACGTGATATAGCGGATACCGTTATCGTGGTGCCGAACGACAGACTCCTCGACAGCGTAGGAAACCTACCCGTCAACAAGGCGTTCCGTATCGCAGACGAAGTTCTGATGAGGAGCGTCAAGGGAATCACCGAACTCATCACCAAGCCCGGACTCGTCAACCTCGACTTTGCCGACGTCCGGACAGTGATGGAGAAGGGCGGCGTCGCCATGATAGGTCTCGGCGAAAGCGACAGTGATTCGAAGGCAGAGGACAGCGTCAAACGTGCACTCAGGTCACCTCTATTAGACGTCAACATCGAGGGTGCGACGAGTGCCCTCGTCAACGTGACAGGTGGCACCGACATGACTATAGACGAGGCTGAGGGTGTAGTCGAACAGATATACGACAGGATAGACGAGGATGCACGTATTATCTGGGGTACCTCGGTCGACGAGGAGCTAGAGGGCGAGATGCGTACCATGATAGTCGTAACCGGTGTCGACAGTCCACAGATATACGGCACGCAGGACTCACCTACGCAGACTCACGAAAACATCGACTTCGTCGAGTAGATATAACTTCAGTTTACTTTATTCAGGCCACACCTCAAACGGAAACAGGGACGACCACGCCGTACGGATCGAAGAAACGTAGTTCGATGGAAGAACTCAAGTTGACGCGCTATATATCTCTCTATAAATGGATATAAGCTTAAATCTAAGCGACTACACCAGGGTTCTCAAGCTGGCGAGGACTCCGTCCTGGCAGGAGTTCAAACAGGTGGCAATGATTGCTGCCGCAGGAGTCCTGCTCGTTGGAACGATAGGTTTCCTGATATTCATAGCCATGAGGCCGCTTCCGCCTTAGGTGACATATAAATGAGTATATACGCAGTCAAAACGACGGCAAGCCACGAAACGACCGTAGCGGACATGCTGATGGACAGGGACAACCCCGGAATTCACTCCATTCTCGTTCCCAACGACGTCACGGCATACGTCCTTGTAGAAGCGAAGAACGACAACTCCGTAAGGAGGGCAATAGACCGCATTCCACACGCAAACAGCATGGTCGAGGGACAGACAAGCATGGCGGAAGTCGAACATTTCCTCACCCCAAAACCCTCCGTTTCGGGCGTCAACGAGGGCGACGTCGTCGAGGTAATCAGCGGACCGTTCAAGGGCGAGAAAGCGCGTATAAAAAGAATCGACCAGTCGAGCGACGAAGTCACCGTCGAACTACACGAATCTACCGTACCCATACCTGTCACGGTAAGGGGAGACCATATCAGGGTTCTCGACAGCGAAGAGAGATAAAGATAGAGTAAATCCCGGTTTTGTTTAAAACTAACTCTTTTATAAGTTAGAACTGACTCTGTATTCAACTGGCATAGTTTAAAATTAGTCGTCCGTGGTTTATGTCTGATTTAGTTTTAAACTGTGATGTCGCCGTTGTTGATCCTCTTTGATGTCTTGTAAGCGTCGTATACGCTGTAAGCCCAGGTGAGTGGTAAGGTTACGAATCCGATGAGGACAAACATAAGGGCTACGTTGACTACCTGAAGCACCATCAGTCCAATCCCTTTTCCTATCTGTCCGTTGTATATCTGGCCTGCACCTGTAATTATGACGGAGGCCAGTGCGGCGATGCCGGGTTCCTTTGTACCTTCCTGACCGTGGCCTTGATTTACGCCACATTCTGGGCAGATAACGGCGTCTTCCTTTATCCTTTCACCGCAACTGGTACAGAACTTTTCGTCTGCGTCTTTACTCTTGTATTTCTGTCCAGACTCTGGGTCTTCACTCTTTTCCTCTTCATCAGTAGACGTAGTTTTCATTTCACTATTCATTAAATAAATGTGTCACTGGAGGATTTTAAGAATTAGTAAAAACGAAATAAACGATACCTTTAAATACTAATTTGGTATTCTACTGAGGCTTATTGCTTGTCGTAGGACTCCGTCGGGGTAATCAGTTAAACGGGAACCACCTTTAACTGTTGAAGCTTTAACTGTAGAAGCAGTTTTAAACGGCTGACCATACCTTCAACTTGAAACAACACTTCAACCATGTTTCCGGTAGAAATAGCCCTGTTTTCTCTTGCTGGATTTCTGTTAGGGGTCGTCAGCGGCCTAACTCCTGGGCTACACGTCAACACCTTCGCCCTCCTACTCGCCGGTGCCGCATCCAGTTTTCCCGGCGTTGAGTATCTCGGCGTCACGATGGTCGCTGCCGCAATCAGCCATAGCTTCTTGGATATCGTACCAAGCGTCGCCGTCGGGGTTCCGGACGACTCTATGGCTCTCGCCGCGCTTCCGGGTCACGAGATGGTGCTGGAGGGACGCGGCAACGAGGCGGTGCGTCTTTCGGCGGCGGGCAGCATGCTCTCAGTCGCTGCTGCATTCGCACTAGTGCTACCCCTCACAGTAGTAGCTACGTCTGTATACGGAGTCGTCGAGAACTACTTCGGGTACCTCCTAGCCGGCATAGCTGGATACCTTCTATGGACGGAGAGCGGCGGATTCCGCAGAAAGATAGCGGCGTTCTGGACGTTTTTTTCGAGCGGTGTACTCGGATACTACGTCTTCGAGGGAGTCTCCGAGACGGGAGAACTACTGATGCCGCTGTTCACGGGTCTGTTCGGTGTTCCATTACTGATCTCCAGCTACAGCTCCGACGCAGAAATACCGGAACAACGTGAGATGGAGGGTTCGTTACTCGGCAAAAAACGGGTTCTGGTAGACAGCCTCGGCGGAGGGTTCGCGGGCGCCGTCGTAGGATGGATTCCGGGTGCATCACCCGCCGTAGCCACCACCCTGATACAGTCCGTACTACCCGATACGGATACCGAGAGCGAGGGGAGACGGTCCTTCGTCACCGCCGTCTCGGGAGTCAACACCTCGAACTCCATCTACGCCCTCGTAGCACTCTACTTCCTGGGGAGGGAACGTAGCGGTGTCGCAGTCGCAGTCTCACGTCTCGGAAAACTAACGGAAAAAGAGCTGGTTCTCTACCTGACTATACTCGCTGCAGTCTCCTTTCTCGCGTTCCACGCCACGATACTGGCAGGTCGACTCGCCTTCGGTTTCGTAAGGGCCGTGAACTACAGGGCACTCTCCCTGGGTATACTCGGCCTCCTGGTCGCGTTGACCTCGGTGCTTTCCGGACTAAGGGGTTTACCTGTCCTGGCGGCGGCAACCGTTATCGGGGCGGTGCCGAACCTCCGACGGGTAAGAAGGGTTCACTGCATGGGGTCGCTGTTGGTTCCTCTCATACTGTTCTACGCCGGGCATTAACTATACATGTAGTTGCAGGTCTCTAACCTGATCTGTTTACGCCATTGTTGAGAAAGATAGGAACCACGACGTGGTTATTAAAGATAACTTCAATCCCTTTGCAGGAAGATGGAGAAAACCCAGTATTTAGACACTAGACGCCATCGTCTATGTCACTTCAGTCGAGGATTTCCACGTCGACCAGGGTTAAGGCGTTTTCTTTAAACTCACCAGATATATGGGCGCCGGTTTTCTGCAAGAGGGCTTTTGCCAGCACCTGGTCCACGCCATTCTTCTTGGCTACACGGAAGGATTCAACCTATGGAGTAACAACGACGGTAGAGTAAGTTTTCGTATTACTCCTAAGCCGTACAAGAAGGTTGAAGGTCATTTATGCGGGAAAAAGACGGATTTAGACCTACTGAAGAAAGCGATTAACGAAGACAACGAAGATTTTAAATTAGGGCAGGCTGAGTTGCTGTATCGTGAGGGTGTGTACTACCTACATGTCCCGATACAGCAGGATGTATCTGTCCGAGATAAAAAAGACTCAGAAACCATCGTGGGAGTAGATATAAATGAAGGTAACATCTCGGTGACGGCGTTAGACCGAGAAACACTAGATACGCTTGGAACGTTAGTGTTGGATTACGGTGATGTGAAACGAGTTAGACAGAAACTTCACGATGTAGTTCGGCGGTGTCAGGAACACGATAAAACCTCTATGCGTAACAAGGTTAGTAGTCGTGAAGGTAGATACACCAACTGGGTGTTACATCGGCTGTCACGGATAGTTGTGGAGTTCAGCCAGAAATTTCCGAAACCAGTAGTTGTTTTTTAGGATATGACTGGTATCCGTGATGAGATTGAGTATGGAACCTACATGAACCGTAGGCTTCACCGCTTACCATACGGGGAGTTTGAGGGTATGGTGGAGTATAAAGTTAATTGGAAAGGGATACCGACTGATAACGTTGACAGTTGGTATAACAGCAAGCGGTGTAGCTGTTGCGGGAAACAAGGTGTTCGGAAAGGCAGTCGATTCACCTGCCACAACGATAACTGCAACTTGAACCAAGACCATGCTGACCGTAACGCCAGCACTAACGTTGCATGGAAATACAAAGCTGAGTTGGATTTAGACATTGATGTTGAATTAACTGAAGATGATGGATACAACGATGTACTGAACAAGTTTAGTGATAAAAACAGTAATTACCGCACTCACAAAACCCCGCCGATGGTTCGGCGGGTGAGTCTGTGCGGGTCGGGGCGTTCGCAAACCAAGGGTTTGCGAGCCCTCGAAGCGCAAGCTTCGAGACGAAAAGTAAACC
>JBDGRN010000026.1:11426-20309 GCA_042218125.1 Halobacteria archaeon | reverse complement strand
TCAACGGAGGGACTTATTCTCTATGGCAAGTCCACTTTGCCACTAGACCATCCTCACCTACAGGGAATTTAGCTTACCTCTAGCGTTTCTCTTGACTATTTTTCTCTGAACCATTTCGATTCGAGTCCACCTACAAAGCCGGTATATTAGGCGTTCAGGGTTTGCTTTTGTTGTTTAAGCCAGTAAGCCCTATACCAAACTGCCGTACTATCAAGACAACGTAAGGTTAATTAACTACTTCGACGCGATTCACCCACGGGTGAGGTCACCCGTGGTACTCTCGCTCAAAATCCTATAGATCACTACTGAACCAACCAGTCAACCTTCTCCACTTTTATTTTCGTCGAGCCATTCAACAAGTCGGACGAGTGAATCGGTAGCTTCGTCGAAGATATCCTCACCCGCGTCGACCGACGCGTCCTCGAACGAGCCAACCACACCGGATTCGGAGAACTCGTCAACATCGTATAAAACGGTCGAACCCTCAACGTACCTACCCCAGCTATCGACTCCATCCTCACCGTCGTTTAGATCCACGAGTTCCTCCTTCAGATACAGAGCCAATGAGGTCTCCAAAAATCCCGCGTGTCCCATCCCGTGATCCACCGAACGCCACCAGGTCCACTCCGTGGCGAAGGTATCAGTCTGTCTCGAAACCCGACGGCATACTTCACCAAGAGCGCCGATGTTGCCGCCGTGCCCGTTGACGAATACCACTGTTTCCACACCAAACTCCCGGAGAGAATCCACGAGATCCAGTAAAAAGGTTCTGTACGTGGATGCGTCAACGTAAAGAGCACCATCGAAGTTACGGTGTTCCTGTGAAAGACCAACCTCCAGTGTCGGAAGAGTAAGAACGTCAAGCTCCTCCCCCACGTGAGTCGCCATAGCCTCCGCAATAAACGAGTCAGTGGAAAGCGGTGCGTGTCTACCGTGTTGCTCAGTGCTACCTAAAGGAAAAAGAACCGGTCGGTCAACGTAGTTCTCGACTTCGTCGTAACTCAGTTCACCCAACAGCATACTTTAAGATCGGTCCAGTACCTCTTGAAACTCGTCCCTGTCGAGAAAGAGACGGAACTCCACTTCACCGTCCACAAGAACGACGGGAACGAAGTCTGTGTACTTTCTGTACAGTTCCTCGTCCTCATCCACGTCCCTAACATCGAACCGGAAGTCGTCCCTCTTCTCCCTTAGATCCTCCAGTATCTCGAGCGCCTCCTTACATTTCGGGCAGTTATCCCTGACCATGAGACTGACCTGTTTCAAGTAACCACCTCCGTTAAACGTCCCTTGAAATCGCCCATTAACAGATCCTCCGTCGGTATAAAAAACCAGATAGTTCCAACCTCCATACATACCTCTTTTCGGTCCGTCGAAAAATACCTACGTGTTGCATATTTTCCATAAATTTCCTTCAAGGCCATCTTGATTCCAAAAATACCGTTCAAACTCATCTTTTGCTCATAAACACTCCCGTGAAAAACCACCGTCCCTGTTGAGAGCAACGTATATTTTCTTGAGTTTATCGATGGTGTTTTCGACCTTTATCGATGACCTCATATCAAGACAGTTACTTGACAACGACTCCTGCCTATCCAGTACGTACCGTACACCCTCTACAAGTTTGTCTATTTCACCTGGTTCGTATCTGTAGCCGTTGTTTCCGTGTTTGACCGTGTTTTTCAAACCCCGGGCGTCGGCGGCGACTACGGGTGTTCCACACGCAGTCGCCTCCAGTGCGACGAGACCCTCGGTTTCAGCATCGCTCGGAAAGACGAAGGCATCGAGAGACGAGTAAAACTCGGGAAGAGCCTCCCTTTCTATAAAACCCGGAAAGGTAATCATATCATCGACGCCGAGTTCCTTCGCCTGCTCCATGAAGTCCGTCCTGGCTGGTCCATCCCCCACGAGAACCACGTCAACGTCGTCGTCGAGTAAGGTAGCAGCCTCTACCACGTCATCCAGACGTTTTTCGTATCCGTGTCTTCCACAGTATCCAATAACGGGAGACTCAAGTCCGTACCTATCTTTGAAATCATCCGAATCCAAAGGTCGGAAAAACTCCGTGTCGATACCGTTTGGGAGAGAAACCACCTTCTCCCTCTCGACACCCTTGTCGTCGAGCCAAGCACGGGCCTGTCGCGAAGGTGTAATTACGACGTCGGCGTGTGTCAGGTACCTCTGCTCCCACCAGTCGTTTATAGCCTTGAGCCGTTTCTTCAAGCTCTCGTTGTCAGTTATGTACTTGACGTATTCGTCGGTAGGGGTATGGTAGTTAACCACCAACGGCAGATCCTTAGAGAGAGCTATCTGTGCTCCGGCCATTCCAAGCGCGAAGGGGCTGTGTACGTGTATAATGTCAGCATCACATACGTCGTCCGGTAGACGGAAGCTGTTTTCACCACTCAAAGGCCGGTCTGGCTTCAGTATCCCCAGATACGTGTCTTCTGTATCCGAGAAACTCCCACGGATGTTCCGTGAACCCCTTCGAAGGATCGAGGTATATCCAAGATAACTGTCGTCGTAGAACCTCGACTTGGTGTCAGAGACACGGTCGTTTCTAGCGAGAACCCTGAAAAGACCTCCGAGACCAGTGGGAAGCGGTAGTCCCAGCTTCATACCCTCATAGAATGGAAACGGAAGACTCCTAACCGGATACTCGTATCTATCAGACTCGTGTTTACTGCTTCCGGGATACGTTACAGTCATCCTACCGTCGTAACCCTCGTTCCATTTTTCCTTCCACAGAGAGATGGTATAGGTAGCACCGTTTATGTTAGGTAAATACGTATCGGTGAAGGTACTAACGTCCATCACTTTAACCAGTATTAAACAGTGTACCTGAAAAACCTACGGTAAAAAAAAGCCTATTTTACCATACAACAGCCAGTAACCCCATAAAATCCCGAAACCTGCATTACAAAGACAGGTTTTTAATCCGTCGAAGCCTTTTCGATTACTATGGAATGGCAAGGTAAGTCTATACGGAAGAAAACGGGCGGAAGAAGGAGACCTAAGCGGAAGAAGAGGAAGCACGAACTCGGAAGAGAACCCACGGAGTCACAGGTAGAGGGAAACAAGTACAAGACCATCAAGGTGCGTGGCGGTTCCAAGAAAACAAGGGTACTGGAAACCACTGAAGTAAACCTTATAGATGACGGAGAAACAAAGAGAGTCGAGATAAACGGCGTCACCGAAAACGAAGCCAACCCCAACTACGCCAGGAGAGATATTATAACCAAGGGCGCTATCATCGATACGGAAGAAGGCGAAGCCAGAGTGGTGTCTCGGCCCGGACAGGACGGCGTAATCAACGCAGTTTCCCTGTAGATTCCTCCTACGTTTAAGAACAGTACCACGTTTAGAATGGATTTAACTTATCCTGATGGAGATTAAACTACAACAGTACCCTGACAGTAATTAAACTACAACAGTACCCTAATAGAGATTAAACTACAACAGTACCCAACTGGCAATTAAACTTCATTAAACAACCTAAGAGACAGTATTAAACTTCAACGGTTATATAATAAAAAGTTTGGAAGTATGTAATGAAAAGGTTTTGAGGTTATCTACGATCCTCAACTAGACAGAAAACATCCGATATAAACTCCCTTGATACAGAATGTTGAAAAAGGTTACCGCAGAACCGTTTCGCAAAAGAAGAACAGATAGCCTGAAAAAAACCCAGTATATCTACTGTCTTTCTTCAGAGCTTAACTGGTATACGCCTAAACAGAGTAAAGGTCTGCTGGAAAAAAGTTTGGACGAAGGTATACTCTCCATAAACGACGACGTTTTACATATAAACTTCAGTCGAGAGAAAACCGGCTCTATCGACTCTCCCCCCAAATACGAGGAAATAGTTCGGGATAGAACCGTAACCGAACAGATAATTTCCGAACTTGAATCCGCTGGCTACACCAAGAAGGACGTGGTATCCGAAATAAACGCCGCCGTACAGGAGATGCAACAGGTAGATATAGACGCCGCGGCCATCCTGGTGGCTGAAAAGAAAGGTCTTGACACAGATGAGTACGTAGATTCTGCGTTAAACGAACTGGTTAAAGATTGACCGGATTTACAGTGAGAAGGTTACAGAACTACTTTTTCGTTCAGTTTAGAAATTACGGAACCGACCCCATAAAAATTAGCTGAAAGAGTAGAAAATCTATTAACTTGAGATCAGTTTGTTAGTTATCCCGGTCACCCAAATACGGTTTACTCTTCCCCGTCAACGAGTTCTTCTATTTCGGTATCTCCTTTTTCAACTATCTTGGTATTGACCTGTGATACTGAGTCCCCTATCACGGAACCCCGGACGCTAACCCTCCTTCTTTCTCCATCCTTTGTTGGGTTGAAACCGGTGCCGCCTCTAACCAGAACCTCCGAGATACCGGATCCCTCTACGTCCCGCCTCATTGGTCGGCCGGTATCATCGCTACCACCGGTTATCTCGAGACTGTATCCCGATAGACCAACCTTGTTGCCTTCTACTTCTTCACCTATCTCTCTACCTATTAGTCCCGTAGAATCCGCTTCTACCTGATGGGAGTCTCCCGACTCAGTGTCTGAAACAATAACCCTTACGTCTGTCATGTATGACATATGACGCGGTCGAGTTAATAATCTTACTGAAAAAAGAAATAGAGTATCCTTAGAGACAGGTAATGAACTTTGTTGACCTGGCTTCCAGATCATTCAAAAAACAGCTCTGACGCAAAAATATCTTGACACGGCTTACAATATCTTCATGTTAGAGACGTCTCTATCTGTTTTATAAGGTATTTTCTTATTCGGCAGCAGAAAAAAACTGTTCGTTGTTCGGTTCTAGGCTACTTAGTCTCTTCTACGGAGTGCGACTGCGCCAACGGACAGGATGGCTACCAGCGCGACGACTGCTGTGAAGCCGGGCTGTCCTTGACCTTGACCGCCAGTATCGTTGTCTGTGCCTTTATCCTTCTTGGCTTTATCAAGCTCGTCCTGTAGCTGTTTGTTCTGGCTGGTGAGGTTCTGGTTCTTGTTCTGTAGGTCGCTGACTTGACCTTCGAGTTTCTTGTTCTGTCCCTGAAGCTGGTCAACCTGCTCCTGTAGCTGGTTAACCTGTTTCTCAAGCTTCTTGACCTGGTCGGACTGACCGCCAGTGCCGCTACGTTCAGCGACTACTGGGACACTGAAGACGTCTGTCGTCTCTCCGTCGTCAGCTTGGAATGTGTAGTTGCCCGGTGTGACGTTCTCGGGTACCGAGAGGTTGGTACTCCATTCTCCGGATGTACCCCATTCGTCAACTACGCCTATGTCCAGTAGGTTCTGGTCTGTACCGTTGATGGCTTCTACGACTATGGTTGCCTGTTCGGGGTTACGGTTGGTTGTACCCATGATGCCCATCGTTTCGCCGGGTTCTATGGGTACAATGCCTGTTGTGTTGTCCATTAGCTGGTCGGGTGCGACGTGGTCCACGGATGTCGTGGAGTCGTCCATGAGTCTGAAGGTCTTGGAGATCATGAGGTCGTCGCTACCCTGGTCGTTAACGGACTCGGCCAGTACGTTTCCTCTTAGCTGTGAGAGCGTGTAGGAACTCGCGGTGTAACTTCCGAGGCCTTGAACGTAGTTCTCGAAGTTGTCAACGTTGGCTTGTGGGTTCTCACTGCCGAATGTAGTGAAATCACTGCCGTCGTGGTTGGATGTGTCGTTGAACTGGTCACTGACTGTGAGTACGCCGTTACCGTAGAGGCTGTCACGTCCAGGACTCATTACGAGGGCGTCAACCATACCGGAGGAGACGCCTGATACTGTCTCGTTGTCCTCGAACGTGTCGTCCTGGTCTACCGTTATCTTGTCACTGGCTGTGTCGGAGTTGGTTCCGAGGAAGAACTTGTTAAGCTTCTCGGCGCCAACTGCGTGTCCCACGATGTCCAGGTCGTCGTTGATGAAGAGCTGGTTGTCGTAGGTGATGAATCTGCCCGTGAGTGTGGGCATCGTGACTCTGAGTGAGCGCTGTGTACTTGTTCCGGAGTTGAACTGCTGGGACGTGAGGTTCTGTGGTCCGTCACTGTCCAGATGGGAAACGTCCGTAAGGTCAACAGCACCTATTCTGTAGATGCCGGGTAGCGATAGTATGCTTGCGGCTTCACTGCTACTGTTGACGTTGGAGTCCGTGGAGTCGGACAGGATTACGTTTCTCTGTTCCCACGTGCCGTCGGACTCGACGCTTATTTTGTCTATCTTCTGCCATCTACCCTGGTCCTTTGTGTAGACGACTACGTCGTCCATACCCTGGGATGCTGTACCGTTGAGGTCTATCTCCTGACCAGGTACGTACGTGTTGCCAGGTGTAGTTATCGTGATCTGACCTTCGTTTACGTTTATGCTTGTCTCGTCTATCTCATGGTTATCTACATTATCCGTTTGATTAGGGTTTATCGAACCTTTCTCAGAGGTGGTGTTGTTGGCGAGTAGTGTCAGGTCGACGGAACTGTCGTCGAGGTACTGTGTATCTACCTGACCCTGTGCTATACCTGAATCCTCATCGACTGTCAGGTTAGCCCAGATGAAGTCGCTTCCTACCTTAGGTTCAGAGTTAACTTCGCCTATGAATCTGAGTACGTTGTGTCTTGCGAACGTCTCGTTGGTACCGATGGAGTCCCTTACGTCGCTCTTATCGATCGCTACGGTGTAGTTGTCACCAGCGGATACGCTGGAGATGGTGTATGTGACCTTCTGACCCTGTGTGGGTTCAGCGTTGTCAATTTCGATCTGTGGCTGGTCGTCTGTTGTGAGTTGAATCGTCTTTGTGGTTGTGGCTTGGTCTACAGGGTTGTTTTCTGTTTCGAAGTCGTCTATTCCTTCTACGGTGATGGAGTACTGTCCCTGATCTTCTCCATCGAAGTCGAGAGCCCATATCACGCTATCAGAGTCGGTGAGGTTGGTCTTACCTATACCCTGTTCGATCGAAGTTGTGTTGGAGAGGTTACGACTGCTCCATCCCTCAGACTGACGGATGCTGCTGTTCTGTTCGGTTGTGAGCTTACCGATGTCAGCTGATTGCACGATGGCTTTCTCAAGATCGAGACCGCCTTCCGGTCCCTTGATGTCTATCTTGACATCTTCTGCCTTGAGGTAGTTGGGGTTAGCCCTGACGAGTAGAATTTCGTTCTCCTTGACTTCCGCACCGGAGCTGATATCGTCTCCGTTGACGTTGATCAGGTCTACCGGGGTAACGGTCGGCTGAACTACGGAGATGTTGTCACCCTGGCCTGAAACGGAACCTGAGTCGTTGTCAGGATCCTGCCAGTACTTGCCTATACCCTGACCTTTGGGTACAGTACTTCTATCTACTTCGAGAGTATCTCCACTCTTTGTTTCAAGAGTTGAGAGACCCAACGTGTAGTTGATACCTTCCTCTCCCTGGAATACTGTTGCTCCGCTACCTACGTTACCATCACTCGTTTTAGGATCGAAGACATTCGAACTGTCCGGTCGATCCGCTGTGTTGGCAACTGCAACGGTTGCTGCTGCCATCGACGTTATCGTCAACAATGTAACCAAAATGGTTACGGTCTTTGCTCTTTTTCTTCTATCGTTCATTTCACTAGTCAACCTCCATGGGTTGTATACATTACCAAAAGAGAAGGCATTCCTTTAAATTCTTTGTGTTAATAACGCCCCTCATAGTAACCGATTAGTATATGAACCGTTTCCTGAAATACGCAGTACGTGATACAGTTAGAGAGATAAAGCTATTAAAGATAATTATATACTGTTCGTAGCAACAGAATAGGTATTTCCAAACGAAAACCACATTAACAATGTACCAAAAGACTGCAGATCTCCCCGAGGGAACCGTACAGCCGTCTGATCTACTGTACTATACAAACCATCTAAATCTTATTATACAATCCATCAAATCTTATAGTACTGTTACTATGAGATCTATATTTCTAGTAAGTATACCGTCTGTTGGGAGAGTAATATACTTACAGGAATATACTTACAGAAATACTGTCTGTCCGGGAGGTAAAACAGTTGAGTTTAAAACAAGAGTTATATAAACAGGTCTACCCAAAATTAGGTGCACGTGAAGGGAAGAGACTGGTACCAGGAAGGAGAAACGGCAACGGAATACGACGAGTGGCGTTTCTCCAAGGGAGGTGAACTCGTAGACGAGGGCGAGAAGAAGGCTCTTTTCGACATCACCGGCGACCTGAACGGAGTACGTCTTTTGGAAACAGCGTGTGGAACAGGTAGGTTCACGATAGAATTCCTCGAGAGGAATGCCGAGGTTACGGGAGTGGATATTAGCAGGCCTATGTTGGAGGAGGCACGGAAGAAGATATCTTCAACGGGTTTCGGAGGCTCGGTGGACTTCTTACGAGGTGACGGAAAGAACCTTCCGTTCCCAGACGACTCGTTCGAGGTTGCTGTCGCAATGCGTTTCTTCCATCTGGCCGATGAACCCGCGGAGTACCTCAAAGAGCTCCAACGCGTATCGAAAAACTACGTAGTCTTCGACACATTCAGCAAAAGTAGTGCGAGGAGAACCTACAACAGCTTCCTACCGATGGGAAGTAACCTGTACACCGACGACGATGTCCATGGTTTCGTAGACAAAGCGGATCTAAAAGTCGTAGATTCGAAGAAAGACTTCTTCTTCCCGTTCGGGCTATACAGAGTTACACCGAAGAAGTTAGCCAAGGGAGTCAGAAAGGTGGACAGAAAGATGCAGGACGTTGTTGGGGATGGACTCTGCACCGTACAGTACTGGAAAGTCAAATGAGAACTGAGAAAGTTAGTTAAAGCAGAAATATCTGGTAAGAAAGTAATAGCCAGTAAGAAAGTAATAGCCAGTAAGAAAGTAATAGCCAGTAAGAAAGTAATAGCCAG
>JBDGRN010000026.1:0-11326 GCA_042218125.1 Halobacteria archaeon | reverse complement strand
TAGCCAGTAAGAAAGTAATAGCCAGTAAGAAAGTAATAGCCAGTAAGAAAGTAATCTTGTGATATACCTTGATTCGCCGTTTCGAGGAAATAGATAAACCACTATAATATACGTCTGCACTATAATATACGTCTACGCTCTAAAACACAACAAACTGATACCGAAAACAGAATGGAAAGGAACAAACGCGTCGCGGCCTACGTCGTCGTCTTTCTTTCCGTCTTACTGTTTTTTACGTTCATGTACAGGTTAGGTATGAGCCATTTCGAACACCGATCAGTCTCCTATATCCATGCCTTCGAAGTCGTTGTAGAAACCTTCACCACCACGGGTTACGGAAGTCACGCCCCCTGGAAGTCGGCCGCCATGAACCTGTTCGTAGTATTAATGCAGTTTACAGGTATACTGCTCCTGTTCACCACTCTACCGCTGTTTATAGTACCCGCGATCCAGGGTGCGTTGAAGGAGAGGGTTCCGACGTCGGTGGACATGGAGGATCACGTAGTTATCTGCAACTACACATCTAGAGGTGAAACAATTATAGACGAGTTCGAGGAGAGAAACGTCGGCTACGTTGTGCTCGAACCTGACCGTGAAGATGTCTCGCAACTCAGAGGTGAGGGTGTAAACGTGATCTACGGTGATCCGCAGGAGGTCGAGGACCTCGAAAACGCCTGTGTCTCGCAGGCTGCGTCGGCGGTGGTTGACTACAGCGACGAAAGGAACGCCAGTGTCATACTTTCGATACGTGAGTTAAGTAGTGATGTAAAGGTATTCAGCCTTATCGAGGACGCCGATTTAGCGCCATACATAGAGTACGCTGGTGCCGACCGGGTCCTCCTGCCCCGCCACCTCCTCGGGATAAGTATAGCGGACATCGTAACCACGTCGGTACAGACCCATTTGGGCGACACAGTCGAGGTCGGCGAGGACTTTCTTATCGTGGAACTTCCGGTTCATCACGAGAGCAGTATCTGTGGAGAACAGATCTCCGACAGCCGCATAAGGGATAAAACGGGGGTAAGCGTCCTGGGAGTCTGGATAGACGGCGAGTTTTACGCCCATCCCGGTGGAGACACGGTGCTGGACGAAAGAACAGTACTTCTTGTAGCTGGTACGGAGAACCAGCTTGAGGACCTCAAGAAACTCACGCAGTCCGAGGGACGTCCGCACCGGAGAGGAGACGTTATAGTCGCGGGACACGGAGAGGTCGGTTCGACTGTATGTAAAAAACTGGAAACTGTTCCCGCCACAGTCGTGGATATAGAGGAGGTTGAAGACGTAGACGTGGTGGGCGACGCCACAGACGAGGACGTTCTTCTAGAGGCAGGTGTGAAGGACGCCCGCGCCCTGGTCGTAACGCTCGGCAGCGACACACAGGCAATCTTCACCGTACTTGTCGCCAGGGAACTCAACCCCAACATAGAGATACTGGTGAGAGCCAACCATAACGAAAGCATATCCAAACTCTACCGTGCGGGTGCAGACTACGTCCTCGGTCTTCCGAACGTCAGCGGAAGATTGATCGCACGGAACGTTCTTGGGGAGGACATAATGACCATCAACAAACAGATAAAGATGGTGCGTACAGCCGCACCTGGACTGGTTGAGTCGAGTCTCCGGGACGCCCACGTAGCCAAAAAGACCGGGTCTACAGTGGTGGCAGTCGAACGTAACGACGAACTAATAACCCAGCTATCCCCCGACTTCGTAGTCGAGGAGGGTGATACGCTGGTCGTGGCGGGAAGCGACGAAAGCATCAGCAAGTTCGAAAGCGAGTTCGTCGATTAAGCGGGGGATGGAGCCCCGTAACCCTATCCCTCTAATCCTATCCCACAACCCTATCCCACAACCCTATCCCTCTAATCCTATCCCACAGCCCTACTCTGTATCTTCTTCAAGTAGATGGCATTTCGCCGAATGTTCTCCGCCGAACTCCTCCGGAACCTCGGATTCACAGACTGATTCGAAAACCCCGAGTTCCGATGCTGCATCTCCATACATCCCATCGACGAAGTAACCTAGAGCTTTCTCCAGGGATTCGTCGAGTTCCCGGTCACCGGTTCTAGATAACCCATACCTTTCACTCGTTCTTTCTTCTGCCATGGCGTTACCTTCCTCATAACCGGGATCGGCCTTCATCTTTCCTTCACCGGAAACTCTTCTTTCCGCGGCGCGCTTGAACTCCAGTATACGTCTGTACTCCTCCGTCGATACGTCCAGGTTCTCGGGAGGAATGATATCCGGACACCGGGTATGGAACCTGCATCCCTCCGGCGGGTTCGACGGGTCGGGAAGTTCGCCGGATATAGCCTGTGATCCCTCCCCTGAACCGGGGTCCGGTTCGGGTACCGCCGAAAGAAGAGACCTGGTGTAAGGATGTTTCGGGTTTGTGAAGACCTCCCGTCTACATCCCTGTTCGACGTTTTCACCGAGATACATGACGGTTACGTCGCTGCATATCTCCCTTACGACGTTTAGGTCGTGGGTTATGAGAAGAACTGTGAGACCGAGTTCATCTCTAAGATCCTGGAGGAGGTTCAGTATCTTTGCCTGTACGCTGACGTCAAGAGCCGACACGGGTTCGTCGGCGATCAGGAACTCAGGCTCCGTGACGAGGGCGCGGGCGAGGGCGGCGCGCTGTTTTTCACCCCCGCTGAGTTCGTGGGGATACCTGTCGGTATAGCCTGGGTTAAGTCCAACGAGGTCTAGCTTCTCGTTCGCGGCCGGCATCCTGGTTTCTATCGGTACTCCATGTATCTTTAGTGGCTCCATCACGGACTCCCCTACCGACATCCTGGGGTCGAAGCTGCTGGTGGGGTCCTGGAACAGCACTCCTGTAGCACGTCTGAACCGTTTGAGTTCGGGACCCGACAGTGAAGATACATCCCGTCCCCGGTACTGTATCTCGCCACCCGTGGCTTCCTCCAGATTCAGTATAACGTGTGCTGCGGTTGTCTTCCCACATCCGCTTTCCCCTACAAGTCCATGTATAGCACCCTCCCTGACAGTGAGGTCGAAACCGTCCACCGCCCTGACCTCCCTGGTACTCGTCCTCAACAGGCCTCCGGTCGATCTGTAAATCTTCTCCAGACCCTCGACCTCCAGAAGAACCTCACCCTCACTCTCATCGATGGTTCCCCCACCTGATTCCCGGGACTTTGGCTGTATCGCTTCTGGATCGAGTTGGGTTCCGGGTTCGTAGTAGACACAGGAAACCCTCTCCGCCTCACCGCTGACATCCGAAGGCTCTGTCTCTCCTTGGTATACTTCGGATTCCGCGGGGGTGTCAGTCCCGGATTCCGACCTATCCTGCGACCCATCAAGTTCCGTCACGTCGGAGTACTCCGGACCTCGTCTCCCTATATCCTCCTCCAATATCTCTCCCGGGGTATACAGAGGTGGTTGTGGTCCGGTGTGGCAGTCCTCGACGGCGTACCTGCACCGCGGGTGGTATCGGCATCCTTCTGGTGGATCACGGGGGTTCGGTAGCGTACCCTCCATCGGTTTTCCCTTACCGGTTCCGGGTAGACAGTCGAGAAGATCCACTGTATACGGGTGTTTTGGCTCCTCGAACAACGTCTCCGTAGGGGACTTCTCCATCACCTTTCCCGCGTACATCACGACTACGGAGTCGCTGATCTCCGCCACCACCCCCAGGTCGTGCGTGATCAAGAGTATGGAAAGTCCGAGGTCGCTCCGGAGTTCATCGAGAAGATCGAGTATTCCGGCCTGGACGCTGACGTCAAGTGCGGTTGTGGGTTCGTCGGCGATGAGTAGATCGGGTCGGCCGGCGAGGGCGTTGGCTATCGCGACACGTTGCTTCATTCCACCGCTGAACTCATGGGGGTAGTCGTCGACCCTGGCGGCGGCGTCGGGAATCCCCACCCTGGCAAGAAGTTCGACGGCATCACGCCTTGCTTCACGTTTCGAGAGGTCCCGGTGGAGGTTTAGAGTTTCACGTACCTGGTTCCCCACCGTGTAGACGGGGTTGAGCGTGTTGTCGGGGTTCTGGAAGACATGGGCTATCTCCCCTCCCCGTAGTTCTCGGAGTTCCCGATCCGTCATGTTGAGAACACCGCGTCCCCGGTATCTGATCCCTCCGGAGATGTCGCCCTCAGTAATCCGGGTGATGGACTCCGCTGTAACGGTTTTTCCGCTGCCGCTCTCCCCCACAAGAGCCTTTATCTCGCCTTCCCTGACGCCAAAAGAGACTCCGTCAACCGCTTTCACGGCGTCGTCGCCGGATCCGAAACTGGTGTGGAGTTCCTCGAGTTCCAGCAGCATCTATCTCCCTCCCGTATACAGTCGGACGTGGGTTATTTCTTGGCTCATGTTTTTGGACTCATGTTTCTGGATCTTAACATCTATTCGTCGGTCCTTGGATCGAGCGCGTCCCTGAGGGCGTCACCGAGGAAGTTGAAGGCGAGAATCGTACCGAACAGAAAAAGTCCTGGAACGGTTGATATCCAGGGTGCCTGCGTCAGATGACTTCTGCCGTTCGCGATCGTTCGCCCCCAGGACGCCACGGTAGGATCGCCGAAACCCAGGAACGAGAGTGTGGCTTCCGTCAGTATGAAGCCGGGTATGGCGAGTGTCGCGGCGGTAATTACGGTGTTGGAGACGTTGGGCACTATATGTCGTCTTATGACGTGGAAGTCCGATGCCCCCTCCGCTTTGCTTGAGGTGACGTACTCCTCGGTTCGTCTCTGTAACGCCTCGCTACGGACAAGCCTGGCTATCCCACCCCAGTTCAGGAAGCCGAGAACCAGTATCAGAAGAAACAGCGGAGTGTTTCCTCCTAGAATATATATAACAAAGATAAGCAGTATGAAGGCGGGGAAAGTCAGCTGGAGATCGACGTATCTCATCAGAACCTCGTCCACACGTCCTCCATAGTAGGCGGCGGTGGTTCCCACGGCGGTTGCCATGACAGTAACGATGTAGGTGGTTATCAACCCAACCTCCATGCTTACCCGCATCCCCGAAAGGACGAGTTTGACCATGTCCTTGCCGTTATGGTTGGTTCCGAGCGGTTGTTCCAATGTACCCGTAACTCCTGCACCCGTAGTTATTCCTACCGGAGGCTGGAAGCTATTGGCGACGTTGACCTCGGGTTTTCCAAGTACGGCGGGACCCAGTATCCCGAGGACAAAGATGACGGCGAGATACACGAGGCTTACTACCGCCGCCCTGTTCTTCCTGAACCGACGCCAGTATGTAAGGGCGAGACGCTGGTTGCGGTACAGTGGATAGACGACGTAGCTGAACCCCGTTAACAGAGTGAGTGCGAACAGCCATTCGACGGCAGTCAGTCCCCAGAAGAGACTTTCGTTTCCAACGTAGAGATAGTCGTAGATAGCAATGAGGACAAGGGCGAGAAACGCCGCCAACGTAAACCATGTTTTTCTGCTGACCCTCGGTTTTCGGCTGTCCTCGACCTCGGTCCAGTCTATCGAACGAACCCGGGCGTCTTCTCCGCCGTCGGGAGCGTAGCCTCCAGGACTGTTGGGGATATCGGTCCGGACGTCTTTACCGTTTTCCACGGTTCTTACCTCCATCTCCTCGTTGCTGGATGTTTCGTCAGCCATCGTTTTCCTCGTAGGATATACGTGGATCAATTATCGGGTACAGTACGTCCTGAAGGAGGTTTCCGATCAGGGTGATCGCGACGGGAATCAAGGTCGTTGCCAGCACGAGAGGTGTATCCTGCTGTATTATAGCTTCGTAGCTGAGAAGACCGAGACCTGGTATCTGGAAGATAACCTCGGTGACGTAGCTCGATACAAAGACGATGCCTAAGAGATCGCCGACGAGTATCGTCGATAGCGGAACCAGCGCGGGACGGAATATATGTTTGCCTAGCACCCTCTTTTCTCCCGCCCCCTTCGCCCTAGCCATCTTCACGAAGTCGCTGTTGACGTACTCCATAGCCTCCGCCCTGCTGTACCGCATCTGTGCCGCAACCGCCGTGGTCGATACCACGAGGACGGGGAGAATTAGCTGTTTCAGGTTCTGTAGAGTGAAGACACCGACTTCGGTGCTGAAGTAGGTAGGCAACACCCCTAACTGTACGCTGAATACCAGGATCAGCATCACGGCAAGCCAGAAGTTAGGTACGCTGACTCCGAAGAATGCGAAGAAGGTGGCAACGTAGTCCGTTCTGGTATACCGGTGGGTGGCGCTGTAGAGCCCTACCCCGAAACCCAGCACGACGGCTAGAATGATAGCCGGTATCCCGTACATAGCGCTGTAGACCCATGCCTCGCTCACCGCCTCGATTACGGGCTGGTTCCGGGTTTCGCTCCAGCCCCAGTTCAATGTCACTGCGTTGGTGACGTAGTCCACGTATCTATCAAGGAGGGAGCCGGACGCACCATGTAGCTGTTGGTAGGTTTGGCGCGCCTGTTCGACGTCACCGCCAGCCTGGGCCTGCTGGAACGCGAAACGCGCCTGCCCCGTGTCTGGCGAGAGTTCGAGAAGCACGAACGTGACTGATATAATAAGAAAGGTGGCGAACGCAGCCCATACGAGCCGCTTCAGGACGTACTTCGCCATACTCATTAATTACTCCGTATCTCCTGAGACAGTTAAATGCTTATCTGAATCCCGTCGTTTCGTGAAAGTTTTTACCAGAAAAGTTCCCCGGTTCCGTGGTACGGGGTTCCTTCGGCTTCGTTTCAGAATTCTAGCTTAGTTACCCAAACCGTTCTAAACTGGCGTCTGTCTATGCCAGGAGTCCGTCGACTTCGTGTTCCGTCTTGTTTATGTACTCGAGTGCAGTCTCGAAGTTCTCCTTAAAGCTTTCGTCGTCGTCGACGTTTTCCCTTGCTTTCTGGAGGAGATCCCTCTGTTCGCTGAGTTCAACGTGAATGTCGTCGTAGGTTTCGTCGTCTATCCTGGCACCGGTGAAGTTGTTGATTTCTTCCTGTTCTTCCGTTTCCTCTAAGTTTTCCTCTATAGAACTCTCTATGCAGGAAACCTTGTACTGGAGTCCTTTGACGTTCTGCTCTCTCTTTAGTTTCTTTAGTTGCATTGTTGTTTCCCAACGATATCACTTCCCCTTACAAAAGCCTAACCCTCATATTCAGGATGTGTATCGACGCCTGTCGAACCCCACGATAGTGAGTCTCTACCACGGTAACGATTGGCATGAAGACCGGGATAAATGTCTTATAGAGATTTATAGGTGTTAAAAGCAAATTTAAGTCGAGGTATCTGGTATCCGGAATAGGCCGGATGGATTGGGCATCTAACCGCGGTCCTAACTCGGTTCGGGCGGATATAGACGGTCAGACACCAGGTTTTGCCGGTTCGGGGGGATTGTACGGAGGCCGCGCGCGGGGTAATCTCTGATTTTTGGTGTATATATGCTTTTCCCGTCTAAATTCATTCCACTCGGATTCAAACTCTGGTATATCTGTATAACTACTGAAATGATATAGCGGGTTACGGTGTAAGGAGGGTGATAGATCCCTGAACGGACTACGTAAACTTAGCCAGGACGGGAAACTCGGTAAATTATGAGACAGCCCAAACACAAGCCTCAGTAAAAGAAGAGCAGTCAAAATGGAAACCTTAGCCGGATTTGAAGTATATAGACGGTTATCTAGAGGGTTCCGTAACTCTATTTATTCGGTGGCGAAGTACCAGTTCTGCTGGTCGTACCCCATGCTCCATCCGGGGTTCTTCCCCCTGACTTTGGTCCGGAATCCCGGCGTCTCTACGTTGAACTGGATGAAGTTAACGGGCTGTTCCTTGCTCAGCACCCCGAAGACTTTGCCTAAGAGCTTCTTTCTTTTCTCGTTGTCAGACGCATTTTCGGCTTCGTCGTATAGCTTCTTGAGATCGGTTTCGGGGTGGTAGCCGTAGAAGTTTGCTGAACCGTCCTTCAGCCAGAACGACTTGGTTGCCGTTGGCGTGAGTGGATACGTATTGAGTCTGAGTGCGTACATCATGTCCCAGGACTCCTCGCTGACTGCCTCGTCCCTCGGTCCCGCGTTGAAGGTTGTCTTGCCGTCCATACTGGTTTGAGCGTACTTACGTAGTACGGTGTTGCCTTGCGTCCCCACCAGCTTGACGTCGATACCTATCTTTCCGTACTCCTTCTTGATCACCTGTGCTGTCGTCTTGGTAGTCTGGGTTCCACGGCTCCACACGAGTTTGAGAGATACCTGCTCCCCTTCAGGGTTCATGAGTTTATCGCCGGAGTAGCCGTATTCCTTGGGCAGTGCATCCTCAAGCTTGGTTTTTGCTTTCTTCCGGGAGTAGCTTTCACCTACGCCGGAGTTCTCTACCTCGTCTGCGTTGTACCATTCGCTGTACTTGGGCTGGAATGTGTGTGCGACGTTCGCGTATCCATGGTAGACGTTCCTGGCTATGTTCTTCTTGTCGACTGCGTAACTCAGGGCACGACGCACCGACTTTTTCCTGAAGGGTTTCCAGCCGTTCGCTCGCTGGTTGTAGATCAGGTCGGTGATGTACGGTGTCGGTTTCTCGATGACGTCTATCTCCCTGTTTCTCTTGAAGCTCTCTACCTGGGACGCCGGAATACCCGTCGCGGTAATTTCACCGGTACGTAGCGCCGAAAGCCGGGTACTCTGTTCCTGGAGTAGCTTGTATACGTACTTCTCAAAGTACGGTGTCCCCTCGTAACCCTCTACGTCCCTAAGGTAGTATTCTGAGTTCCTGTCCGTGACGAACTTCGACTCCCTTTTCCACTCCTCAAAGCTGTAGGGACCAAGGTTTCCGGTATACGCGAGAGTCTGTATCTCCTGATCCTTCTTCAGTCCCTCGGTGTCCTTCGCCTCGACGTACTTCTCCAGGAGTCCTTTCGGGAGGATAGTCGCTCCCCACATCACTGGTTTCTTGGGAAAGAACGGATCCTTATCGGGGAGACTGATCTCGACGGTGCGTTTGTTCTTTTTCTCTACGGATATAGGTTCACCGTCAACGTACCAGCTGTCGCGGTTGACGTAGGCTGCCCAGTTGTCCTTCCCCTGGAAGACGTTCTTTATACTATATATCCAGTCCTCCGCCGTCATCTCTCCGTAAGGTTCGCTCCATTCCAGGTTGTCCCTGAACTCGAACTCGTAAACCCTTTCGTCGTCTGTATCGATCGACTTCACCCACCTGTGAACCACCTCGAAGTCGTTGTCGAACGTGTAGGTGCCGTCCATCGTGAGACCGACGCGTGCAGCACTCGTTGCGTCGTTGATATGTATAGGGTTGAGAGTCTTCGCTCCGCTGCTGGAGCCGTACCTGTAGATCCCCGAAACCCGGGGTTTCGAACCGGTGCCGGTACCTTTCTTGGCACCTGTTCCGTTTCCAGAACCGTTCCCGGCTCTACCTCCGTCGCCTTCGCTCAGACATCCCGCGGATACACCGCCTGCAGTCAACGCCATCAGCTTCAGAAACCTTCTTCTACCGTCTCCCGTGTCTCCAGTCATTGTCTATACAGGTAGTTCGGTTCCGAAAATACCTGTCGGTACCTGTTCCGAAGATAATGGCTTTTAGCTTAACGAGAGGACAGAGGTTAACTGTACGAGACAGTATGAGACCAACTTTACGAAAGATTCTCTATAAAAACCGACAGATGGAAGTGAGTTTTCTGCATTTCACGGGTTATGAGAAAAACACGTGTAGAGATAGACGGAGAGGTATATAACGGAGAAGTAGTCGATGCAGACGTAGCGGTAGACGTGGATACAGGCGTAGGGGAAGACGTGGATGAAGACGTAGGCGGAAAAGATGAGTTCTACGGTGGAACCACAGTCAACGTAGACGGATCCATCTCCGTCGTGGGAGAGGACTGCACTCTCCTCGCTCCATCCGAACCTTCGGCGATGTACTGCGTCGGAAGAAACTACGTCGAGACGCTGGACCAGATGGACTACGACCGGCCCGAGAGACCCGATTTCTTCATCAAACCGCCGGTTTCTGTCCATCCGCCCGGGGCACCGGTGGGTTATCCCGGATTTACCGACGAACTCACCTACGCCGGCGAACTAGCCGTCGTAATAGGCGAAAAATGTAAAGACATCGATGCCGACATTGAGGCGGTGGATGGAGTGATAGAGGGTTTCACGATCATGAACGACCTCGACGCACTCGACCAGGACGGCAGGACGGCGCGAAAAGCCTTCGACGGTTCGGGACCTCTGGGACCCTGGATCGAGACGGAGGTATCTGTCTCCGACGTACGTGAGGGAATCGAGATGGAGACATACGTCGGTGGCGAAAAACGTCAGTCCGCATCCACCGAGCAGATGATATTCGACGTAGCCGAGATTATCTCCTTTCTCTCCCGGAGGTTTACCTTCCATCCCGGAGACGTTGTTGCGTTCGGAAGCCCAAGCAACCCGGGTCTGGTAGAGACTGGAGACGAAGTCGTGATAACTTACGACGGCGTCGGCACGTTGTACAACGAGATTACCGAGACCCCTAGGTAGCCGTAAACAACCACGGGTGAGATCACCCGTGGTACTCTCGCTACATTCCCTATAGAGACCTGGTTAGTATCCCCCGATATAAACAGCCGCTTACCAGCTTACCCTTCGATTCAGGACACCAGCTTACCCTTCGATTTCTTTACTTCTCCGTCGTAGATAGTCTCCCCCCGCCGGAGAACCAGTCTAGGGAATACGGCGTCTAATCCCTCGAACGGCGTCCATCCTGCACGGGAATGTAGCTCATCACCATCCACCTTCGTTGTATCGAGGTCGGTGACGTAGAGATCGGCGTCCAACCCTTCCTCTATTCGGCCCTTGGATCTGAAATCGAAGATCTCGGCGGGACGTCGGCCCGTGAGATCGATGAAGTTCTCCAGCGTGATCTCCCCCTCAAGGACCTTCGCCAGCATCAACGGAACAAGAGTTTCAACTCCCGGAACCCCGGCGGGTGCTTCACCGACGTGTTCCTCCTTCTCGTCCACAGTGTGGGGGGCGTGGTCGGTAGCTACGGCATCTACGTCGTCGATCAGTTTCCATAATCTCTGTCTGGCTTCCTCGCTCCTCAGGGGAGGATTCATCTTTACATAAGTGCCTTTCTCGTCGAAGTCGTCGCGCGATAGAAAGAGATGGTGTGGGGTTACCTCCAGCGTATGCTGGGTGTCTGCTATAGCTTCGACGGAGTCGGGATGGCTTACGTGGCAGAAATGAATCGGGTCGTCTGCAACTTCGATAGCCTTCTTCACCGCCTCAACCTCGGCTTCCGGCCTACGGTTACGGGCCCAGTCCTCGGGCTCCTCCAACTCCATACACTCGAACTCTCCGGAGTCCTCGGCGTGGACCGTAACGAGTTGGTTTCCGTCGGCGAGGAGTTCGAC
>JBDGRN010000045.1:18775-20459 GCA_042218125.1 Halobacteria archaeon | reverse complement strand
TAGGATTTCTGGGTCTGACCGGCCTATCGGGGGTGCCCAGGAAGAACTCTTTACCGCTGTTTATCTATACCTTAACCTGGTTTTCGAACCTGTTTGGGGGTACCAAACAGGTAATCTCGGTCGTGTTAACGTTCTATCCCGTCGTTATTGCACTGATAGTATCCCTGGTGATGTACTTCGCTACCAGAAAAATAACCGATGACGAACGTATAGCGCTGACTACGGTATTTACCCTCGCTTTAATGTACACGTTTATGTTCCGGACCTCTCTTGGATATCCGGACCATCATGCATTTGACTATCTATGGATGTCGTTAACTTTTTTCTCCGTGGTGTATCTCCATGGATACGAGGGACGTTTTTCGAACTCGCGAAACGTTGGTCTGTCGGTTTTACTGGGATTATCTCTCGCTGGACAGACGTTGTCGTGGAACGCAAGTCCGCTTATACTTGCTCCACTCGGGTTTTATATCGCTATAAAGGTGTTGGGTGATCTGGACGGTTCGAGATCACCTTTCTGGGGAAACGTGGAGCTGGTTTCCGGGATAGGTTTAGGTGCGTTAATCTCCCTGGCGTTCAACCAGATTTACGGATGGCAGTCGACCTTTACTATACTGAGCGTGGTTCTGTTTTTTGGACTGGCACTCTCCCTGACGTGTCTGGGGCATATATTCAACAGGAAGGATTACGGACCGAGACTGATGGCTGTAACTGAGGGAGTGATCTTTGTGGCCGGAGTCGTCTCGGTAATGACGATTTTTTCGGACTTGATGGATAGATTTACGAGGGGAGTAAACGAGCTCGCGGGTGAACAGCAGCAGCTAATTATCGAAACTAACTCGATTTTTTCATCTCCGGTACGTCCCTTGAGTTTATTCGGTCTGTTTTTCGTTCTGGGTCTGGCGACGCTAGCGGGTCTAGCTCTCTTGGAGTTTAGACAGAGGAGGAACTCCCGTATGCTCGTACTAATTGTATACGGTTTTTACTTCTTGGTCATGAGTGGTATTCAGGGAAGGTTTTCGGGCGAGTTATCGCTTTTTCTGGCGGTTTTCTCGGGAGTTGGGTTTATCTATATTTGCTCACTGATAGATATCGCAGAAAAACCCGCGTTTCTGGAAGGGAGTCAGTTCGAAGGATTTTACGCCAAACCCACTGCAAACGAGTTAGTTTCGTTTGGAATTATATTCCTTATAATAGCGAGCTACAGCCTCCTTCTTACCCCTACCCTGGTCGAGAGTTCGGGAATTACGGAGTCCGAGTACCGGATTGTAGAAAACATATCCGAGTACTCGGAAGAAAACGGGGTTGAATATCCCAGAAACTACGTCATGAGTCCCTGGGACAGAAACAGGATGTACAACTACTTCGTAAACGGCCATGCCCATAACTACACCTTTGCCTCGAACCGTTACGGTGAGTTCCTGACCTCGGAGAAACCAAAAAAACAGTACAATATATTCAGGAGACACGATAGAAACGGATTCGTCGTGATATACAGCGAGGATGCCGAAAATGTACCAAAAGAAAGTAACTATTACAACCTCTACCTCGGTAACGGATCGAACGTAAGAAACCTTAACGGTCTTTACCATTACCGCATGATGTATAACACGGGTCAGGAGAGGGCTCCCAAGACGTACTTTACGGACGATGGCTACTTCTTAAACGGCAGTGCAGAACCCGG
>JBDGRN010000045.1:16179-18765 GCA_042218125.1 Halobacteria archaeon | reverse complement strand
CCGGAACCGAGCATGTCGCAACCAAGAAAATCGAAGTTACCGGCACCAGTTTCAACTACAGGAAAAAGTTCAGGGTAGGCGAAAATGGTACTTTTTCGATAAAAGTCCCGTATGCCGGAAACTACGAAACCAAGAAAGGGACTTATTCGACCTCTGCCCCAGATTAAAAAATACAAAGGAGAAAACTTCAGAAGGGATTATATTTCTCTATCCAACCCCACTAAGGATAATCAGCCATCTTCAGTTGCAGACGATATCCGTTTTACTATCTTTTCCGCCAGGCTATCCCACGTTCTGTAGTTCATCACGTATTCCCGTCCGTTTTTTCCCATCTCCATCAACTCCTCTTCCTCCATCCGGATATGTTTCTCCAGGGCTCGTAGAACTGATTCCCTGGATCTTTTGTCTATCAGATCTCCCGCATCTATTTCTGCGATGAAACGCAGATCCCCGGATCTGTATGCAACCACGGGACGGGAACAAGCCAGGTACTCGAAAACCTTCATCGGACTTCCCGACCTATCCGGATCTATTACGCCGTACATCGTGTCGCATGCCGATATGTAGGTGGATATCTCCTCGTGCGGAACGAATCCGGTTAACCTTACGTAATCGTCAATTTTTTTCTTCCGACACATCATCTCTATTTTCTCTTTTTCGGGACCCTCCCCCATCATAACGAGTTCCACGTCGAAGTCCTTTTCAATGAGTTTTTTAGTGGAGTAAATTAACTCCTCCAGACAGTGGTATCTCTTGAAGCTACCAACGTACCCGATAAGGAATATATCTTCGTTGAAACCTAACTCCCTCCTAGCTTCTTTTTTCTCGATCGGTTTCTGGATGTTTTTGTTTACGGCGTGTTTGAAGACCTCTACTTTCTTTTCTGTCGTCAGGTTCTCAGTAGATATCCAGTTTTTCAGTTCGTCGTATGGAACGAACACTGAGTTGCTGGTTTTTAGATTTAATCTTTCGACAATCCCAACGATGAACGAAGCTAGTTTAGACTGGGTCGTCGTTTCGACTTCGTCGCTGACTCTTCCCTCCAGCAGAACCACGTATGGTAGTCCGAAGACCAACGAGAAAAGCGGTGGCAGGACGTTCGAGGGTTTCAGCGTAGATACAATGCCTTCGACGTCGTGCTTTCTTACGATGTGTAATAGCTTTTCGAACAGCTGTTTCTGACACGATAGATGCCAGACGATGTCTTGGTTTCTTTTGGCTGGTAGGAAATGGAAGCTAGCTACGTTTTCCCTAACTGTCTTGGGTATCTCCGACTCAGGCTGTGGGCATATCAGGTGAAGATCTACGTTTTCGTTTCTCGACAGAGACGACACCACCTCTCGCGAGTAGATGTTCTGTCCGGATTTTCCCGTTATATCCACCAGAGTTACGAGAGCTATATTCATGTTACACCTGTAGTCTACCGTATTTCAGTCGATTTTACTGCGGTAAAGAACAGCAGAGTAATCATTAAAACCTGGGGTGCACGCAGGAAGTTGCCGCCGATGCTCTGCACCAGTATCGCAATGAACCAGGATACCAGGGCGGCACCTAAGAAGAAAGGTCCGTTATTCACGACTCTCAAACCGTCTTTTACAAGCATGATGTAGAAAAGCAGGTAGAGAATAAAACCCAGGAACCCGAGCTCTACCGGAAGAGTGGTGTAATGGATATCGAGGTAGCCTACTCTTCCGGGAGAAGCGAACCAGCCGTAACCAAAGATAGGTCTATTCTGGAAAAGTCCTATAGCCTCGTTAAATAGACGTATCCTGGTCTGTATGGGCTGTGCGGCCGAAGTATCGGTGAGGACCAACTTTCCGTTCATTATCCTGAACCAACCCGTCAGTCTACGCCATAGGTCAGGAAGTAGGTACGGTACCAGTAGTAGTACACCAATTACACCTAAACCGATACCTTTCTTTGGTATACGGTGTGTTTCAATATCTCTACGTGACAAAACCAGGACAAGGAAAACAGATAAACCTACGACTAGACCAAGCAATCCGGACCTTGAGCCTGTCGTAAATATACCTAAAGCACCTAAAACGACTCCACTGGAATGGAAAAGTCGGTATCTGCCCTCATAATGAAGGAGTAATCCGAGAGATAATACAACCAACAGGACCAGAAAGGTGGAGAGAGTGTTGGGGTTGTCGAAGAACACCTGGGCGCGTCGTCTTCCCCCCGATATCTTCTGGAAAATAGCCATCATGCCGAGTAACGAACCCGACAGTACCAGGCCGTTACAGACAAGAAGACCCCTAAACTTATCGAGCTGATCCTGCAGAATCCCAAAGAGGACGAAAACCTCAAAGAGTTTGAAGAGCCACAGGAAACTCAGTAAACCTGCATCCAGCTGAACCACTGCAAGCACCGTCGTAATGGTTATCCAGAAAGTTAGAATACCCAGTACACCGGTCGTCTGCGGCATAGTCAGACGCAGATTCCAGTAACCCCGCTTGATCTGAGTGAGGATGTAAACGACTAAGACTGCCAGAACCGCGAAATCCTCGGAGTTGATAGATACGTACGAACTACCAGAAGATAGCGAGAACTCGACTGAGGAAACAAGGGCGAAAACCAGTG
>JBDGRN010000045.1:15435-16169 GCA_042218125.1 Halobacteria archaeon | reverse complement strand
CGTTTTATTTATACTGCCACGCTTTTTTTTGGTGTAATCACGTAGATTACTTGCACTCATTGATCGTAACTCCTCAATCTTTCAACCGCGGCAGATGTTTAAACTTAAGCTCCAGTCTATAATGGTTAAGTAGAAAGAGAGGCTTGTAAACACCCCGAAATCTTGAGGTACCCACACGGCGTCTCTCCCTCAACCTCCGTACCTTTAGCTCGTAGTCGTCGTATCTAGTCTTGTTTTCCTCCTCGAAGAAAGCAACGTTACGGTCCACGTAACTACATTTAACGTCATCCCTCTCGAAACAGCTAATAACCCAGTCGTAGTCGGCAAGCCAGTCGTAATTCGTATCGAAACCCGATTCAGGAAAGCATCTTCTGTGTGCCAGGATACACTGGTGACAGATCGTTCCAAATACGAGATCCAGTTTATCTGTCACTCCGTCGAACTTTACGTCGCCGTTTTCCGTCTTTACGTTGCCGTAAACGAAATCGCTTCGGTTTTCCTCGGCTTCGGAAACCAGGTCGGACACCACGTTTGAGTCCAGGAAGAAATCTCCCGAATTCAAAAAGAACAGGTACTCGCCGGTGCTCAAATCGATACCCTGGTTCATTGCGTCGTATATCCCATCGTCGGGTTCCGAGACCCAGTTCATCTCGTCTAACTCGGTTTCGTAGTTACGGATGATGTCCAGGGTTCCATCTTCGGAACCTCCGTCTTTTAAAATGTATTCGAGGTTT
>JBDGRN010000045.1:14676-15425 GCA_042218125.1 Halobacteria archaeon | reverse complement strand
GATCGTTTCCTCTATGGTTTCTCGGTTGTTCAGGCAAACGGTTACGACAGAAACTTTGGCTTCGTTCATATTTTAACTCTTATATGGGGCTTACTCTCTCACCGTTACTGTAAACCATCATAACTCTGAAGTCGTACCACGAACCGTGATAGGTACTCGGTATATTAAGCATAACCGAGATCCTTCAGTCTGTTTTTGACTTCGTCCGTACCTATGTCCATTTCGTCCCGTTCACGTACATCTTTTTTCTCCAAACTACCGAACACTTCTTCGACTTTACCATCGTCGGTGTCAGATATTACCTCTGGTGATCTGGGGTCGGTACAGTCCAGCGTCGCCGTTTTTCCGTTCCAGTCCACGTATTTTATCAGCTTCCCGTCTTTTTCCTCGTAAACCACCTTTCCACTGGACTGGAACTCCGATATGTCGTCTAGGTAGTTCTTGGCTCTCTCAGCCGATACCCCGGTCAAACCGGGCATGTAAGAAACGACTTGACCTTTGGGAACGAAGTCATCGCATCTCCAGTCTCCCTCGACTGCGTTAAGAACCGCGGTCGGAAACCGGCTAAGACTCGAGGGTTCCTTCACGTGTTTGCCTTCTGTCTGATCCGGATATTTGACGAGCAGAGGGACGTGCAAAACCCCCTCTTCCTGCCCTCCTCCCGATCCGTGGCCCGAGGATTTTACGTCTCTTATCTCGCTTTCCTCGCCGAACCCTTCACCATGGTCGGAGGTTATGACGACCAAGGT
>JBDGRN010000045.1:4572-14665 GCA_042218125.1 Halobacteria archaeon | reverse complement strand
AAAAGACCTCTGTCCTCTAGATTCGCGAAAAGTCTCTCGATCTCTGCGTCGATCTGACGTATGCATCCATCGTAGAGATCTATCAATGCTTCTCTTTCGGACCAGGGGCGGTCTCCCGCGGGGAACTCCCAAATTATGTGATCTATATCCGACATAAGATCCCTGAGTTCCTGGCTACCCCAAACGTCGTTTTCCTCACGCGGGAGGTATGGGTTGTGGGCGTCCATGTAGTTTATACATGCTGCCCAGGGCTCCTCGGTATCCGACTCCCATTCGAGGAAGAGATCATTGAATACCTGGGAGTCCAGGCTGGTTGGCTCCAGGGGGCCAGGGAGGTATTTCTGGTAATCATTGGAAGCCTTCAACAGTATACCGTTAATCAGGGTTCGGAACGGTTTTCTTTTCTCTATAGATGTTCGCAGGAACTCTCTGTAGTCAGGGGAAGATTCGAAGTTTGAGAACTCTCTCGGGTCGACTGCGTCCGGAAAAGGAAGTTTAACCTTACGTCCTGCTTCCACCCGATCGAAGGCTTTTTTCAACCCGACGTTCGCCTGAGTCAAAAACACGTTTCTCGAAAAAACCGCCGTACTGTAACCGTAATCTTCGGAAAGGGTTTCCCATATGGTGTTACCGGGTTTCAAAGATCTGTTGGGATTCGTAACCCCGTGTTCCGGGACTTCGAGACCGGTAAAAAGGCTGACGTGGCTAGAAACGCTTTTCTCCCCCGATGCTCTCGCCTGCTCATAGAAAGTGGCTTCATCCTTTAACTCGTTAAGAAACGGCGTCGTTTCCTTTTCGTATCCGTGAAGAGATGTATTTCTGGACCGGACCGAGTCCATTATTATAAGAAGAACGTTTGGGACATCCATGCAGTATAAAAAATTCCTCTCATTATATTCACGTTTACGGAAAAATAACGGGGCTTTTTATCGGGCTACAGTCTCTTCTAACCTCTTGGTCGTTTCCTCTACCGTCTGACTCCACGAGTACTTCTCATCGAAGACTTTGGAAAACTCGTCGTTTTTCATGGAGTCGAAACCCTGATCCAGAACGTAAGACAGAACGTCGAAGTAACCCTTTATATCCCCGACTTCAACTGTTTCTCCCGCCATCTCAACGACCCCGGATATATGTTCGAGGTCGCTTGAAACCACGGGTGTCCCCGAGGCCTGTGCTTCGAGCACGGTTCTGGGTAAACCCTCCGCTCTACTCGGAAGAACAAGCACGTCGGCTGATCTGTATATAGCTGGCATCTTTCCGTATTCTACGTGTCCCAGGAACTCGATGTTCTCTTCTTGATCCAGTTCTGACGCAAGTTTCTCTAGGTCGGCACGCATTGGGCCTTTGCCACAGATATATAGTTTGACGTCCCTGTTCCTTGATCTATTTAGACCAGCGATCGCCTTTACCGCATCATCCGGGTTCTTACCCTCTACCAGTCTACCTACGAAAAGAGCTACTTCACCGTCGTAGTCGATGTATGAAGATCCGGGTCCGTTCGGACGGAATCTCTCCTGGTCGACTCCGTTTGGAACGACTTCTATGTCCGAGGCTACCCCGAACTCCTTCAACCTGTTTCTGTCCTCATCCGTATAGCAGAAAACGCAGTCAGATCGGTTGAACGTCCATCTACCCAGGGTTTTCAGGTAGACGTCGAAGACGTATTCGGGTGCACTTTGTGAGTAAAGACCGTGGTTGGTGATCGCGAGAGGTACGTCTCCGGTTAGGTTTTTCAATGCAGCGAGGTTTGTGGAGAAGTAGAGATGTGAATGTGCATGTATTAGGTCGAACCGGTCCGCGTTCCGGAGGAACTCGGCGATACCGATTGATATATGGTTACCAAGTAGCTGGACGTTGGATTTTTTCCGTTTGACTTTGTACCCGGATCTCAGTTCCGTCTCGGGTTTTTCTGGATCCTCGGTTACCGTCAAAACCGTTACGTCGTGCCCCATTTCGGCCTGATCGCGGCTCAATGCATGAACGTGGTAAGGTCCACCACCTGGAACGTCGGGATATACCTTCTGGGCCACCCTCAGTATACGCATATATTTACACCCTTAGTAAACACATAGAATATCTACACCCTTAGTAAACACATATATTTTGTTTACTCCTGTAGTTCATCTAAGTCTTCTTCCCCTAAAACAAACCCAAATGTATCGCTAACCACCATCCATATCTGTCTCGTCACTATCTTCAGGTCGAGCAGAAATGACTGGTCCCGTATATACTGGAGGTCGTACCTGAGTTTTTTCTCGGGTTCCTTGCTCGACGCCTTGTTTATCTGTGCCAGGCCGGTTAGCCCGGGTTTGATAAACCATCTTTTCCTCCACATGTCGGTCTGCTCCTCGAGCAGTATCTCCTCGTCCCTCCAGACGGCCCGGGGACCTACGACGCTCATGTCACCCACCAGTATCGAAAATAACTGAGGAATCTCGTCCAGATGGGTTTTACGTATAACCTTACCCACACGCGTTATCCTGTCCTTTTTGCGGTCGTCGTCGGGATCCGGTATCTCGCTCTCGGGTAACATGCTTCTGAACTTGTAGACGTTGAAGGTTCCACCGAACTCCGCCGTCCTCTCCTGACGGTAGAAAACCGGTCCGGGGCTATCGAGCTTTATCGCTACAGCTAAAACCAGGATTACGGGTGAAAGAACCAGAAGTGCTAACATTGAAAAAGCAACGTCGAAACCTCTCTTGAGGACGTAGTCCTGTGCGTCGAGTGGCTCGAGTTTGATGTCCACGATATCCGCCTCACCTGAGTAAGAGGGATCTATCAGGACGTTATCTATATGTTCCCAGTGTGCCTTAACCTGGATTCCGTTCTCGTAGCAGGTGTCGAGTATACCGAAGAAGTTCGACCTATCGGTACGTTTGAATGCCAGCACGACGGTGTCGATGTTGAGGTCGTTAATTAGGTCGTCGAGTCTTGTGAAGGTTCCAAGCCACTCTAACTCTTCTAGAACGTTCTCTTCCGTATCGTGCTTGTGAATGAGGCCCCCGTCAGTTCTGGCCTGACTCTTGTTGGTTATCACCCTATATACCTCCAGCGGGGATACGTAACCCTTGAAACTCCTGTTCGCGTTCTCGGCAATCTCGGCCATCGTGTTGGGGTCGTCTCCCACCAGAATCGACGATCCGGCTTCCACGTTCTTTCTGTTAAGGTAGACGAAGTAAATGGGTAGAACGACGAGAAGCGCCACCGTAATCAACAGAAGCGTGGGTCTCGGTATGCTGTAGGTATAGTTGTAGAATCCAATGGCTGCAAGCCCCAGACTTCCTATAACCACCATCTTCTGGGTTTCGAGTATGGTATCGAGTATCCTCCTGGGTCTTGGTTTGTAAAGAGGCATCAGGCTCACCAGGAACACTCCTAGCATAACGAGTATTACGAATCCGAGGTTGCCGTTCGACAGTACGGTAGGATCTAGTCTGTTAAAGAAGGGGACGTCCTCTGTGAAGAACTTCTGAACCCCGGGCAGGTTTGAGAGATATGTAACAAGAGCTATCAGTATGCATGAACCCAGTATACTTTCCACTCTGTACGCTAGCCCGGACATGTTTCTTTTCCTGCGTTTAGGTTCCTATCCTTTAAAACCCGGCGTGCCGTTGTAAAACTTGGTTTTTACCGTTGTTTTATTAATCATATCTAAGTTACGTTTAGTTCTATTACATACTTTTTGGGTAATCGGGTCTTGGGCTGAAGGGAAATACTTCTAAACTAGTCTACACTTTTCTTAACAAACAGATGGTATCGATCGTAGTCTCTATAATTATTGGTTTGATACAGGGGGTACTCGAATGGCTCCCGGTATCCAGCGAAGGTAGCACCTCGTTGTTTCTCACGGCTTTTACGAACGTATCTCCAGAAACATCTGTTAAACTGGCGTTATTTCTGCATGCAGGAACCGCCGTTTCTGCATTGACCTACTACCGTTCGGAGGTATGGTCATTGGTAAGTCTACTCCCGGAATGGAGGTACAGTGAAGCATTTGAAGAAACCCCTGAACTGGCCTTCCTGATTGCGGCGACTGTTACGTCCATCGTCTCGGGTTTTACGATCTACAAGCTACTAATCGACGTTGCGAACGCGCTGGCAGGAGGAGTTTTTATATCTGCCATAGGAGGCCTTCTGATAATTACGGGTCTCATCCAACAAAGAGCCGAAACACATAGCTGTGATCACCGCAAGGAACCGGGCGCCATCGACGCCGTACTGATCGGGTTCCTCCAGGGCGTCGCTGTTCTCCCCGGAGTCTCCAGGTCAGGTACCACCGTGAGTGCCCTGCTTCTCAGGGATTACGAGGCCTCAGTTTCGCTGGAGCTTTCGTTCCTGCTCAGTATTCCAGCAGCATTCGGTGCCGGCGTTCTCGTGGTTCTGGAGACTGGGGGTGTTCCATCGATGGATCCCGTGGTGGGGGCTACTGCATTCGTTGTTAGTGCAGGAGTGGGTTACCTGACTATCGACGCACTCGTGAGGGTCGTCGAGAGGATACGTTTCTGGCTAGTCTGTCTTTTCTTCGGAGGACTCGCGGTGATCGGAGGCGGTATCGTCTTCCTGGTCTAGTTCGGGCGGACGGATCAGTTTAGTCGCGATTGTTACAGCTTTCGTCTCCCTCAGCTCTTCCCAGGACCTGTCCGAACGAATACCGTAGCCCGCCACCACCGCTATTGTCATCAGGAGTACGAAGCTTGGTAGAGATTTCATGTCCAGGTACTCGAGTAAGGCCATGAAGATTACCGATACCGTAAAAACCAGTCCCGAAGCCACCCTAACCGTTTTCTCCCTTGCGTACCTGGCCGTTTTCTCGTATACGGTACGTAGTCCCGACTGCATCCATGCCGGAATAACTGTTCGTACGGTTTGGTCGATGAACTTGATAATCGGGCCCGTTGTCCTGGTTCTCTCGAGATCGAGGACGACGACTTCGGTTTCCGGCTCACCGGTTAACCAGCCGTAAAGCCAGGACTTCTTAACTGTCCTGTATGTATGTGATTTCGACAGTATGGATGTCTCCGGTGTACCGTTAACGGCCATTTCTACCTGCTGTAGATCACCCTTCTCTGTCTTCTGTAGTTCGGTTTCATATATCCTCTCATCCGTGTTACCTGTAACACTTGATCTTAGCTTTGAACCTCTCCATGATTCACCGAACTTTCCGTGCAAATTTCCAAGTCGCGAGTTACTAACTTTGCCACGAAAAGACGAAGTAAATACGTGGAGTTTACGTAGAAAAATGGAGTTATCCGTACTGCTTTCCACTCTACCTCCGGTATCGGTCGTTTTGAACTCCCTGTTCATTCACCAATCTCGGATATCTTTCCCGTTATCTCTATCTTACCCAGGTCCAGAAATACTTTGTTACCGATCTTTACGGGTGTATTTTGAAACTCTAGTCCGGTGGGGGTTTCTATTGCCTTCAACCTGGTTTTTATGAAGACATCTTTCTTCACCGGATCTGTCCTTTCGAATATTTGACCTTGTTCGCTCGTCAACGTGATTTTAGCGGGTTTGACTGTCTTGTTTAGTATCCGAGCGTAACGGGTGTTGCCTAACGTCTCGGTCATACCTACCTGGATGTTTTTCGCGATATCGGGTGAAATCCTTTCCAGTTTCAGTGTAACTGTCTTTTCTGTGGTGTTTGTCCTGCTTTTGCTGCCTATCTCCGTTATCTTACCTTTTATGTTGTAGTCATCCGTCGCAAAACGGATTTCTGTGTTGAGTTTCAGGGGTTTCCCTTCGAACCGTGTCTGTCCATTAAGTGTGATCGTTTTTGCCTTTATATTAAGGATAAGAGCCATCTGTCCCGGCGATACCGGGTATTCTTTCTTATCTGTTATTCTGGCAACCTCCTCGTCACCCAGCTTATAGATATCTCCCTTCCGGACGTTGTCAGCCACGTTCGACGGTACCCTAAATCTTGCGGGGAAGGTCCTGGAGCTTGTACTGAGTTTGGAATCGTTCTCCGATATATCAAGTATTTTACCCAATATCGTGTAACTGAACGTGTCAAGAGTTAAATTCCTTCCAACCCTGGGGATATTCTCCCCGTGTTTGAAGATCTTAACTCCGGAACTTTCTTCTTCTACAAGTGACCCGTTGATACGTACCCTTACTATCCCGGAGGAACCTTCCTCCACCGGTGTCACGTATTTGTCGGTGACAGTGATGTTCCCTGCGTTCTCCGGGACCATTTTATCTCCCACCTCTATCTCCGATAATATGTCGTCGGATTCCGATTCAAGATCCAGGGTGGCATACCTGGTAGCTTCCTCCGGAGGGGGTGCGAACGGATTCAGTATAACTACACCGGCTATAATTACCGCTATAAGTACGAGAAAGACGAATGCATCCACGACGTTTATGTATCCGAAAAGGCGGCCCTCGTCATCGATGAAAGGCATTTTAGTCATTTTTTATCCACAGTATGCTTAAATTATTTGTTTTAAACGAACTGTTCTCCATGTATTACTTAATTCAACCGACGTAAAAACAGGAAATCTACACGAATGTTGTAAAATCCTTTGTATATAACTTACCAGCCCTTAATTATTTGTAGGAACGTGTATCAATCCTTGTGGTTTGTTAATGGATCTCGCGCAAGTCTTTATTGTATAGATAACGTACGTTTAGTTAAGAGGATAATAAAATGCACAAGGACGAACTCATACATCTGCATTCGTTGATGGTCGAGATCAGAAACTACTTCGAGGACACGGAGGATATAGATGGGAATCCGTTTAGCGACTACGAGAAACTCAACACATCCCCGGTACATATTCACAAGTCAAAGGACGACCATAAACACGCTATCTTCCTTCTGGGAGAGGAACTAGCAGACAGTATGGCGAAGGACGAATACAGTTCGACTGGCAGGGTGGAAGCCAGAATGAACGAACTCGCGGAAGAGACTGCGGACTAACCCGAATCTAAGTAATAGAGATCCAACGTTACCGGATGACCCAATAGGACTGCAGAACCTGTAGTGGGTGCATTTGAAGATTTTATTTCTGACTTGTTTATAACGGTTTCATTAACTAAATTATGGTTTCATCAGTGAATTATGGTTTCATCAGTGAATTATGGTTTCATCAGTGAATTATGGTTCCATCAACGAACTTTAGTTTCATAACGATCTCCAGTTTCTTCCACCCACTTTAGTCGGAGGACGTTACTGTTTGTTTTCTTTGGTATGGTCGCTAAGATGACTTCTTATCCTGTTACTGATGTTGGAGATCAGGCTGCGTTTGTCCCTTGGTTCGGGGAAGTCTTTTACTTTTTCTTCATCCTCCCAGAACTCTAGCTGAGAATTTACCTCTTCACGGACGGTTCTCAGAGCCTCGCTTCTGTTACTGATCTTGTTGTCATCACAGTTTTCCAGTGTTCTGGCTGCCTGCTGTATATTCACCATAACTATGTCGTTGCATTCCTCGCAGTCGATTTCGTCGAGTAATACCATGGAAATGTGTTAGTTAGATGACCTTCAATCTTGATCTTGAGTCTCGATGTTTTATCTCTGACCTCCTCATCATATAAGTGAATCTAATTGATCTTATTGATGTTTCGGTGGTTCTATGAGGTTACGTTGTGCATGAAACTGATATCCTCACAGTCCTCACATTTGTATCCGTGAATGTCGAGCCTATCATCCTCGTGGTTCAGGTACGCTGTATCTATATATTGGGCATTTGAGCCGCAATGTTCACATGATAATGAATCCGGGGATTCCTCCGGGTCGAGATGTATGGCGTTCAAGAGCATCTCTATCTTGGTTCCAACACTGTTAGTTTGAATTAGTTTTTTCGATGTACCCATACCCATAAGGGTTTTGTCTATCTTAGCAACCATCTCGATAGGTATATCTACTTCTACAGTTTCCTTGCTCATGTCTTTGTATATAAGTGTTATTGGATATTAATGGTGGGGTATGTGGTTGTGGTTGGGTGGGGGGTTTGTTGATATGTTTGGTTTTGGGGCGGTATGTGGTTGCCATCTGTTTGACCTCTGTATATTGATTGATTTGTGATAGATGCTTGTGGTTTCCGTACGACTGTTGGTAAACTTCCGGAGTATCGATCTCTATTTGGGTTTGTATTATCAGTTCTAACTCCGGTACCCCCGCCCTTGAACTACTAAACTGTATGGGGTAACCTGTATATCTTAAAGTTATGCCGGTCTTCCGGGGTTTTATTACTGTAAAATCCGACTTAATTTAATTTATGACCTTTTGAAACTTCTACACTAGTTATTTAATGGAGGATGCTAAATTACTAACTTGTATGTCAGTAGGAGGACTTATCAAAAAAGCGCTCGTTAGCCTGGTAGCTATAGCTGCAGTAGTTGGTTTAACCTACTTCGTGTGGGAACGTAGAACACATCAGGACATGGAACAGATCGAGGTACAGGAAATAGGTGAAAACAGGGAGCTTCAGGAAACAAAGGAAGAGCTGGACAAGGCAAAGGAAGAAATCAAGGACCTGAAGGATAAACTCGAAGAAGAAGCTTAACTCCGTTTAGTTTTTTAGTCGAACTGGGTTATAGCTTTCATATATCCTTCTATTAATACGCAGTTACTTCTATCGTCAGGTGCCTGGTTTAGAAAAGACTTCTTTACATTTACGTATATATCCGGATAAGATAGAGACATTATTAAACCGTAGTATAGTTAATTTCTATATTTTTACTGAAAGTAACCATCAAAGTTAAGTTTCTATTTATCTAAAAAAAACCATGTTCAACATTGGCAAGGGGTATCCCCGTTTCATTGTCACAGTAGCGTTGCTTTTTCTCTTTGCTCTAATTGCTGACATCGTTGTGCATTTTGTCCAGCCAATTGTCTTCGGACTTTTCTTCTATTACTCGGCACGACCGATAAAGAGGAGGCTGGATAAACATCTCCCAGAGAGAATCAGTGTCTGGAGTTCGGCTATACTCATAATAGTCCCCTTCATAATACTGATTGCAATAACTGTAAACCTGGTAGCCCATGACGCCGTAAAATTTCTCCATAATGTCGGGATAATAAAGCAAGGTGCCGGTTCTCTGATGCACGACATCGAGCAGAACGTCGAACATGTAATGAAATCAGGTAACCCATTCGGAACTATAACAGAAACCCTCAAACGTCTCGTACCTGTTTTCGGAAAGCTAGGGGAGGTTTTTATTGACTTCATCATAATGATAACGTTCGTCTACTACATGCTGAAGGACAGCAGCAGGGTTACTAACTGGTTTTTCAACAAGTACGACAAAACAGGCGTCTATCACAGGTTCTTCAAGGCCACAGACAGCGACCTACAGAGAATACTGTTTGGAAACACTTTAACGGCATTCGTTATTGGCTTCGTCGGAGCAATAATCTACAATATCTTCAACCTGTTCGTTCCACATGTTGCAAACATACCGTATCCCTCCATAGCGGGTGCACTCATGGGGGTTGCGAGTCTGATACCCATAGTGGGTATGAAGATAGTTTATATACCGGTAGGTGCAATAATGGCGTTCCACCTGTGGGAGGCAGGTGAACTCGGAAGTCACGTAATCTATATCGTTGCATACGAGGTGGTCTCCCTCATATTCGTTGACTCCATACCCGATACCGCGGTCAGGGCATTCGTCAGCAGCGGCGAGGTACATATGGGTCTCATCATGTTCTCGTACATGATGGGTACGATGTTCTTCGGTTTTATCGGACTGTTCCTCGGACCGATCGTACTTACGGTGTTCTGGAACTCGGTCTATATCCTGGTACCCTACGCTCTCCATGGAGAACCGGGAACCGTTCCGAACTCGGGAGATTCGGACAACTGTGAAGGCCTAGTTACGAAGGTTAAGCACAAACTGTAAAACAGGAAGACCTGGGTAGGCGCAATCCGGGAACTTTCTTATACTGACCCGAAATCTCTCCGGAAATTTCCCTCTAACTAAACCAACTTAAGAAACATACGGTAAAGGTTGGAACTTGGTTGGTATATGTTACGGCGTTCGAATAAGTGATAAGGTTGGTTTAGGTTAAAGTGTTCAAATAGTAACCAGGTATAGGTTACAGTGTTTCAATAAGTGATAAGGTTGGTTTAGGTTAAAGTGTTCA
>JBDGRN010000045.1:0-4472 GCA_042218125.1 Halobacteria archaeon | reverse complement strand
GTATAGGTTACAGTGTTTCAATAAGTGATAAGGTTGGTTTAGGTTAAAGTGTTCAAATAGTAACCAGGTATAGGTTACAGTGTTTCAATAAGTGATAAGGTTGGTTTAGGTTAAAGTGTTCATATAACTAAAAGAGTTGGTTTAGGTAACAGGACTGTGATTAAATAAAAGGGTTAGAGGGACTTTATTCCCCGTTATCGGTTTAAACGGTATATAAATTTCTTCTAATCTTCACATGTAACCGAGGTCACGGAGACGGCCCATAAGGTCCTCTTTGTCCTGAGCCCTCCCCGCTCTTTCGGTTGTGTCTTCAAGGTTCTGTAGCCAGGCGGGTTCCTGTTCTGATTTTTCTGTGGATACCTCACTACCGAGAGAACGGAAGCCCTCGAAGTACTTCGGCGAAACCGGAAGGTCGCCGTGTTCGATGTCTTCTGGAAGGTCGTCGTATCCCTGTGGGACGTGGCCCTCGTCGGGGAATTCGTCGACTAGTTCGGGTACCAGGTAGTTCCAGGTAGTATCCCAGACGGCACGTTCGTCGAACTGTAGTATTGGCTGGATTCTGTCGTGTGGTGGGTACTTGTCGCTGTCGTGTCTCGGGCTGAAGAACGTCTCATCGGCACGTGCTTCCTGTTCGTCCCATCTAACTCCCGAAATGACGCCGTCTACGTTATGCTCCTCGAGAGCGTCGTTGAGTGCTACAGTCTTTAGGAGATGGTTGCCGACGTAGGTGTCGAGAAGGAATGGAAACGTCTCTTCTTCGTACTCGAGCTTTTCCTCGACTTCGTGTTTGTTTTTCTCGCCCAGGTCATCTACAGCGATTTCGTCACCTGGTTCGTCCGCCAGTTCTGCAACTTCGTCGTTTCTGGCGAAGATGAGTTCCAGATCCATTTCGTCGCTCCAGTCTTCTACGAAGTCGATTATGCTGTCGAAATGCTGGAAATGGTCGATGAAGATTACGGGCGGCATCTCGTAGCCCGCGTCCTTGGCTATTTCGTGTACGAGGTAGAGCGTGAGTGTGGAGTCCTTTCCACCTGTCCACATGATGGCAGGGTTTTCGTACTCCTCCAAGCCCTTCTGGGTAACCTCTAGTCCCTTCTCTATCTTTTTTCTGAGTGACGGATAGTCTTCGGGATCTTCGTCCTGTCCTTCGGTGTAGTCAACTGAGACGTAGTCTGGGAATGTTTTTGTCTCCATGTCTTGGTCAATTTAAAAATCGTATAAAAAAAGGTTTTTCCATTTCAAATTTTTTCATTACTGAGGATAATCACAGTCTACCGAAAATAGGGTTTTTACAGTGACTACTTCCTCTTGATTATGTATCTTCATTATGTTATTAATTACGAGAAAACTCCGCAGATGGAGGTTCATATCTTTAGGTATTTATTGGTGGTTTAGGGTAAACTTAGGTTTTCGAGAACTGTGTTAAGAGTGAAAAATCTGGTTAGGCCTGTATTAGGGATTGATTATAGGAGAATTAGTGCAGCGTTGATCTAATGAATGATCGTGGTTAATAGGGGCTTCATTAGCGAAGTCTATAATTTATTTTGTGGATACTGTGGGGCTGCATTTTACTGTTAGATTATATGCTTCTTACTTTTTTACATGGATAACGGCATAAACTAGATGATCTATGCAAGAACTATGGATCGTAGGTCTCGGCATATGGCTAACAATGACGGTTCTGGCATCGCTCATTGTCAAACCCGACAAGGCGTCAGGGAACGAGGGAGATGGATACGAGTTTGAACCGGAGGATGTGTAGTTTAGGTTGATGCCGAAAAGACTATGTGTCGATATAGATAAGATGGCTGACGGACAGTAAACAGGATCCTTAATTATTTTTTATTTATAACTGCCTTTATGCATTATCGTGAGATATTAAATCAGCATGGAGGCACAGTTTACGGGTATAGAGATACAGAACTTCCGTTTATATAGGGAGAACCAGAAAGCAAGTCTCGACGGAAATAACGCAGGTGGTAACAGCTTCAACCTGATGGTGGGCTACGAGCCAGAGATTCTTGGTGGTGTTGGAAAGTCCACGTTTCTCAAGGCAGTATCGATATGCTTGAGGGGTGGTCCATACCAGTCTATCGGTAAATGGAACCTCGTCAACGAAAAATCGGTTGACAACCTTTCGGACGGTGAAAGATCGGACGGAAAGATAACAGTAGGACTGAGTTTAGGGGATACATCGTACAGATTCATTAGAAAGGTGTATACAGAGAGGGAGAACGGAAACTTCAACAATGGCATCGAAAGGCTGTCGGTAAAACAAAAGAAGGACGGAAGTTGGACCAGGGTGGGTGATAGAGTAAAACAACTTCTCCCCGAATCAGCAGACGAATACTGTCTGGTCCATCCGGAGTACGTCAGTGGCTTCGAGATGACGTGTGAACATATCGAAACCCTCATCGAGAAGGTCATCGAAACCCAGGAAACCCTTGCTGATCATGAGGGGGAGAGCTTCGAATCCGGGAAGGAGGAAGTATGGGATCAAGTTCTTGAGGATACGAAGACCTACTTCGAAAGGTTCAGCACGAAGGACATTTCGATCGTAAGTGATCAAAAGTACAGTATCAAGTTCGAGAAGCAGGAAATAAAGACGAGTTATCATTCCGAGGACTCCGCCAACAACCTGCTTGCTTTCTGCATACTTCTCGCAACAGGAGCGGTAGGACCCATCAGTATGCCCCAGATATTCGATTCGCCTTTTATTTGGCTAGATAACGAAACTCGGCGGAAGATCTACGAGGCACTACCGGAAACCGATAACCAGGTTACCGTTATCGCAAGTGAAGGCACTATTCCGGATGATCTGGAAACTGAAACGACAAACAGCTACTGGCTAAAACTCGAACGTGGAGATTACAGCCAGACAAGTATAGAGTCGATGGAGTAGCGATGAAACAGTACGACGCAGAAAGAGAGGTGGTTCAAACGTCGACGCTGGAGTTCGAAACGCTTGTATGTGACGGCGGAGGGAAGGACGTGTTGTTGCTCCACGGTTTTCCCGACGACCCGGGGTCCATGGTTCCCTTGATGGAGAGGTTCGAGGAACGTGGATTCAGGGCTGTTGCACCGTACATGAGGGGGTACGGAGGAACTGAAAAACCCGAGATAAAGCCGGGGGCATACTCCGTTACGAAGCTTTCACAGGACATTATGGCTCTGTTTCACGCTTTCGAAATGGACGATCCTGTCCTTGTGGGTCACGACTGGGGTGCGGTCGCCTCAACGGTGGTTTCCAGACTTGCACCCGGCAACCTAGACTGTTGTATAACGATGGGGGTTCCCCCGGACTTCATGGAGACGCTGGGAGAACATCCCGAACAGATACTCAGAAGCTGGTACATGATGTTTTTCCAGGTTCCAGGGGTCGCGGAGGACGCCTTGAGACGGAACGACTACAGGCTTTTGGAGAGGCTTTACAGGGGGTGGAGCCACGGATGGGATTACCGGGACAGGGTGGAGGAAGTAAGGGATACCTTTCGAAGCGGTGAAACGGTGGAGGCGAGTCTGATGTACTACCGGGATTTCTTTGACGAACACGTAACAGGGAACGAAGATCTCCAGGTACGTGGTATAGAGACTCCATCTCTGGTGATGGCTGGTGGACAGGATGGATGTGTCTCTCCACGCCTCTTTAACAACTCTGAACGGTGTTTCGACGGATACGTTGACGTAGAGGTCATTGACGGTGCAGGCCACTTTATGCACGTTTCCGACGTGGAGAAGGTATGGAGTAGAATAGAAGAATTTCTAGATCAATAGAGTGGGGGTGGAAATGTACGTTTTGTTGGATATAACGACTAATGGCCAAATCCTGTATTCAATTGATAGACTGGTTTTTCTTAAGGGATAGACTGGTCTCTTTGCCGTATGTATAATTTAGAGTCGTGGATGGGGGTGTTACTTTCCTATAACTGTCCACGTTCTTTTAAAATATGTCTTTTTAAGTATCTGCCTTTTAAAATACGGCTTTTTTTTTAATATACGCCCCGTCCATAGTCCGCTTCCTGGTTAGGCAGGGGGTTCTCTATTTTTTCGTCACCAACGGCTATCTTCATAGTTTCACCCTCAAGTGTTTCGTCGTCCCCATGGAACTTGCAGAAGACTTCGTATAACCCGCTGTCCTCGAACTTGTATTCGGCCGACTGGTTTTTACTGAGTTTTTTCTCGAAGCTCCAGTTTTTGGTTGCGTTGGTGACGACGTGTTTGATAGGATCCTTGTTTACCCAGGTTACTGTGTCTCCCTCGTTCACGTTGATGTTCCTGGGCTTGAACTCCGAATTGTTTATTTCCACAGTTGAAACGTCGTAGACCTTTGTCTTAGGTTCACGTTCGATACAGCCTGCCCCTGTAATTAAACCAGTTGAAGCGGAAAGCTTGAGGAGCTTACGACGATCTATATCCATTCGTGGAATAAATTAGAGCTCTTATTAAATATATCTTCCTTGTGACCACAAAAT
>JBDGRN010000134.1:17450-21452 GCA_042218125.1 Halobacteria archaeon | reverse complement strand
CCAATCCTCCCTAATCTGATCCTCAATCCACCAACCAATCCTCCCTAATCCAACCCTCAAGCCACCACACATTACCAACCAACCTTCCCAAATTCGGCCTTCTCCCAATCCATCTTTTAGGCTGAAGATTAGACAGTCCGGCATCTCTTTGTCGGATTTTAACCTGTTTTTCCAAACCTTTAATCCAGTTATGTGGTTATAGGATACGTAATGACAGATCTGGATCTGCGAATTTCTAGTAATAGAGGAGACCGTATCGTGGGGGAATCTGGAGTATTGGAGGTCACAGACACGCTTTCGGGAGAGAAGAAGGATTTCCAGCCCCTGGATCCGCCGGAAGTTCTGCTCTACGTATGTGGTTTAACCGTTAGCGACTCGCCACACCTTGGACACGCCAGAACGTGGGTTTCTTTCGATGTCGTCCACCGTTATCTGGACCACCTGGGTTACGACGTTCGTCATGTCGAAAACGTCACGGACATAGACGATAAGATAATCGATAAGGGAAGAGAGGAAGGCAGTTCTCCCGAGGAGGTGGCGGAGAAGTACAGTCAAGAGGTCTACCAGGACATGGAGGATCTCAACCTCAAGAGAGTTGAGGTCCGTCCCCACGTCACGAACCACGTTGAACAGGTTATCGAACTCGTGGAGATACTCGTCGATAAGGGATACGCCTATACAGCAGAGGACGGAGTCTACTTCTCGGTAAAGGAGTTTCAGGAGTACGGAAAACTCAGCGGACAGGACCTCTCGGAGCTAGAAAACCAGGGCGAAGACAGCGAACATAAACAGGATCCAAGTGACTTCGCTGTCTGGAAGAAAGCCAAAAAGGGAGAACCCTCCTGGAACAGCCCTTGGGGAGAGGGACGTCCGGGCTGGCATATAGAATGTAGCGCCATGAGTACCTGTCATCTAGGAGATACGATCGATATACATGGAGGGGGCAGGGACCTGGTGTTTCCACACCACGAAAACGAGATCGCTCAGTCCGAGGCAGCGACGGGCCAGGAGTTCACACGTTACTGGATGCACGTCGGACCCCTCCAGGTTGAGGGAGACAAGATGTCCACCTCTCTCGACAACTTCTGGACTGTCTCGGATGCACTCGGTACCTACACCGCAAACGACGTCAGGATGTTTCTCGTGAGTACTCAGTACACCAAGCCGCAGACCCTGAAGGACGGCTCTCTCGACGAAGCGTCTGAAAAATGGAGTAGACTGGAGGCGGCAGTCGATGCCTGTCGGACAGCGATGGACTCCCCGGATAGTTCGAGTACGGTCGTTGACGAGGAACTCCGTGATGCAGTTGAGGACGCCGACACCGGTTTCCACTCGGCCATGGATAACGACTTCAACACGCCGGAGGCGCTCGCCGAGCTATTCGAACTCGTGAACGCCGTAAACAGCCACGTGGGGGAAGCCGAACTGTATGACTACCACGGACTCTACAACGCCTGGAAGGTGTTACGGGGCTCCGCAGAACTCCTTGGTTTCAGATTCGGAAGCGCAACAGATGGAGATGTAGAGCTGGTGGACGATCTGGTAGAGCTAGTGTTAGACGTACGTGAAAACGAGAGACGTAACGGAAACTACGATACCGCAGACAAGATTAGGGAGAGTCTACGCGACATCGGGGTCGAAGTTGAGGATACCGACGACGGCGTAACCTACGACGTATCCCGGTAGCTCACAGAATCCTCAATCCCCCAACTTTCCAATCTGGTCATCCCTCTAATATATTTATTACTTCCAATATATTCATTACTTTATCTAGAGATCGATCGGGCATCCCCGTATCTTTCCACCCCTCATTCCTCTTGCGATCCAGAAGATCGAGAGAATTAACAGGACCACTGCCAACAGTGTAAACTCCAGCCCATCAAGTGGAAGGAGCGTGAGTAATCCAGCCGCACCGAATACGGAAAGTATTCCCGCAAGCACCGCGGTGCCACATGCTGCACATCCCGCACCTAAGGTCCCGAGAACAAGTCCCGCGGCGCTACCGGAACTCTCCCTGGCCGAGACACCGTGTTCTCTGAAATGGTAGGCGAGTAAACCGAAGTTGACGCCGAACAACGTCGCTACGGTAACCAGCAAAACCGACTCTAAGGCGTTATAGGCGGTTCCAACGAAGGGATATAGACCCAGGAGTACGTTGATTCGGTTTCCGAGAGGTAGGCTACCTCCCACGACAACGTCGAAGAAGAGGGTGCTGTTCTGGAAAATCACGAACAGATTTAGCCCCAGGAACCCCGTCACCAACGCAACCGCTGCGTACCGGGGTATACCCAGGACAAGTCTCGACGTACGGAAGATCAAACGCCAGTCTTTAGCTGCCATGGGAATCCTTCCACCCATCATCCACCCCATTTTCTACCAACCAGTTGACATCCACCCCAGTACCTACCAACCAGTTGACATCCACCCCAGTACCTACCAACCAGTTGATTACCTACACCCATTATTCACCGAGTGCGTTCTTGAAGACGGAGAAGGACTGGGGACCCACTACCTTGGTCCGAAAATCACCGTTCTTGAACAGGAAGAAGGAGGGTGTACCTCTTACCCCCGCTTTTTTCGACGCTTTGAGATTTTCCTGAATTCTGTCGTGATACTTCTTGTTCTTTGCCTCCTTGATTATCTTGTCCGCATCCAGATCGGTTTCGTTCTCCAGGTAGTCCCTGGTTAGACTGTAGACATCCTCGTTGCTCGCCCCGCCTCCCAGCTGGTTTTCGTAGTAGTAATGTTTCAACCCCCAGAATGCGTCGTGGTCGGTCTTGTAGGTCGCTTCGAGTGACTCTGCAGCGGGTTTACCCCAGGGATAAACCACAGTTATCGTCCTGTAGTAGAACTGGAGTTTACCCTGGTCTATTAGTTTACTTTTAATCTTCTGGAAGGGACCCAGGTTGAACTTCGCGCATTTCGGACACGAGGGATCCTCGAACGCCACGATCTTGGCCGAGGCGTCGTCTGGTCCGAGACTTGGTCGGGTTGATACCTCTTTGGTTGCTGGATGGTTCTTGAATGTATCATCCGAACTCCTGTTTCCACCTCCACCCCCTTTTCCTTCCCCGTTACCGGAGTTCCATCCCCCTCCATCGGAACCACCAGTACATCCAGAGATTAAACCTGCACCAGTAACTGCACCCCCAAGTTTTACGAAGTTACGTCTATCCATGCTTATTTGAAGTAATCCACGTAGGTTAAAAAGTGGGTGGAAATGTCTACATCCTGCATAAACGGAACAAGGTAAGTCAGTTAAAGAGACTGTTTCGACCGTTTCACGGATTAACTCAGTAGTTTTCCGCTATCTCCACGAAGTTATCCAGTAGATCCAGTCCTTTCTCTGTATGTGAGACCTCGGGATGCCACTGTACGCCGTATATTGGCTTCGACTCGTGTCTCATGCCTTCAATTCCACAGATCTCGCTTTCGGCAGTCCTGACGAAACCATCCGGTAAACTAGCTACCTCGTCACCGTGTGAAGCCCAGGTAGATACTGAGTTCCCGAGCCCTTGGAACAAGCCGTCTTCCTCTAAGAGAACAACGTCGACGTCGGCAAATCCACCGTACTCACCCGACGTAACCTCACCACCTAACCGGTTGGCTATCACCTGATGTCCTAGACAGATACCCAGTACAGGTATATCTTTCTCGAGATAATCGGGAGAACTACCTGCATCTTCTAGTGACGGACCTCCGCTAAGTATAATGCCGTCGACGTCATCTCTCAGGACGTCTTCTGCGGGAACCGAGTTGTCGACGATCTGGTGTTCGACCCCCAGATCACGCATGGCTCTACCTTCAAGATGCGTGAACTGGCCGTGGTTGTCAACTATAACTATCTTGCTCATTAGTTAAAGGAGATAAAACTTAGGAACACATCCTGTTTACGGATCAGTTTAGAGAAACTCCTGTCACCAGAATATAGAACCTAAGACATCATCCAAAATCCAGGCCGTCACACACCATCCTCAAAATCCAGGTCGTACTCCTCCAGTC
>JBDGRN010000134.1:0-17350 GCA_042218125.1 Halobacteria archaeon | reverse complement strand
CAAAATCCAGGCCGTCACACACCATCCTCAAAATCCAGGTCGTACTCCTCCAGTCTCTTCCGCCAGAACTCGTCGAAACCGTCCTCTCCTATCGTGCTTCTTCCGGCACTTACGTTGTCCAGCTTTATATCGATCTCCTCCAGCAGATCGTCGGCTACGTCCTCCCCGATGGTACCGTCTCTTGCCGCGTCCAGTATGGCGCCCTTCTCCTTGAGTAGAACCTGTTTCTCCTTATTCAGGAACTGCTCCGACCGGATATCCGGGTGTTTCTCGAGCAGTTTGGAGAGTGCCTTATCTAAATGTCTTTTCTCTTTCTCGTACTTACTTAGGAACTCGTCGTAGACGATGTATGGGAGTTCGCCCTTGCGGTGTAGGTCTTCGGCGGAGTCGAGAGCCTCGTCGACCGCACGTCGCCTACCCTTCAGCATTTCGTATAACTTTTCGATATCTGAACGGGTTACGATATCGAGTCTGTCGAGCACCCTATCCATCGTTAGACCCTGTACCACGAGGCTGAACGCCGCAACCCCGAACACCATTGCCTTGACCTGCTCCCTGAACGGCATTCCGAACGGTAGACTCAACGCGAGTGCAATAGGAACGCTGGCGTGCATACCGCTCCACACCAGCACGTGCTGGTAGTTCATAGGTATAGGGTTCTCGGACTTCCTGTTCGTAAACCAGATGACTGGATACACAGCGAAAGCACGAGCCAGAAGCACAAGAACTGCGCCCGCAAGAATTAGGTAGCCGTGATCAACCAGCGTAGATATAGGTGTACTCGCCCCCAGAAGGAGAAAGATAGAGGTGTTCACCAGGAAAGCCATCGTTTTCCAGGTCGTGAAAATGGAAACCTTGGACTGAGGACTCATCGCCCTCTCGGCACCACGGTTACCGATAAACAGCCCCGCCACAACGGTGGCAATTATACCGCTAACGTCGAGGTAAGACTGCGCCAAAATAAAACTGCCGAAGGCAAGAACTATAGTTAGCACGACTTCGACGAGAGGTTCGTCGAAATGAGTCATCACCGTGTAGATGAAGTAACCTGTAAGAAGTCCAACGAATGCTCCCCCCAGTCCGTTCTTCGCTATCTGGAAGATGAACAAGCCCACGGAATCGAAGGATAGAAGGTTGGTTGTGCCACCCGTCTGTATCTGACTCAGGAAGGTGGAGAAAAGAACGATGGCTACACCGTCGTTAAACAGGCTTTCACCTTCGACCAGTACGGAAAGTCGTTTAGGCACCCCCATCTCTTCGAACAGAGCCAGAACAGAAACCGGATCGGTGGGGAGTATAATCGCTGCAAAAAGGAGGGAGATCAGGGCCGGGAAACCAAAAACCGCCGTACCGGCAGCACCCAGTGCAACAACGGACAGGATCAACCCCACCACCGCCATCGCGATTACCGGTTTGAAGTCCCGTTTTAACCTACCCATATCCATGTTGGCTGCACCCTCGAACAGCAAGGGTGGTAGGAAAACGAAGAAGATAATTGCAGGAGATAGTTTTAGATCGAACTCGACACTTGATATCGAGACGGCGAGCCCCGTCAACAGAAGAGCTATGGTGTAGGGAAAGTCACCATACTTCGAAACGACGATGCCGACACCGGCACCCACGATAAATATAGAGATGACCGCCATCTCGATGGAGAGGATTTCCGTCATATGCTGACACAAGAATCCAACATACTTGATTCTTTACCGTATTTCCGGAATGTCTGACGGAAAAAGCGGTTTTTTCGGACCGATTCCGAAGTTCGATGGCCTCATCATTGGAGTAAACATCCACGGGTCAGGTGTTTGGCAAATCCCGAAGTGATTTGCGAAAGCCGAAAATCTTCGATTTTCGACAACCCGTGGAACTCTCGCTGACTTTCTTTAGATCGTTTTTCTACGAACTGTCTACGTCAGAAACGTCCGAACCACCATAATCTTGGTCCCCTTCCTCATTCTGGACAGAGTCCTTTATCTCCCCGGTAGAACCATGTCCGTCCTCATCACCGCCGTCAACCGGATCAGTATCTTCAACTACCTCCCTACTTCCGGAGTCGCCGTCGTAGATATCACTACTTTCGATTGGTTCTCCTTTTTCATCCGATCCTTTGAGGTCGCCATCAGTTCCGTCCGGTTTACCCCCACTCTCCGGTCCGTCCGTGTTTTCAACGTCGTCCTCGGACGGTTCGACGGCTTCAGTCCTGGAAACTGGTTTCCCTTGATCTGTATCCGTTCCGGACTCCGAGAGATCTAGGTTTTTACCGTCGTCGGTTCCGCTACCCTCATTCTCCTCCCCTGTATTGTCCATACCTTCCGTTCCGTCGTTACCGACTACCTCCCCATCACCTTTCTTCGGTTGGTCATCATCCGTTCCCCGTTGCTCAGTATCCGACCCTTGCTCAGCATCTGGCCCTCGCTCAGTATCCGACCCTTGCTCAGCATCTGACTCCGATACATTTCCACCGGAATCACGGCCCTCAGTATCCGAATCCAGTTCATCGGAGTTTGACTCCTCACCGACCTCATCACCTACACCTTTGACCGACTCCATTTTACCTCCCCGTCCCGCTGATTCTTGAGAGGTTTCTCCGTCGAACTCGGCTTCCTCAACCTCCTCTTCTCCGTCATCATTAACATGGTTCTGATCTTCGGCGTGATCGCCGCCAACACCGTCACCACCATCAAAGCTGTCACCACCACCATAGCCGCCATCACCATCACCACCATAGCCGTCGTAATAATGTTGGTCGTCGTCTCCTCCTTTCACACGTTCGGTGAACCTCATCAAAAGTATCGTAAATTCGTAGAGACCAATCATGGTACCACCGACCACGAACCCCGCGACCCCCGTCGGATCGAATGAACCGGAGATCACCGCCGCTACAGTAATGCAGGCACCCCAGACCATGACCCTTTTTCGCTGGAACCACTCCTTGCTCGCCACGTTCATCTTGACACCTAAAAACATGACAAGTGGTATCTGGAAAACTATACCCATGCCTATCGAAAACATAAGTATAAGGTTGAAGGTCTCCCGGAGACCGAGACCCGGTTGGGCGACACCTTCGCTGTAGTACATGAAGTAGCTGAAAAGCACCGGAAGTGCGATAAAGTACGAAAAAGCGATACCTACAAGCTCCAGAAATACGGATACAGGAACTACCGAGATGTAGTACCGTTCCTCGTGTGGGTAGAGTCCCGGCTCCATGAACTTGAACATCTCATATACAAGGACAGGTAGAGCAAGACCGATACCGATTATTGAACTGAGTTTTAACTGGGTGACGAGCTGTTCTAGTGGCGAATAGGTATGCGGATCCATCGAGACGAAGTTGTACCAGACCGCGTCTATTATCGACTGTGAGTAGATGAAACTAATGACCATACCGACGGTGGCGAGAACGATAACCACCATAAGACGTTTCACCATCTCCTCGATATGTTCCGTGATCGGCATCTCCTCGTCCGTCTCGACAGACATAGCTACAACTCAAGATAAAAGGGACCGGCGTTTAAGGATTGTTAAAGAGTTCTGACTTAGGTTATCGGTTGGTAGGTGGTAATACTGTGGTCTGAGGCGTCACCAGACCAACCCATCGGCGTGGTTTGCCATGTGAGTTGGTAACAAAAAGTCGGAACGTTTGAAAGGGTGAATACCTAATTCACTTTTAATAGATGGCGCAGGATGGGATAGAGTCTGGTGGGGTGGCGGATCAGGAGGAGATATACCGGGGGATTATCGCGGTTGCCAGTTCCGCGAGACAGCATCTTGTAAAAATTCTCTCGGTATTTATCATCGGCCTCCTGGTTACCGTTATATTCCTACGTGTTTACGCCTTCGATGCAATAAAACACCAGACACTCAGCCGTGCAGCCCGGGCAGGATACGAGGTCCAAACCAGTTTCATCAATCCATTCGAGGTTATCCTTCTCCAGGCAAAGATCGGTCTCGTAGTAGGTTTACTGTTTACCTTCCCCATGCTTCTTTACTACGGACGTGAACCCCTGGAGCGTCGAGGTGTATGGCCAGACCACGCCCTCAAGAACCGACACGTTGTTCTCGTTCTTATTTCAGCAGTCGTTCTGTTTTTCGGCGGACTGTTGTACGCTTACTACGTCATGGTGCCCCTGATACTACAGTTCGTATCGGGTATAGCGGTAGCCGCGGGTATCAAGCCGTTCTTCCGTATTTCGAAGTTCATCGGATTCGTGTTGATGTATACCGCTCTCTTCGGCTTCATGGCCGAGCTCCCCCTTTTGATGACCTTTGCCGTAAAGAGCGGGATGGCGAGCTACCGGTTTTTCAGGACGAAATGGCGTTACTTCGTAATAGGTGCCGCAATCCTCTCCGCCGTAGTAACTTCCCCGGACCCCATGACACAGGTTGTAGTTCTAGGACCTTTGATTACGATATACTTCCTCGGACTTGGTGTGCTCCGGTTAATTGCACGAGAAGAGATAAAGATAGAGAAAAAACGCCAGGCTCGTAGGGAAGCCGAACTCGTAAAACCCAAAGATCAGGAACAGGAGAAAAAGGCTGAGGAACAGAAAGGTGCGGAAAGCCAGGAACCCGTCGGGGACGTCGACCAGAAGGTTTCGGAGGGTCATAAGGCGGCTGAACCCGAGGCTCTTCAGGACCGAGGTTTGATGGATGTCGCAACTGCTGTCGGGAGGAGTCTCCGTAGCCATATCTACAAGCTTGGGGCTATCTTTCTGGTAGTGACAGGGGTAGCTTTCTGGTGGCTGGTCTACCACGGCGTCAGGATCGTTAAAAACCAGATGTTGATCTACATGCCGGAGAGGCTGGCGCGCCAGGTTTCCACCGTTCAGCTACGGATATTTGAGGTGGTGTTTATGGTGGTTAAGTACAGCACAATCGCCGGACTGGTTGCCATCACCCCTCTCGCTCTCTACTACAGCCGTGAGGCACTTGTTGAGGAGGGAGTTATTTCGGGTGACGCTGGCAAGTTCTACTACCTATCCCGTGCAGTCGTGATAGTAGGGCTGTTCCTGGCGGGAGCGGCGTACAGCCTCTTCGGAATGACGCCCGTCCTTATCAGCATACTCTCGAACTCCATCGTCGAGAGCCAGATGGTGGCGTCCTTCTCAATTAGCCGTCTCGTCAACTTCGTGTTTCTCATTACAGTGATCACGGGTGTAATGGCCGAGATGCCGGCAGCCATGTACTTCCTGGTGTCATCCCGCGTCGTTACCTACGAGATGCTGAAGGACAAGTGGCGCCATTTCACAATACTCACTTTCGTGATCGGTGCTGTAACTACGTCCCCGGATCCCTTCACGATGCTCGTAGTCGCAGCTCCCCTTTCCGGGTTCTACCTGATATCGCTCGGAATAACCAGGGTGCTTTGCCACGGAACTATCAAGAGCCAGAGGGAAGACAGACATATCGGTCTAGCCAACGACGGAGGAAACCAACCCGAGAGGGAATAAACCGGATAGATACGTAGTAACCTTCGCTGAATAAAACAACGGTTAATTAATCCAACGTGGTATCCGTTACAAGATACCCGTGATAATGAATCAGTTCTGAACTGTCTAGCTGACCCTATTTCTGTTCTGCAACCATAGCATCTGCGTACTCAAGGAACTCGTCGATCCGTGCCTCGGGTACTGTAGCTCCCGCTGCTATGTCGTGTCCGCCGCCGACGCCACTAACTTTTTCGGCGCAGTTCTCCATCAGTTCCGCCAGGTCGACGCCACGTTCGACTAGCCTCTTGGTGGCTCGCCCGCTGACCTTCTTCTCGCCTCCCTCGATATCTAGTTTGTCGTCGTCGGTGTCGGCGAAGGCTATTATTGGCTTGGACTTCGAGACACCGCTCGCGGAGTAACTCATGCCGGCGATTATCCCGACTATCGTGTCCTGGATCTCAGAACCGGCGTCGAAGTACTGGATTTCCTCAAGTTTCGTTACACCCGTTGACTCGACGTAGTCGATTCCCTCCCGTATATTCCTGCGGTGGTTCATCAGAAGTTCTCTCGCCTCTACCAGTGCATCGTCCCTGTCCCCCTTACAGACCTTGAAACCGACGTCGGCACGATCGTACCTCGCCGTAGAGTTAAGGAGGGTAGAAAACTCGCTGGCGTCACGGAGTTCGGAACCCATGGTTTCTCCGGAAAGGACGTAGGTGTATCCTACGAGTCCATTGATCTTTGTCGGTGATACCCCGCGTTCCATACATTTCTCGAAGAAGAGATTCATGACCGAGGATTTCTCGCCGTCCCCCAGATCAGTCCAGCATCTCCAGTCAGACCCGGACTTGAGGTCGATTCCTGCCTCACGTAGAAAATCCCTGGCACCCCCAGGATTATCACTGATTCCGGGGACGTATACGTCCGTGGAGTACTCGAAAAGCTTCGGGAGAGGACGTGTCTGGCGTCCGTACAACATGAGGTCTTTTTTCTTCTCCAGCACACCTTTTTCTTCGCCCTCAGCTACTATCGCCGAGTTATGCCCCTCGAACTCGCCGTCCACACCGTCCTGCATGTCTCCCACGGCACCCACTACGGCGAGCGATGCCAAGTCCCGGTTGTCTACTCCCGAGAGTTCGCCGAGAAAACGCGCGAGGAGATAGGCGGTACCAGCCCCCGATATCTCGTTCGAACCGTCGACTTCGAAAGTAATAGGGTTCAGGTGGTGTTCCGAGTCACAGGCGGGTTGGTGATGGTCCGCCACTACCGGATGGAAATCACGTTCGAGTACCTCGTCTAACAGACCGCTGCCGAAGTCCGTGAAAACCACGGTACCATAACCCGATACCTCGATATCATCGAGGTCGTTGACGTCAAGCTGTTTCGAGAAACGGGTTTGGTGTGGTATCCCGGCGCGTTCCAGAGCCTGGCTTGCGACTGCGGCGCTTGTTAGTCCGTCTGCGTCTATATGTGATATCAGGAGAACTTCTTCATCCAGTTCGTGGAGATAACGGGCGCATCTCCGGGCACGTCCTTTGAAGTCGCGGTCGAAACCCTCGAGAACGTCCCGGTTCGTCGTAGAACTCATCTTAGAGACAGTTAGGCAAAGCCGGACAAAAAACCTCCGTATGACAAAGTTGATCTCTATATGGAGATCACCGGATATATACTGAATATCAGAGATATCCTGAATCGATTGAGAACTATAATTAATCCCTGAAATCAAAGAGTTCGGTATGTCGAGCTACGACGTCACTGTAGTGGGAGCGGGTTGCGTCGGATGTTCCGTCGCGAAACACCTGGTCGAAAAGTCCAACCTCGATGTCGCTGTTCTTGAGAAGGAGTACCTGTACGCTCAGCACCAGTCGGGCCGAAACTCTGGAGTCCTCCATCCGGGATTCAACTATCCCCCGGGATCGACTAAGGCAGAGTTCGCCACAGAGGGCACGAACCGTTTCAAGGAGTACGCGGAGAAAAAAGACATTCCTCTTCTGGACTGTGGTGTCGTAGTGGTCGCGAAGGATGAGAAGGAGAGACAGCACCTCCGCACTCTTCAGGGATACGCTGACGAAAACGGAGTGAAAACGGAGTTCCTTGAGGAACGCGGCGACCTCCTGGAGCACGAACCCCACACCGACGGCATCGCGGGGATGTACTGTCCCGAAGCTGCATCGGTTGATTCACAGAAATACACGCTGCATCTAGCTAACGACGCCGAAAGCGACGGCGCGCGTTTCTATCTTGGACACGAGCTCCAAACCGTCAAGAGAGGGAAGAGACGTAACTACGTGATGGAGACGAGTTCCGGAAACATCGAAACGGACTACGTCGTCAACGCCGCCGGACTTTATGCGGACAAGGTGGCTGAGATGATGGGTGTGCAACACCGATACCAGATAGTTCCGTTCCGTGGTCGGTACTACGAACTCGTTCCTCAAAAGACGGATATGGTGAAATCCATGATATACCCCACACCCGACCCGGATCTGCCGTTCCTTGGTATTCATTACACCCGGAGGACGGACGGCAAGGTGATCGCGGGACCTAACGCCGTTCTCGCATTCGGACGGGAGGCATACTCGAAAACCTCGGTGTCGCCAAAGGAGCTTCTCGAGACCCTGGAGTACGAGGGTTTCAGGAAGCTGATGGAGTCGAGCAAGATGAAACGTGTCGCATGGAACGAACTCAACAAGAGCTACAGGAAAAAGAAGTTCGTCGAGTACGCCCGAAAACTCCTTCCAAAGGTTACGGGAGACGACCTCACCAAGAGTTACGCCGGAAACCGCGCCCAGTTAGTTAGCGACGAGGGCGAGTTAGTGAAGGATCCGGTTTTCGAGGAACGGGAAAACTCGATACACGTACTTAACGCAGTATCCCCAGGATTGACGTGTTCCCTACCGTTCGGAGACCATATATCCGGCCTGGTTCTCCAGAACTTCTGATTGCGAGTTAAAACGAGGTCTCGACACCCAGTTAATTCGAGGTTCCAGAAGTTTAAACCAAGATCCAGGATTGAAAAACGAGGTTAAACAAGATCCAGATATTTAAACGAAGTTAAACCAAGATCCAGTAGATATGACGGTGTTCTTGCCTATTTTCCCGGTTTCTAGAGTTCAGGATTGGTGATTGCGCCATACTCCGCAGAACCAAACGTCTCGCCGTACTTGGCTAAGACACCGGATCTATACTGTTTTTCCGGAGGTTCCCAGTCCTCAAGCCTCTTCTCTATTTCGTCGTCCGAGAGATCAGCCTCGAGTCTACGGTTAGGTATATCGATAGTTATCGAGTCGCCGTCCCGTACCGCGGCGAGTGGTCCACCGACCGCTGCCTCGGGGGCTATATGTCCAATCATGGGTCCACGTGTCGCTCCCGAGAAACGTCCGTCGGTTAGGAGTCCAACATCGTCCTCGTGGCCCTGGCCGACGACAGCGGCAGTTACCCCTAACATCTCCCTCATGCCGGGACCGCCTCGTGGTCCCTCGTACCTGATGACTATTACGTCTCCACTCTCGATATCTCCGTCCTCGACCGCCTGCATCGCGGGTTCCTCGCTGTCGAAGACACGTGCGGTACCTTCGAGATGGAAGTCCTGGTCTCCCGTAACCTTGAGGACGGCTCCACCCGGTGCAATGTTGCCCTTCAGGATCACGGTGGTTCCCTGGGGGTGTATCGGGTCCTCGATGGATGCCACGACTTCCTCGTCGGGTTCCGGCAGATCGAGTTTTTCGAGCGCCTCCACCATCGTGTCTCCCGTAACTGTGAGGGCGTCGCCGTGTATAAGCCCCGCATCCAGGAGTTCCTTGAGTACGACCGGGACGCCGCCGTTTTCGTGGAGATCTACCATGACGTAGTTGCCGCCCGGTCTGAGGTTGCAGATATGTGGCGTCCTCCGCGATATCTCGTCGAACTCCATTATTTCGAGCTCCACACCAACCTCGTTCGCGATAGCCAGGAGATGGAGTACGGCGTTTGTGCTACCACCTATCGCTGCCTGGAGTGCGATGGCGTTCTCGAAAGCCTTCTTCGTCATTACGTCGCTTGGACGTATGTCGTTATCGAGCGCGTCTAAAACGAGTTCGCCAGCCTCCTCCGATACCTGCTCGCGGAGTTCGCTCTCGGCGGGGGGTGTCGCCGAGCCGAGCGGCGCCATTCCAAGTGCCTCGGCGATCGACGCCATCGTGTTTGCGGTGTACATACCGGCGCACGACCCAGCACCGGGACATGCCTCGTGCTGGAGCTGGTGAAACTCCTCCTCGGTTATCTCGCCGTCGCTGAACTTGCCGACGTACTCGAACGCATCCTGTATAGTAACGTCCTCGCCCTCGTACTTGCCCGGCAGGATCGTTCCTCCGTAGAGGAAGACCGACGGCAGGTCGAGTCTGGCGGCAGCCATCAACATACCGGGAAGGTTCTTGTCACATCCCGCGAGCGTAACAAGTCCGTCGAGCCTTTCGCCGAAAGCCACGAGTTCGACGCTGTCTGCAATAACTTCACGTGAGATGAGGGACGCCTTCATCCCCTCAGTACCCATCGATATTCCGTCGCTGATGGTGATTGTACCGAACTCTATCGGTGTTCCATCATTTTCATCGATACCTTCCTTCGTTGCGGCAGAAAGTTCGTCTAGATGGACGTTGCAAGGCGTGACGTCGGCGGCGGGGTTCGGTACCCCTATCATGGGTTGTTCCAGGTCTTCGTCGCTGTAACCCATGGCGTGGAACATAGCACGGTGGGGCATCGCCTCTACACCCTCCGTTATTTCGTCGCTCTGTATTTTCCTGTGTTCGGTCATGTATATGTTTAGTTGACTCTCTCTATAATAGCTGTGTGAATTTCCCGGAGGAATGTACGTAGAAAGGGGTTTTAAGTTGGATCCTGTTTTGTTCAACCGATGTATAAGTAGTCCGAGTTATCCAACAGCTAGTACGGAGGCGACTCAGACTTTATTACAGATGAAATACTGTCTAGGTCCTTCGCTATACTCAGCTGTTCTACCGAAAGCATCATCACGACGTCGTCGAGGGTGAGTATTCCCGCGATGCCGTCATCGTCGACGAGGGGAAGCCTTCTGACTCCGGTGTCTCCTAAATGTTCGATTACCTCAGATAGATCGGCGTCGACGGGTGCCGTGACCGGGTCGTCTGACATAACGTCTTCGACGTATACCTCCCGGGGGTTGTTGGCTTTACAGGTTACGTGGAGTACTATGTCGCGGTCCGTAAGAACACCGGTCGGATGGTTGTCTTCCACCACCACTATACATCCAACCTCCTTCTCCTCCATCTTTCTCGCCGCATTCCTCACGTTTTCGTCGGGCTGTATGGTTACAACTTCATCTTTCGGTCTCGCTATCTCACTTGCAAGAGGCATCTTCTTATAAACCACGTACAACATCAATACAAAACTTACGGCCATTTCCGGGAGACAAAAATACCGTCAAAACGTATGATTTCACGTGGAAGGTAAGGAAGCGGTTATCTACGATCTCGACGGCACGCTGGTCGAGCTAGAAGTCGACTGGGGAGAGGTGAGGATGGACGTCGCCGAGATACTTAGTGAGGCTGGCATAGAGCTAGTCGACAGCACATGGGGTATGCTCGACAAGGCGAGGCAGAACGGCTGTTACGGGGTTGTTAACGGAGTTATAGAGAGACACGAGGTCCAGGGGGCTATAGATTCACGTCTACTTCAGGCGGCACAGGATGTGCCCGATATGGACGGTTCGAAGCTCGGGGTCTGCAGCCTGAATGCCGAGAAAGCCTGCCGTAAAGCTCTTGAGATTCATGGTATCGAGAAATACTTTGGTTCGGTGGTGGGGAGGGACTCAGTCGAAGGTATGAAACCGGATCCGGGTCCGCTTCTACGTGTTTTGAGTGAACTCGACGTCTCCCCGGAAAACGCCGTCTTTATCGGTGACTCCCAGAGTGACGAGGAAGCAGCGGAGCGTGCTGGGATAAAGTTCATCTGGGTATAAACGGAGTACAGGTAAGTAAAACCGAATACAGGTAGATATACACCGAATACAGGTAGGTACCAAGTTCAAGCAGATATAGACAGACCGTTATTCTATATCTTCACCACTCTGACGTCGCCACATCCGTGTCTGCTCCTGACTTCGTCCGCGTAATCGCAACATCCACTCGCGTACCGGTAGTTGCAGTCCGGACATACCACGACGTGTTCGGGTATGCCTCCGTCGTAGCTTAGTTCACCTATGTATCCGTAGCAGCCGGGGCATAAGGCGTGGTTACCGAGCGAGTTAAGCTCCTCGGGATCCGGAGCTCCACACCAGTCACATTCCTTCATCATATTTCGGTATAAATCTAAACTGAGTCAAAATGAAGGTTTCGGAAAAAACTATTTTTCGAAAAAGCCATAAGTCACTCCTGGCACTCTAAGTAACCGCCAACCTTCAGATTAACCGTCAAATAATCAGTAACAACTTACCTAACCAGTAATCGCCAACCCAACCATTTACCGCCAACTAGTCAGTAATACCCTAACTACCCAGTAACCGCCAACCTACCCGGTAGTTCCAGGCGAACCAAGTAGCAGTCTGCGTACTTAGTAGTTCCCTGCGTAATCCAGGAAGTTCTCTATCATCTTGTGTCCATGGGACGTCAGTACACTCTCCGGATGGAACTGGACGCCTTCCATCGGTAGTTCTCTGTGACGTAGACCCATTACGACATCGTCCCCCGTCGAAACAACCTCGAGTTCTTCTGGAACATCCCTCACCACAAGGGAGTGGTACCTACCCGCAGGGAATCCCTGGGGTATCCCCTCGTATATCCGGTCGCCGTCGTGTTCAACGTGGGAAGCCTTTCCGTGAACCGGCATATCCGCACGCTCAACCTCCCCTCCGAACTGTTCAGCTATCATCTGGTGTCCGAGACATACACCGAGCACCGGTGTATCCTGACAGGACTCAAGAATCTCGGGTACGTTACCCACATCACCGGTTTTCGCGGGATGTCCGGGTCCGGGAGAGATAATAATCCCGTCCGGATCCGTCTCCTTCACGGTTTCCAGCCTAAGGTCGTTGGTTTCCACCGTATAGCTACAGCCTGTGACGCTAACGTAGTCGACGAGGTTCCAGGTAAAGCTGTCGTAGTTGTCGATCAACAGAACCTCCATCAGTCCTCACCTCCTTCCGAACTACCTTGTGCTTCAGTAACCGAACCATCACTGGTACCGGAAGCTTCCTCCTGTTCTTCCGTAAGTTGTTCGAGCGTCTGTATCAGGGCATCCATCTTTTTCTCCGTCTCTTCGAACTCGCTCTCCGGAACCGAGTCCGCAACGACACCGGCACCCGCACGTACAGAGAGTTCTCTGGTATCCCCCAGCTCCTCGAAAGTCGCCGTCCTGATGGCGATAGCGAGGTCGCAGTCTATTCCGTTCTCGCCGTAGGAGTAGTATCCGACCCCCCCGCCGTAGACACCTCTGGGTGAGGGTTCGAGGTCGTCTATTATTTTCATAGCCCGGAGTTTCGGTGCTCCACTCAACGTTCCAGCCGGAAAGATCGATCGTGTGGCGTCGAACGCGTCTTTACCGCCACGGAGGTCACCCGAAACCGTAGACTCGATATGCTGGACGTGGCTGTACTGAACCACACTCATGAAGTCATCGACAGTCACTGTGCCCGAATCCGCGACCCGACGTACGTCATTCCTTCCTAGATCGACGAGCATGACGTGTTCCGAGAGCTCCTTCTCGTCGGAAAGCATCTCGCCCGCCAGACGCCGGTCCTCGACCGCCGTCTCTCCACGGGGACAGGTTCCCGCGATGGGATTCGTTGTCACTTCTCCGCCATGTACACCAAGAAGTGTTTCGGGGCTGCTACCCACTACGGAGAATCCGTCGAAGTCCAGGAGGAACATGTAGGGACTCGGGTTGACGTCGCGGAGCTTGCTGTAAAACTCCCTGGGGTCTCCACGGCACTCCACCCTCCGTTCTCTCGAAATAACTGCCTGGTAGATGTCGCCGTCGATTATATGTTCCCGGGTCTCCTCCACAGCATGCATGTACTCGGCCCTATCTCCGGACCTCGCATCGATGAGTTCGAACTCCTCGTCGATACTATCTTCGAGCGAGTAGTCCTCGACGGTGTTTTCCACCTCCCTGACTCTCTTCACAAGTTCGTCGTAACGGTTCCTGGAGTCGCCGGAAACCGTCGGAGTCAGGACTGCCTTTACCGAGCCGGAAGAGTGGTCGAAAACCACGGTGCTGTTGGAGAGAACGAAAACCGCGTCCTTCCTCTCTCCTGGAGACTCCCGGTTGAGCCAGACGTCGTTCACGACGTCGTAGGCTAGAAATCCGACGTAACCCCCAAGGTAGCTGTCCTCCTCACTGGGGTTTACGACCTCCCTGTCGGGGAAGGTTGCACGGACGGCGTCGAGACTGTCGTAACCTTCCTGAACCTCGCCGTCCACGACTACGTCACCCCAGTTCCTCCGTACCTCACCGGTAGATAGGTCCTGGTACTCCACCTCCCTGTCTTCCAACCGTAAAACACCCTCCGGGTCGAATCCGACGTAACTGTACCTCGCCCCCGTGAAAGCTCCGTTGCCGTCCTCGACCTGTCTGAAGGCGGAGACATCGATCTCCGCGCTTTCGAGGAGGAAGGAGTAGCCGCTGCCGAGTGCCGAGTATACCTCCAGTGGCGAAACATCGAGGTTGAGTTCCCTCTCGAGTCTCACGATACGATCTTCACCTACTAACTCCGAGAACTCGTCACGGTTTACGTCGAAGTAGTCATCCCTCGACATCGTTCAGGTATCCCTCCCGTATCTGGCTTCACTGGAACCGTTTCCGCCATCCAGCCCGGCTTCACCAGAACCGTTATTCGCATCCAGCCCTGTATCGCCGGAACCGTTATCAGCAGCCAATCCACCCTCCTCTGAAACGGTATTGGTTTTCTTGTTAATGTTAGCTCTGCCCGCGTTCTCGACGAACTCACGAACTTTTCCGTGGTGCTTGATGCCCTCGAATTTCTCGACACCAGAGGATACATCGACTCCGTACGGGTCGATCTTATGAACCGCATCCGATACGTTCTCCGGCGTCAGACCTCCAGCGAGAACAACTGGTCGGCCTGACTCCTCAACTATACGCCTGGACTTTTCCCAGTCGTGAGTTTCTCCGGTTCCGCCCGCCCCTTTCTTTCCTGGAGTATCGACGATGAGGGCGTCCGCTCCTTTGGGGGCGGCGACGTCTCCTGGATCCTTCTTCACGACAAGTTTCGCATCGGTGCGGTGATCCAGTTCCTCTATTTCATCGAAGTCGTTATGTATCTGGAGTACATCTGGTTCCGCGGCCTCCGCCATTTCTACCGCCTCATCTAAGGTATCCGGCATGATAACCAGGACTGTGGTAACGTATGGAGGCGTGTACTCTACGAGACGTCCGGCGTCCCCTCTACTGAGGCTTCGGTCGGTATCAACCGGTACTTCGGTCACGAAACCGACGGCATCCGCACCTGCATCTACTGCAGCTTTGACGTCATTCTCCCGCGTCATCCCACAAATCTTAACCCGAACCATGGTTACTGTGCATCCCTGAGTTCATCCAGTTTCTCGGCTGCGTCGCCCTCATCTATCACGTTAGCCGCAGCCTCCACACCGTCCTTGATGGTGTCAGCTACGCCTGATACGTAGAGTGCTGCACCCGTGTTTGCCAGTACGACGTCACGTTTGGCTCCCCTTTCCTCCCCATCCAGGAGGCGCTCCATGTCACGGGCGTTTTCCGTAGGGGTGCCACCAGAGATCTCCTTGACGGGAGAGGTTTCGAGACCAAGGTCGTCGGGTTCCAGCCTGTAGGTCTCGACATCGTCACCCTGAATTTCGGCCACCTTCGTTTCGTCGTGAACCGCTATCTCGTCCAGACCGCTGCCATGCACCACTAGCCCCCTATCCACCTGCATCTCTGATAACGCATTCGCCATCTTCTCGACTATGCCGGGATCGTAGACACCCACTACCTGTCCGGAGGCGTCTGCGGGATTGGTGAGTGGACCCAGAACGTTAAAGACGGTTCTGATCCCCATCTCCTGTCTAGGTCCGATTACTCGTTTCATCGCCGGATGGAATACGGGTGCGAGTAGAAACCCTATACCTATCTCGTTTATCGCTTCCCCGACATTCTCCGGCTCCGCGTCTATACGTACACCTAACTCCTCCAGTACGTCCGCGCTTCCGCTGCTGCTGGATACGCTGTAGTTCCCGTGTTTAGCGACCGCTGCACCCGCGGACGATGCCACAATCGCACTCGTGGTAGAGACGTTTATGGTGTCGTAATCGTCTCCACCGGTACCGCAGGTATCGACCAGGTTGTCTCTATCGGGTTCAATGGTACGTGCTTCGTCCTTCATACCAAGCGCCAGGCCGGCGATCTCCTCATCCGTCTCGCCCTTCATCCGGAGACCCGTAAGCAAAGCACCTATCTGGGTATCGGTGGCGTCCTCGAAGATCTCGGACGCGGCATCCCTTGCTTCCTCTACCGACAGGTTATCCTCCTGAACCGTGGTTTCTATGTAGTCCTGGATCATGTATAACTCAACTCTATTATGTACACATCTGTCCTTTGATGTACAAAAACGTGCATTCCTTAAAAGGGTTTTCTAAATAAGACGCGTGGCGTATAATTTATACCGCATCCGCATAAATAGGGTAGATATGGTAACAGAAAAACAAGGTAAGGACAAGGAGGTTGCCAAGAAATCGAAACAGATCGTCGACAAAATTAACCAGCTTGTGGAGGAAATGGGCGTAAAAGTCGAGTTCGACTTCGACCACGACGGAAGCGGTATCCCTGTAGACGTGATCGACAGGGAGGACGAAGTTCTCGTGGTGGCGTCACTGCCGGGTTTTGAAAGGGATGACATCAGGATCAGGGGTAACCAGAACAGAATGATCCTTACGGCTGACAAAACCAGCTCAGTCGAGGAAAAAGAAGGAAGCTACTTCATAAAGGAGAGAACCGGTAAACATTACGAAAGGGTTCTCGAACTTCCAGCGGACGTCGATATAGACGGATCCGACGCCGATCTAAGTAGTGGCGTTCTCGAGATAAATCTGCCCAAGATCAATCCACAGGAACCCTCCCAGGAAATACAGATTAACTAAAGCTGTATCGGGAAAAAGAGAGCAGGAACAACAAACAAGTCTAATTCGAGGTGTTTAGTTAGAGTGAAGCCGGTTTCAAGACGAAACTACGTTATAGCCGTCGCGGGATCCATCGGGATCGCCGGATGTATGGACAGCGGTGGTAACGACTCGAAGGAAGGCAATAACGGCTCTGCGGTCCCCGAGGATCTTCATGGAAAAGTAACCTTCACGACACCTGGTGTGGATGACGGTAAAGTTCAGAAAAAGTTCACCTGTGACGGAGAAGGAAAACAGCCGTCGGTTAAGATCGAGGAGGCCCCCTCTAAAACAGAGTTTTATGCCCTGACTCTAACAGATCCTGATGCTCCCGGTGATACGTTTACCCACTGGATTATCTGGAATATTCCAACCGGGAAAGAGGTTCCCTCAGGCCTCCCAAAGAGTAAGAAAGTGATGGACGGCGCTCGTCAGGGGTTAAACTCGAACAGAAAGGTAGGGTACACACCACCCTGTCCGCCCGCGGGCCACGACCCTCACAGGTACGTGTTTACCGCCTATGCTCTAAGTTCCGAACTCGACGTCGATGGTGGTGCAAAGAAGAAAGATGTTGTAGAAGCTATCGAAGATAAAGCAGTAGGCAGAGGTAGGACGACAGGTACTTACGGAAGATAGAGTTCCTTATCAAACGTATTACGGAAAGTAAACATCCACGGGTCGGGTGACCCGTGGCTTTTTTAATTCCCTCAAGCAAGCACTCCAGCCGAAGCGATTTGGCTGGATGAGGTTGGGCGGTTTACTTTTCGTCTCGAAGCTTGC
>JBDGRN010000082.1:15394-21528 GCA_042218125.1 Halobacteria archaeon | reverse complement strand
TAAAGTTGTTAAATGAATCTATAAAAACCATGACAACTATTCTATGACACCCTCAATGCCCAAAGTTTTAGAAATAAGGGAAAATAACTTGCGGCATGAAGGTTAAACGGTATTCAGTTACGGTGATGCTGGTTCTTGCGTCATTACTGGGTATGGGGGCAGTTGCTGCCCAGGACGGTGGCATCTCGGTGAACGCTCCGGACGTCAACGTTACGGCGGGCGACGAGGCCGAGGTGGGAATCGACCTGAAGAACGAGGGTGGTAGCGATATACCCGTGATTCTGAAGCTGACTTCGGTTCCGGGGAACTGGAGTATAGACGAAAAGGACGGAGATGGAGGGGAATGGAGTTCCGGGAAACAGGGATGGCTGTACAAGTCCATCGACTCGGGGTCCACCAAGAGAGTCAGGTTCAACGTATCCGTGCCGGAAACCGACTCGGGAACGCGAAACATAGACTACTCCGTCAAAACGCCGGACAGACAGAAGGACGGTACCGTTGCGATCAACGTCAGGAAGGCTTCGGGACAGCCCGGGTTTACGGTGGTGTTGGCAATTTTGGCGTTTGTTTCGGTGGGTGCGGTTGCGTACTTCAAGAGGGGTGGTGAAAAATGAACTACGGAAAAACCTACGGTATAGAAACCTATGGTGAATCCGGGTACCGGACACGGAAACTTAGAGTCGGGATTATGGTTGCAGCGGCTTTTGTCGCGGCGGCCTTGATACTGACTTTATCCGGGGGTGTCTCCTCGGCGGCTCAGAACGCCGACTGTAAGGTAGATCCGCGGCCCGGTAGCGGTGACTTCACCAAGGGGGACAAAGCTGTGATAACCGCACAGGTGTCGGGAGATGTCGAGATAAGGTACAACAGGGGCTACGGAGACTGGAGCGGATGGACCCGTTCGAAGGTCAAAACCATGACCTGGGAGAAGACGGGTACTTTCACACCCAAGATCCAGGCAAAAGGTCAAAACGACTCACAAACCGAAGCGAACTGCGGTAGCCTAGAGGTAAAGAAAGATGTTCCGGACCTGAACGCCGGAATCGACTACGGGCCACATAACCCGGAAGTCAACGACGACGTCCGGTTCAACTCCAACTCCCAGGGCGATATAGTGGAGTATACCTGGACAGACACCTCGACAGGACGATCCAAGAACGGGAGGTCGGCAAGTTTCAGCTTCCGCGACGCCGGAAGACACAAGATTACCCTCCGGGTCAGGGATTCCCAGGGTGATACCGACAGGGCATCGGTGAGGGTCCGCGTGAAGAACGACCTCGTGGCGAGATGCAGCCTCAGCAAGAGGTCTATAGACGCCGGCGACTCGGTGACTCTCGACGCCGAAAACTCGAAGGGCGCTAATTACTTCCGGTACGACAAGTACGGAGACAACAGCTATACCAGCTGGTCCCTCAACAGCGAGAAAACCTTCCAGTACGACTCCGACGGAAGGTTCAGGCCAAGCGTGGAGGTAACAGGCCGAGACAAGGGGAAGAAGATCACGAGCGACGACTGTGCCAGACTGACGGTACGACAGACCAAACCCGAAGCCCAACTCGGCGTCAACCCATCGGACACCAAGATCGGACATACGGTCACGTTCAACGCAAGGGATTCGAAGGATCGGGGAAGCCGGATAACCAGATACATGTTCGATGTAGATGGGGACGGAAGATGGGAGATCGATTCTAGTGACAACGTCTACACCTATACCTACGAACATCCGGGTAGGTACAACGCGAGACTGAAGGTCATCGACAGGAACGGAGAGTCCGACACGACTTCGAAGACTGTCCGGATAGAGGGTCACGAGCCAGATGTGGAGTTCAGCTACTCGCCAAAAAACCCCGAGGAGGGTCAGCCCGTCAGTTTCGACGGCAGGGTTTCTATCTCGAAGGAAACGATCGCGACGGTTACCTGGGAGGTAGATGGCGAAAGGGTAGGATCCGGGAGAAGCCTCACGCACGAGTTCCCCTCACCAGGGAGTTACCAAGTAACCCTGGAGGCGGAGAGTAACCAGGGAGTCAGTAACCAGGTGACCAAGACCGTCGATGTCAAGGAGATAGAGGGCAAGAAGCTGAGCCAGGACGTGAGACAGATTCCGCCGTCGGTAATCGCCTACGAGAACTTCCAGCTTAAAGTAAGAGGGAACCCGAGCACGGTCCAGTGGGATACTAACGACGACGGCAGTTTCGACAGAACGGGTAACCCGGTTAGTCTTACTTTCAAAAACTCGGGATCCCACAAAGTCAAGGTCAAGAAACGGGGTGGGTCGCGTGGAACTACGACGGAGGAGGTCACTGTCACTATCAATCCGGTCAATCTCGACAAGGCGTTGGGCCTAGAGAAGTCGGGCGGTTCGAGTTCCGTATCGACAGACGAAGCCGTGAACTACTGGAAGTCGGGTAAAGCCTTACCGGGTACCGATGGGTCAGAGGTGACGGACGAAAAGATACTCGAACTACTCGACGAGAAAAACGGCGAATAGAAAAGACGTATTCAACAACCGGGCGGTTTCTTAAGGCACCAACCAGGTACCTACGATATCTTCGGATAGTTACGATATCTTCGGACAGTTCGACCTCTTCAGACACCTACCAACCATTTTATACCTAACCGAATATTTTGGAACTGGTTAATCCGAATCTATCGATAGACTCCATCTCAACCATTATTAGCTACCATCTCAACCACTACTAACTACCATACCTATCACAACTAGTATACATCGTCGGGATCGAATACCTTCTCCCCTACTACTTCACCTTTGAGGGTCCGGTAGAAACACGATTCGTATCCCGCATGGCAGGCGCCGCCCTCCTGTTCCACGACATAGAGAACTGCATCACCGTCACAGTCCACCCGCACCTCCCTGACTTCCTGGGTGTGACCGCTGCTTCCGCCCTTCATCCAGAGTTCGTCCCTGCTCCTGCTGTGGTAGTGTGCGTACCCCGACTCCAGGGTTTTATGGAGTGCTTCCCGGTCGACGTAAGCCAGCATCAGTACCTCGCCGTCTACGTCCTGGGTGACGGCGGGAACCAGGCCGTCTGAACCCCAGTCGATTTCGATACCGGTGTCTAATTCAGGTGTCCCCCCTTCCATCCCGTCGTCGCTCTCCTGATCGTCTGACATGTATTGGGGTAGGAGGTCCGTTCCAAAAACATCCTGGCTTTACAGTTAAGACTTGGCACAGAGCCAGATAGTATCTTCAGTAGAAGCCGGGAAACACCAGGTTAAGGACGCCGAACAGGAGGTCTCCCGCAGTCAGGGCGGTCAATAGTCCGAGAAAGACCGGGACCACGAACGGTATTCCGGGTGAAACCCAGACTTCGTCGGCCGAAGATAGATCCAGGAACTCCTCTCTGTCGGACGCGACGTCGTCAGATCTCCAGTATGTGTCCTCGATGAACCCCTTTAGATCCAGGTTTTCGGACGTAATCTCCGTGACGTCATTTAAGCCGCTCCATTCGACGTAGTCGCTGGCGAACTCCCTGTCCCATACCCCACCGGTAGCCTGGAAAATACCCAGGCTTGGAGATAACTCCTCGGGTCCCGCGATTACCCGTCCGTATCCCTCGTGGAGTTCGGAGACGTCCACTTTCTCGGCGACGAACATCATTACCGATACGTCGCCCCGTAAGATGTTCCGTGCGAACAGCGCCAGAGGATAGAACAACCCTATAAGGACGGTGTTTCCGAGTATACTGAGGATGAATATCTGGAGATTCGGCTCGATTACGGGTAGCCCGGTACCGAATATCCGGAAATGAGGATAGAGGGGGAAGCTAATACCGAGTACCGCTAACGCGTACCTGTCTGCGCCGCCGACTGTACCCAGGTAGTAGAAACCGTAGCCGAAGAACAGACCCACTGCGATACTCACCGACGCCGTCAACACCATAGGGGTGAAGGCAGGTGTACCAGCCGCAGTCGATAGATCGGCGACTAATGCGACTACACCCACCGCTACCAGTGGAAGCCAGGTCTGGTGGGGTACCCGTCGTTCACGTAGGTCGTATACCGAGCCGTACGTAAAGACGGGTACCGCGACGACAACGCGGAGCAGATCGGTTAACATAGCAGATCGGTTGACATCGTGTTTGACTACGTATCCACGAGCGACGGTTAAAGCTCATCGACGAGATCTATGGCGGAGTCAATTGCCCGTTCCGCGTATACGACCCTCGCCTCCGCCTCGTCACGGGACATTCCAGGGCCCGTGATCCCGAGAGCGACGGGGACGCCGTGTTTCAATGAGACGTCGGTGAGTTTCGAAGCAGCCGTATCTACCACGACGCGATCATGTTCGGTGTCACCCTCAATCACCACTCCCAACACCACGACTGCGTCGACCTCATCCTTCCTGCATAGCTTCTGCGCCGCCAGGGGGGAGTCGTAGGCGCCCGGGACGTGCAGTTTCTCAACGACTTCGGCGTCCTGCTCCTCCGCCCGTTTTTCGGCGACGTCCTCCATCTCCTCGGTGAGTCCGCGGTTGAACTCGGAGACCACGAGACCAATATTTACCATATCCATAGTTTGGAGGATGACCCTATAAATAGCGGTGGAGAACTTTTCTGAGAATAACCCGGGATAGGGGAGGTTAAGAGGTAAAGACTGATTAGTAATGACTGATTAGACTTCTGTTCCGGCTTTTTTAACTCCTACCTCGACACGTATGTCGCTGTAACCAACTACAGGCTTTTTACCCCGACTCTCATCCCTCCTGTACTCGACTATACCGTATCCATGTAGCAGTTCAAAGTCACCGTGGACGTCTTTATAATCACGGTCTACATAGTCGGCGAGTTCCCTGATGCTGTCGAACTCCTTTTCGAGCAGTGCACCCAGTATCTCCAGACGTGATGGTGAAAGAAGCTTCTGGACGTCTTTAGGGTCGGTGAAGTTACGGTAATGATCAACCTGTTCGTTTTCCTCCACCGCTTTCTCCATCCTTTCCTTCGAATCCTTTTCGAACTCTTCTTCAGGCATCGAAGTCAGAATCAACTCCGTACCCTCAGGTATCTCAGAATCCGTTCCGTGGCTGTACTCAGTCATCTTATAACTCCTCCATGATTTTTAACCTCCTCAATGAAGTCGTCAAAATGCTGTAAAAAGTCTCCGGGGAACTCCACGTCCTCGATCTCCTCCTCGGCACCAACGTGTTTGTGGTGGGATGGAATATCCGTGTGGTGTCTGGAGTTGTCGTACCGCAAAATATTCTCTCCCTCGGGAGTGCAGTACTGAAAACTGTATTTGATTCCCTCCGGGTAGTGGCTACTGACTTCGACTCTGAATACCTTAGCTTCGTAAAACGTTCCATCTTCGTATTCGTTGTAGTCATCGAATATTTTCTCTGCCATTCCGGACGAGGTCTTGTAACAAGATAACCTTCGCTACTACTTAACACGTATGGGTGAACAACCCATAATAAAAATAAAGACTTGAGTCAGAACCTCAAGGATACCGGGCGCTCTGCCGCCTCTTGACCTCCTCCGGCGTCAGCTTAACCTCCTCGCCTCCGTCGCTGGCTATCGCGTCCTCCCCTGCCGACTCCCGTGCGTCCTGGGTGATACGCATGCTGCAGAACTCCGGTCCACACATGCTGCAGAACTCGACGTTTTCGGGGTCGTAGTTCTCCTCGCTGTTCGCCTCTCCGTGGTACTCCTTCGCCCTCAAGGGGTCGAGCGCAAGGTTTAGCTGACGTTCCCAGTCGAAGCTGAAACGTGCCCTGGAAAGTTCGTCGTCCCAGTGCTGCGCCTTCTCCCTACCCCGCGCAACGTCGGCGCTGTGTGCCGCGATGTTGTACGCCATCATGCCTTTCTTGACGTCCTCCCTTGTCGGAAGGCCGAGATGTTCCTTCGGCGTCACGTAACATAGCATGTCGGCGCCGTGCCAACCGATGACAGCGGCACCGATCATCGAAGTCATATGGTCGTAACCCGGAGCGACGTCCGTCACGAGAGGTCCGAGGGTATAGAACGGTGCGCCGTCACACACCTCTTTCTGCCTTTCGACCTGCATCTCGATCTCGTCGAGCGGTATATGGCCGGGACCTTCCACCATAACCTGGCATCCCTCGTCCCACGCCTTTCGTGTCAAGGTTCCGAGGGTTTCGAGTTCTGCGAACTGTGCGG
>JBDGRN010000082.1:0-15384 GCA_042218125.1 Halobacteria archaeon | reverse complement strand
CTCGAATCCGCGATGCTGCCGGGACGTAGGCCGTCGCCGAGGGAAAACGTCACGTCGTACTCCCTGAAAATCTCACAGATTTCCTCGAAATGCGTGAAAAGGAAGTTCTCCTCGTCGTTCTCTCTCATCCACTCCGCCATCAACGACCCTCCCCTGCTCACGATTCCCGTGACGCGTCCATCCGTCATAGGGAGGTGGCTTCTGAGGGTGCCGGCGTGTATCGTCATGTAGTCGACTCCCTGTCGCGCCTGGTGTTCGATAACCTCGAGCGCCGTCTCGGCTGACATATCCGCCACGCTGTCGCTCTCGTCGAGTGTCTGGTATATCGGCACCGTACCTACCGGTACCGGCGCCTCCTCGATTATCGCCGCCCGTATCTCGTTGAGGTCCTCCCGCCCCGTCGACAGATCCATCACGGTGTCGGCACCCCAACCGACGGCGGTATGCATCTTCTCAACCTCCTCCTCGACGTCGCTGGTGTCCTTCGACGCCCCCAGGTTGGCGTTCACCTTGACGCTCGAAACCTCGCCTATACACATCGGCTCCAGTCTTCTATGCCGCCGGTTCGCCGGAATCACGAGACGGCCCTCCGCCACCTCATCACGCACGGCTTCCGGATCGATGCCTTCGCAGTCCGCGACACGCTCTATCTCCTCCGTGACCACGCCGTCCCTGGCTTCCTGAATCTGAGTACCTGACATTACGTATACCCTCAAATTTTAGATTCAAATACGAAATAGCTTGCTGTGTGGCTGAACGGCGCGGAATTTATAGATCTTGTTCTGGACTTCTAGTTGCTCCGACGTTCGAACCCGTTTTTAGCCGTTAAACCACTCCAGATCTGGGTTCTATATAGCAATATAAGGTTTAGATACGAAAACCCGGTATAAAATTGAGTGAGTTAACAGTATTTATTCGGCAAACATCTACCTGTCCGTAAGTTGCGGTGTCTAAAATTAACCGTCTAAATTTAACTGTCTAAAATTAACTGTTGAGACTTAGGGGGAGGGAATTCCAGTCCTGTCTTGATGAACTGTTACCAAAAAGCCGGGATACGGTCCGTCGTAGTAACCGCACGTCAACGGTTCTTCGTGTACTCCCGTAGAACCACTGTGGCGTAACTCCCTTTTGGGAGCGAGAAACGGAACTCCGCGACGTTTTCCTCGATACCGTGTTCCGGGTTGGGGTGTATCAGTATCGGCCGCCTGTCGCCGTCGTAGTCGGCGAACCCTACGTCCGTGAAATACTCCCGCGATAGTCCGACACCGTCGATGACTTCTCTCTCCATCTTTCCTATATCTCCTTCCCCCAACTCTGTCTCTGAACCTAAGAGGGGAGCGGTGACGTATGCCCTTCCAGCGTCGACGTGGCGGTTTATGGATTCGACGTTTGACTCCTTAACCCTCTGTGTCCGTGACTTGTCGGGGTATCCATCTGAGGAAAAGCAGACGACGTCGCCGGGGTACGCCCTATCGAACTTCAATCCACTTTCGTACCGTTCCCTCAGAATCAGGTTGAATATACGGGACTGTTCGGCGTTGACGAAGAGACGCTGGAGATTGTCGGGGAAGGCGTCGAACGCCTCCCTGTAGCCCGACCCCTGGACGAGTTCGTTGAGAAGCGATAACTCGTAACCCAGCCTCTCGGGAAAGTACTGGAGTGCGTCGCCGAAATCCATTTCGTTCTTCAACCTAATCCGCGCCCTGCGTGTGTCCTTCGGCTCCGTCTCGAACGAATCCACGAGGTATGAGAGAACCGCCGACCTGTAGTCTTCTTCGAGTACTTGTCTACCTACCCGGTGAGTCACTGGGCGCCGGGAACCGAACCTCTGCCCGCCGAACAGGTTTGGGACGCCGCCGAACTCCTCGAGGTCCGAGTCCACCGGCTCGACGGCGGCCGGGTTCTCCACTCCTCGAACGGTAACCTCGAACTTGTTATCCATCAGGTCTCCGAGACTGATGGGATGGTGACTCCTTCCCAGGACATCAATATCGACGCCACCCATACCGACCTCCTCGAGTTTCTCGGGGTCTGTGTCAACGGTGAAGACCTGGGTCGTGACGGCGCGTTTGTCCTTCGTACCCGCCCAGTTGACGCGTTTCCGGCTTATCCCTAGTTGGTTCGACAGGTCTCTAGCGAACCTGTGGGTTTCGTAGTTCCTCAAACTGATTCTCGCGACGACATGCCTACCCTCGTCGTCGTAGTTGAAATCCTCGACCTCACGAACCACGAAGTCCTCGGGGCGATTCTTTAAACTGCCGCCGGTTCCCTGCCCGGTGGAGGCGTACCAGTCTAGACCCAGTTCGCTAGCGGCGGGCGGGCCTGTCATTTATACCTCGAGATGTCTGAAACGGCTTTCCTGAATACAACGCCGGAGACCGTCGAGAGAGGATCTCCAATCGGCGAAACCGCTCGATCCGTCCGGGAAAGACAGTCTCGGTCCGTCCGGAGAAGACAGTTCCGACCCGCCCAGTAAAAACAGTCTCGACCCATCCACGAACTGTACACCGACGAACAAACAGTGGTGTCAGTTCCCGAATTAGAGAGGAAAATAGTACCGTATCTCCCTGTCTCTAAAGATCGAGTTCGTCCTTGATCTCTTCCCTCAGTTCCTCCTTCGTCTGGTTAGCCTTGACGTCGAGTTTTTTCGCTATATCCTGAAGGTCCCTGTAACCTGTCTCCTCGACCTCCTCGGCAGAGTCTGGAAGATCCTGTTCTTCCTCGGATTCGACTACCTCTTCCTCTTCATCTACGTCGTCTTCGACATCTTCGGCTTCTTCCCTGGTCTCTTCGGCTTCTTCCTCGAGTTTTTCCTCAGCATCATCGACGTCGGTCTCTATCTCCGTCTCGCCGCTCTCGAGCTCATTCTCCAGCTCCTCGACCTCGTGCTCCGCCTTTTCCTCTAAATCGCCTACCCCACCGGATGCTTCTTCCTTGACCTCCTCGACACGTTGCTCGATCTCGGAACCGGCGTCTTCGATGTCCTCTTCCCCTTCCTTGAACGACTTCAGGTCCTCCATCTCCTGATCCTCGACGGAGACATCCTCCGTCTTCGGAAGCCTGACCTTCAGTACGCCGTTGACGTATCTTGCTGTGGCGTCATCTGCGGATACCTCCACCGGTATTGGTACCGTCTCCTTTACCATGTTGGGCCGACCTTTCTGTTCGACGGTGAAGCCCTCGTATCCGTTGTCGCGGTCCGACCTGACTTTCAACAGACCGTTCACGTACTTCAGATCTATATCGTCCTTGTCACATCCTGGAACGTCGATAAGGAGTATGAGTTCGTCGTCGCTCTCCAGCATATCCGTGGAGTCCGGTAGACGTTTACCTATAGTTCTTAAAAGGGTGTTTTTCCTCTCCGAAAGATTGATCTCTACCATAGAGGTTCATAGCAGGTGGGTAGAAAAATGTTTTGCGAACCTGAGCCGGGAAAACGGTTCAAATTGCTCTTAATGAAACTTGGGGCATTTTTAAACGCGGGTTATCTGAGTCGAATTGGATCCCGAATACCAGACCTCATTATATATCCTAACTATCAAGAATCACGAAGATCTGTGCGTTTAAAAACGGCCGAAACTTGCAAAGATATGGTTTGGAGGTTGGAAAGTTGTGGTATGAAAACCATGGTTGAATGTTCGATGTTGTGGATGGCTGTACGAAGTTATGGGGGTCTTGGCTGATCTCTTTATCTAAGACGTCTGTCATACCAGGTCGAGATCTCCGGTGACCGCGTCGACGTCGACCTCGGGTCCCGGACCGACCGCCAGAGCCGTTACGGTTCCGCTCTCTACCTGTGTGTGGCCGGCATCACGCACCAGTCCGGTCGGAAGTCCGCGGCTTTCCGCCTCCCTCTTCAGTTCTATTAACTCGTCCTTCGACCCCGCACCCAGAACGATCTTCTTCATTCCCGAAGATCTCCAACCGTCGACTTCGTCGTCGGTGGCTTCCTCGTATGCCATTAGGGATGCGTGGGAAGCCTGCGCCGCTGTCTTACCTAACCCCATACCCAAATCCGTTCTTACGACTATCGACTGCTTCATTTGATTTAAAAAAGAGATGCAGTCCGTATTAAGCCGCCGACTCAGTCCTTTATGCCGCGGACTCAATCCCTATCAGGCCACCGGTTCAGTCCTTTTTATGCCGCCGACTGCCACTCCTCGATCCTGTCGGCGGAAACCCTGTCGACCTTCTCCGCGAGATCCTCCGGGTTCGCCTCCTTCAGGTCGTCGACGTCCTCTATGTCGGCGTCCTTCAGCTTCTCAGCCGTCGCCTTACCGATACCCGAGATAGCCTTCAAACCCTCCTCCTTCTTCTTCTCCTCCATGTAGTTCTGGTAGTTACATATCGGACATCCGAGTTCCCAAGGTTCCTTTCCGCTATGTACCAGAAGTTCCGGCAGGTCGTGCTCATCACAGATGTCGTCAGTAACTTCTAAGTCGCCCCTTCTCGGCAACGGAAGGCTGTAGTCACAGTCGGGGTACCGAGTACAACCCACCAGCCTTCCGCCGGACGGAGTCCTTTTTATCGCTAGTTCTCCGCCTTCCTGTTCGTGGCAGTCGGGACATTCGCCGATCACGGTTTCGTCCTCCTCCTCCGCCTCCTCGGCTTTACAGATAGGACAGCCGTGTACGAACGTGCTTTTTCCGGCGAGTACCTTGACGTGCCGCAGGCCGTGGTCCTCGCACTCGTCCTTCTGCAGAACCAGTTTACCCTGGTCGGGTAGAGGATAGGTGTTTTCGCAGTCGGGATACTCGCTACATCCCACGAACTTGCTGCCGCTCCGAGCCGAACGGATGACGAGGTCCCCGCCACATTCTGGACATTCTCCGAGCGTCCGGTCCGCCATCAGACCCTCCCGTAGCGACTCCCCTATCTCCTCCTCCTGGTCCTCCAGAATCTCGAACACCCGTTCCAGCATCTCTCGGGACTCGTCCATCACGTCGTCCTCCGTCACCTCGCCCTCCGCGATACGCTGCATGTCGGTCTCTAACTGCTCGGTCATCTCGGGGTCGGTGACTATGTCGGCGTACTCCTCCATAGCCCGTATCACGGCACGGGCCAAACCGGTCGGCTGTGGCGGATTGTTCATTATGTATCCGCGGTCGTACAGCTTCTGGATAGTGTTGTGCCGCGTACTTTTGGTGCCGATACCCAGATCCTCCATCTTCTCGACGAGACGTGACTGACCGATCCTGTTGGGGGGCTGAGTTTCCTTCTCCTCCAGCCTTTCATCCTCTATATCGAGGACGTCCCCCTCTTCTAGCTGGGGAAGGATGTTTTCGTTGGTGCTGAAGTACGGGTAGACGCGGTGGTATCCCTCCTCGATCAACCGTTTGCCGTTCGCCTTGAAAGACTCGCCTGCTATGTCGGTGACAGCCTTGATATGTAGCCATTCGGCTTTGTCCGCGAAGGTCGAGAAGAACCTTCGGACGACGAGTTCGTAAACCCTCCATTTGTCGTCGCTCATCTCGTTACGGTTCGCGAGCGAGGTTGGATAGATTGGTGGATGGTCGGTCGATTCGGTATCGCCCTTCGTTGGAGTAAGGTCGCCACCCATCAGGCTTTCGGCATCCTCTCCGAACTCGTCGTGGTTAGTGAACATCTTCAGCACTTCAGGTGCCTCGATGTCGTCGGGATAGACGGTGTTGTCGGTCCGGGGGTACGAGATAAATCCCTCTGTGTAGAGGTCCTCCGCCACACTCATTGCCCTTGACGCCGAGAAACCTATCGCGCCCGCGGCACGGATGAACTGCGTCGTATCGAAAGGCGTCGGGGGATAGTCGTTCCGTGTACGGGTGTTGACCTTCTGAACCTCTCCAGTGGACGCGGACTCTATCTTCTCGAATACCTCGTCCGCTACATCCTCCTCCCATATACGTTCCTTCTCCTTCCTGCCGTCCTTGTAGAAGTACTGACTCTCGAACTCGCTCTTCTCCTTGAGGAGATCGGCGTATATCTCCCAGTAGGGGTCGGGGTCGAACTCCTCTATCTCCTGCTCCCTGTCGACGAGTATCTTAAGTGTCGGTGACTGCACCCTACCGACAGAGAGATAGCTGTTCCCGAGGCGCCGTGAAGTCAGGCTGAGGTACCGCGTCAACGCCGCACCCCATATCAGGTCTATTATCTGCCGTGCTTCACCCGCGGCGGCCAGGTCGAAGTCGAGTGTATCGGGCTCCTCGAACGCCCCACGAACCTCACCGGGCGTCAGGGACGAGAACCGGACCCGCGCGACCGGTATCTCGCTAGTGTCCTTGATTATCTCGTATGCCTCCTTACCGATCAGTTCGCCCTCGCTGTCGTAGTCGGTGGCTATGATGGCGCGGTCGGCGTCCCGGGCCAGCGACTCGACGGCACCCACGATATCCTTCTTGCTCGGTCTCTTAACCAGTTCTGCGTCGATTAAGTCGCTGGGTGCAACGGCGTTCCAGTCGTCGTACTCTTCGGTGAAATCCACCTCTACGACGTGTCCCGCGAGACCTATACAGACCTTTTTCTCACCGTCGTACCATTCGTACACGGGCACCCCGTTTACTCTGCCTTTGTCGAAATCCCCGCGGCTCAGGATCTCGGAAATACGTTCTGCAGCGTTGTTCTTCTCCGAAATTACTAGTTCCACGTCTGTCGTTAGAAAACAGCGATATAAAAAGATACCTAAGCAGAGATCCAGTCCCCGTACCCTCCGGTGGTTACTCGGGAACCGGGTGAAACGAGGATATCGGAAATACCGGAAATACTGGAACTACGTTAGAGAAGACTTCTCTGTCTCTGTTTGTTGAGTTCGATCAGGATCTCGTAGACCTCCTCGACGAGGTCGGGATCCAGACCTCTTTCCTCCGCAACTTCACGTACTTCGTCCAGTATCTCACGTTCCCGCTCCCTGTCCCCGATCTCCATGTCGTTCTCGCGCTTCAGTTCGACCACCCTCTCACCCAGATCGGTCCGGCGGGTGACGGCGTCAAGTATCTCGCGATCTATCTCCTCTATCTCACGTCTCACTTCCCTTAAACCCTCCTCCCTCTCGGACTCCTTTTCGTCCTCATCTAACGCACTCTCCTCTCTACCTCCGTCAAACACCTTTCTGTTAGACCGTTCCGACCTGGCTCCAGCGTTCACGTCATTCATAGCTTGCTCCAACGTTGTCGGTCTGGAGGTGGAATACTTTTCCTTCTAGTTCTTCCCAGAGTTCCACCACATGTTCTATCTCGTCCCCATCACCAACGGCGCTGTAGCTAGGGCCTGTACCACTCAAACCTGCACCTTCACAGATATCCATGACCTCGACCGCGGGCGACGGATCGAAACCGAGTGCGGCGCAGTAGGCGAAGCCGTTGATCGACATCGCGTCGCCGTACTCTCCCTCAAGGGCGAGTTCGAAAGCCCTGTCTACGGGGGAACCGACCTTCCTGGATCTCTCGACGTCGGTGTCCGCCGACTTCGCCGTCGCGTCGGGGACGTAGACCGCTACCTCGTTCCCGTACTCCTCCCTACGGAGAAGTTCGTCCTCCGAGTTGTCGGTGCAGCAGACACCGCCGTACATGCTCGCTGTAGCATCGTCGAAAGCACCCGTGATAGTTACGCCGACGTCCCGCGCAGCCTCAACCCCTATACGTACCGCCTCGCCACGTACCGTTTCTCGCGGCACTGCACCACCTTCCGATGTGCTGTACTTTCCGTCGGCCGCGCCGTCCACGTCGTTTTCCCTCTCCCCGACCTCCCCGTCCCTGTAGTCCACGGCGGTTCCGGAGTCACGCGAAAGGGCGTCCATCGCCGCTAAAACGGAGGCGTTCGCCGCCGCGCTGCTCGACTTCAATCCGCTCGCCATCGGTATATCGCTCTCCGTCACGACGCGTGCACCACCGTCGTACTCCGAGCGTTCAAGCACCTTCTCGACGCAGGTCTCTATCAGGGTGGCGTCGCCGCCCTCCCGTATCTCGCCTTCGACGCCCCACTCGGATTCCTCGATAAGCTCGACCTCGGCATATGTCCGAAGATCGATACCGAACGCACAGCCATTCAGCGTCGCGATCGCGTTGATGACGGTCGCCGCTCCGGGAGCCGAAGCCTTCCCTGTCATACCTCCCCCACGAAAGGCAGTTCCCGTACCACGGCTTCCGAACTATCCTCGATACCTGCCTTCAGATCGGTTCCTTCTTCCGCGTGTTCTTCGTCCAGGAAACCCAGGGCTATCCAGCCTTCCCGAGGCGACTCGACGACTGAGGTTAGCTCCCCGACTACGTCGCCGTCCCGGTGTAGGGAGTCGCCTTCCTCGGCGTCCTCCGTGACCGCAAAACCCGAAAGCCCTTTATCGGGTCCACCACCCCTGTCCTCGATACGGGCGACGACCTCCTGTCCGACGTAACATCCCTTCTCGAAGTCCACGACGTCGTACATACCGGCTTCGAGAGGAATCCTGTCCTCCAGCTCTTTTCCGAAGGACGGCACTCCACGTTCTACCCTCAGGATCTCGGCTTCATCGCCGTCGACCACGTCCACGTTCAAGTCGTCGGAAAATATCTCCTCGTCGCGCACAGAAAGGACTCCGGTTCCTAAGGGTGTCGGGTACGTGGTGAGATCGGGGTCGTCGGCTACCAACCCCTGAAGTTCCTCGGGTTCGCGGTCGTATGCAACCTTTTTTCGGAGATCGGTTTCTTCGATCTCGACGTCCTCTATGAAGATGTTGTCTTTCCAGAACTCCGCTAACTCGGTACTGCTCTCCGAAACCACCTTCAGTGAGTCTCCCTCGTGGATAACATACATATCCGTCCGAGTCCTGCCCTCCGGCGTGAGAAAGAGGGTTCGTCTCGACTGGCCCTCCTCCATCCCGGAAAGCTGGTTGGTCACCGAGCGGTTGAGGAAGTCGAGGGCGTCACTACCCTCGATATTCAGTACCCCGGCCTTACCGTCCCGGTGTATAGCTATATCCCTCTCTAACTGATCGTTCATTGTTCTGTTTTGTGGGATGGGGAAACAAATCCCTGACTATATAGAACGGATTTACTTTAAAACACCCAAACATGGTTGAGGTAGACCGGACGGAAGGACGTATGCCCCGGGGCTGAGGTGGTTCGCGGATCCACTGGTGGGTGCTCTTGTGGGTGTGAAAGTCAGGTCGAGATGCAGGTGGTTGTGTCCTCGACTCCGTCGAGTCCGTGTATCTTTCCAGCAACTATCTTGAGGAGTTCGTTGACTTCCTCTACCTCCAGGGTCGAGATGATGTCGTACTCGCCGGTCACCGCCGTGACGTCTACCACCTCTTCTAGCTCCTCCATCTGTTCCACTATAGACTGTATCGCGCCAGTCTCGCAGGTCATCAATACGTAGGCTTTTACCATGGAGTTATTTTCTGGTGCCAGTAATTAATGTTTTAGGTACGTTTCGGCTTTGGTAAATAGCCTCAGTCCGATTCGAACCATTGCCACCATATACTGTGGATAGTTCACAGAAGGATCTATGCCTATTCAGAGTTTATACCTATCCAGAGTTCAAGTTTCCAGACTCCGAAACCCCACAGAGTTTATTTCAAACCGACTCCCAACACTCCCTCAATGTCTCGTACTCCTCGTCGCCGTACGCGATCAACCTTACGTCGTCGAGGCTATTACCCTCGAAATCCCTTATCTCTTCCGCGATTATTCCCCCACCTTCCTCAACCGAAAACCCCGCGACTCCGCAACCCAGCGCTGGAATCACTATCGAACTGCAGCCGAGCTCGTCGGCTTTTTCGAGCGTGTTACTCGTCGCGTCCCTGATCGACTTTCCCGTCGCCTCACCGCCCTGCGGCATAGCTGCGGCGTGTATCACGTGTTCGGCGTCTAACTCGTAGGCATCCGTCACCGCTACTCCGCCCAACTCGACAGGTCCTTTCTCAACCGCCTCCTCGTTTATCGGTCCTTCCGCTCCACGTTTCAGTGCACCGGCGACGCCGCTACCCATCCTAAGACCGGTGTTTGCAGCGTTGACGAGTGCGTCGGCTTTCTGCTTCGAAATGTCTCCCTGTACTACCTGGAACTCCATGTTGATGGCTAAGAACCGTCGTTTTTTCAGGGTTTTGATGATTTAGATCACGGAAAAATCTATTTTTGCTCCTTGTAGGGATGTTCAATGGATTTAGCATATAAATGGGTTTTGTCCAGGTATTGCCGACATAATTAGGGTTCACGAAACCGATTTAGGCATCCAGAATTAATTTCTAAGGTAGGTTGTTATCTATGAGTATTCTGGATAAAGATCCCGGGGAAAAACTCCAGGTTCTCGATGACGACGGCCACGTCATCAACGAGGAGTTCGAGCCGGAGATACGGGACGAGGAACTGGTAGGGATGTACGAGGAGATGAAGCTGGCGCGGCGCCTCGACGAGCGGTCCATAAACCTACAGCGTCAGGGACGTATAGGGACGTATCCACCCTTGAAGGGTCAGGAGGGGGGTCAGATCGGAAGCGTCTACGCTATCGATCCTGAAGTCGATTGGGTTGTGCCGAGCTACCGTGAACACGCTGTCAACATACATATGGGGGTCGATCCCACCGACGTCCTCCTGTACTGGAAGGGCGACGAACGAGGCACCGAGTACGGCGAAGACGTCAAAGCGTTCACGCTCTCAGTCCCGATAGCGACCCAGGTACCCCACGCGACCGGTATAGCGTGGGGGATGAAGCTCCGTGACGAAGAAGGGGTGGTGATGACCTACTTCGGTGACGGTGCCACGAGCGAGGGCGACTTCCACGAGGGCATGAACTTCGCCGGCGTCTTCGACGTCCCAGCGGTCTTCTTCTGCAACAACAACCAGTACGCAATCTCGGTGCCTCGGGAACGGCAGACCGCGAGCCAGACGATAGCCCAGAAAGCCCAGGCATACGGCTTCGAGGGCGTCGTCGTCGACGGAATGGATCCGCTCGCCGTCTACGCCGTGACGCGGGAGGCGGTCGAGAAAGCCCGCGATCCCGACCCGGGAGAGATGCGTCCCACATTGATCGAGGCGGTGGAGTACAGGTACGGCGCCCACACGACGGCGGACGACCCCACGAAGTACAGGAGCGAGGAGGAAGTCCAGAAATGGCGGGACAAGGACCCGTTGCCGAGGTTCGAAAAATACCTCAGGAGAAAAGGTAAACTCGACGACGAACGTATATCGACGATCGAGAACCAGGTCGAGGAGACCGTCGAACACGCCGTAGAGAAACTCGAGGAGATAGAAGCTATGGAGCCCGAATCTATGTTCGACCATGTTTACGAGGAACGAACCCCCGAACTCGAGAGACAGAGGAAGTACATAAGCTATACTGCAGACACCCATGGGGGTGGTGTATGATGGCTGCCGCGAGCGAGGACCTGACTCTCGTACAGGCGGTCCAGGACGGTCTCGAGACCGAGATGGAGCGGGACGACGACGTGGTAGTTATGGGGGAGGACGTCGGCGTCAACGGCGGAGTTTTCCGTGCAACAGAGGGGCTCTTCGACGAGTTCGGCGAGAAACGTGTGATCGACACCCCGTTGTCGGAGAGCGGTATCGTGGGGACCGCGATAGGGATGGCTGCCTACGGCCTGAAACCCGTGCCGGAGATACAGTTCATGGGTTTCATCTACCCCGCCTTCGATCAACTCGTCAGCCACGCCGCACGTCTCCGCGCTAGAAGCCGTGGACGTTACACCTGTCCGATGGTGGTGCGTGCACCCTACGGAGGCGGAATCAAGGCGCCGGAACACCACAGCGAGTCCACCGAGGCGTTGTTCGCGCATTATCCCGGGATCAAGGTCGCGATTCCCTCGACACCTTACGACACCAAGGGGCTCCTTATCGCGGCGATACGTGACCCCGACCCCGTAGTTTTCCTGGAGCCTAAGAAGATATACAGGTCGTTCCGGGAGGAGGTTCCTGCGGCGGAGTACGAGGTCGAGTTCGGCGAGGCAGCGGTGAGGAGAGAGGGTAGCGACGTAACTGTTGTTTCGTGGGGGGCAATGACTCGTCCATCTATAGAAGCCGTCGACGACCTGGAGGAGAAGGGTATCGACGCCGAAATGATCGATCTCAGGACTCTGTCGCCTTTCGACCGAGAAACCGTACTAGAGTCGTTCGAGAGGACGGGGCGTTGTGTCGTGGTTCAGGAGGCTCCAAGGACCGCCGGTTTCGCGAGCGAGGTGGCGTCGGTGATACAGCAGGAGGCTCTTCTACACCAGGAGGCTCCAGTCAACCGAGTGACTGGGTTCGACGTTCCGTTCCCTCTCTACAGGCTGGAGAACTATTATCTCCCTGGAACCCAACGTATAAAGGACGAGATACGGAAAACCGTCGAGTTTTAGATACTAACCATGGTTCGTGAATTTAATCTACCGGACGTAGGAGAAGGCATCAGTGAAGCCGAGGTCGTGAACTGGCTGGTCGAGGAGGGTGACGCCGTCGAGGAGGAGGACTCTGTCGTGGAGGTGGAGACGGATAAAGCGATAGTCGAGATACCGTCGCCCGTTTCGGGGACTGTGGCGGAACTTTTTGCCGACAGGGGGGAGGTCGTAAAGGTGGACGAAACCCTCATGACGTTCGAAGTCTCCGGTGACGTCTCAGGAGACGCCGGTGGTGGGGTGGAACAGATGGAGGCCGGAACAGAAGGGAGTGGGGATAATGCAGTTAGTTCGGGAGAATCTTCCGGAACGGAAGACCGAGAAGAACAGTCCGGCCAAGGACGGGTATTTGCTCCGCCCCGGGTACGTAAACTCGCGAGAGAGCTCGGTGCCGATATCGAAGAGGTGGAGGGAACCGGGGAAGGCGGACGGGTTACAGAGGAGGACGTACGGAGCCACGCCGAAACCGGTGAAGAAACCGCAGAGCCTGAGTCGGGTGACCGCGAGGTGGAGAACGTACTGGCTACCCCTGCTGCAAGAAAGAAGGCCGAGGAACTCGATGTCTCGCTCTCCGAGGTACCTCCATCCGGCAGTACCGGGGAGGATAGCTATGTAAAACCCGTCGACGTCGAGGAATACGTAGAGGGAGCCGAAGAAGGAGAGGTAACGGCGGCTACAGAGCCGGAGACGGGGGTTGGATCTCGGGCGGCTCCCGAAACGGCCTCCGGACTTGGGGAAACAGTTCCCTACAGCGGTATCCGTAAGACAATAGGGGAACAGATGAGCAAGGCGGCTTCCGAGATACCCCATGTCACCCACCAGGACCGTGTCGACGTATCGGAACTCGTCGAACTGCGTGAACGTGTCGATGCCGACGTCACCTACACGCCGTTTATAATCAAGGCGGTAATCGAGGGTTTGAAGGAGTACCCGATCTTCAACTCGAAACTGGATCTCGAGAACGGCGAGATACTGGTGGAGGACTGCTACCATATAGGGGTAGCAACCGCGACCGAGTCGGGGTTGATGGTTCCGGTGGTCAGGAACGCCGACAAGAAGTCGATCGCAGAGATCATGGACGAGATACGTGAGCTTTCGGAGAAAGCACGTAACCGCAAGATACAGCCGGAGGAGATGCAGGGCGGCACGTTTACGCTCACTAACATAGGGGCGATTGGTGGCGACTACGCCACACCTATAATCAACCATCCCGAGGTAGCGATACTCGCTGCGGGTTCGATAGAGCCCCGACCCACCGCCGTGGAGAGGGACGGCGAACACGTCGTAGAACCACGGCACGTACTACCTCTTTCCCTCTCTTTCGATCACAGGGTGACGGATGGAGCGGAGGCAGCGGGATTCACGAACACCGTGATGAAGTATCTCTCCGACCCGGGAGAACTAACGGTGGTGCTCTAGAATGGTTGTGGGTGAAATTTCCGAAGCCAGGGATCTCGTCGTGATCGGCGGAGGTCCCGGGGGATACACTGCCGCGATACGTGCCGCGCAGCACGACGTCGACGTGACCCTGGTGGAGAAGTCCTCGTACGGCGGAACCTGTCTTAACCACGGCTGTATACCCTCGAAAGCCCTGATATCGGTGACGGGGGTGGCGGAACGGGTTTCCGACATGGAGGAGATGGGGGTTTATGCCGACCCCGAGGTCGATGTTGGGGAGATGTACGACTGGAAGGACGGCATCGTGGATCGGATGTCCCGTTCGGTGGAGAAGCTATGTAAGGCGAACCAGGTGGATCTGATCCAGGGGGAGGCGGTGTTCGAGGGAGAGAACCAGGTCCGGGTTGAGGAGAAGGACGGAAACACCAACCTGGAGTTCGGTGACGCCATAGTCGCGACGGGTAGCCGTGCGATCGAGATCGATGGCTTCAGCTACTCGGATCCACCGGTCATGGACGCGAAGCAGGCACTGGATATAGATGGGGCTCCCGACTCCCTCGTCATTGTTGGTGCGGGATACATCGGGATGGAGATGGCTGGAGTGTTCGCCAAACTCAACGTCGACGTAACTGTAGTTGAGGCTCTCGACGGAGTACTTCCGGGTTACAGCGACGATCTCTCGGATCCGGTTAAGAGCAGGCTCGAGAGCCAGGGGGTCGGGTTCCATTTCGGGGAGTCGGCGGAGGAGTGGCGCGAGTCCGCAGACGGTATAGAGGTGGTGACGAAAGAGATGGAGTCCGGTGACGAGAACGTCTATGGATGCGAAAAGGTTCTGGTCGCCGTGGGTAGAGAGCCGGTGTTTCCCGACGGACTGGAGATAGCGGGTGTCGAGATAAACGACGACGGATTCCTGGTGACGGACAGGAGGACGCAGACCACGAACCCAGACGTTTACGGAGTCGGCGATGTTGCAGGGGAACCTCTGTTGGCGCACAAGGCGGGTATGGAGGGACGTGTCGCGGCGGGAGTCGTGGCGGGTCAAGCCGACGCAGTTGACTACCAGGCGGTGCCGAGCGCAGTCTTCACCGACCCCGAGATAGCGACTGTTGGTCTCACCAGAGGGGAGGCGGAGAACGAGGGATTCGAACCCGTCGTCGGCGAGTTTCCTTTCAGGGCGAGCGGAAGGGCGTTGACTCTCGACGAGACGGATGGATTCGTACGTCTGATCGCCGCCGAATCCGGCTTTATACTGGGTGGAGAGGTGGTGGGTCCGGAGGCTTCCGAACTGATCGCGGAGATCGGTTTCGGGATAGAGATGGGTGCGACCCTGGAGGACATAGCAGCGACCATCCACACTCACCCGACGTTGAGCGAGTCTGTTATGGAGGCGGCGGAGAACGCCGCGGACGAGGCGATACATACACTCAACAGGTAATCTGGATCGGAAACCTGCGGTCGGTAACCAAGACTTAAACTGGTGGCTGGAAACCCTCGACGGAATAAACCGCCAGTACCGGTATGTTACGTTATTTGAGTCTTTTGGGCTAGTTTCATAAAATACGGATCGAGCTGTAAGGTTTTAAATAGCTAAGGGAGAGGGTGTCATAGAATGGTTGTCACACCTCCAGTTTAGTTTTTCCTGGATTCCC
>JBDGRN010000104.1:0-22017 GCA_042218125.1 Halobacteria archaeon | reverse complement strand
ATCGATCTGAAGTATAATGAGAACGGTACACTCAGCAGAAAACACATCTGCAACAACTAAAACAGGTAGGTAGGGAGTTTACTTCCGAAGGCCGTTCTACCTCTTGGGTTAGGGAGCGGATTTTTTCCGAGTTTTTGAGTTTATCAGTAAACCAATAGCTCTTACTGTCATATTATGGTCTTACTCATGTTATTCCTGGATTAATCAGGATAAGTTAATGTAAGTGTATATCCTAAACCACGTCAAGTTCAGGAAACCGATTGGGACACCTCAGTCCGTAGGGGGCCGGTTGTGTTGTTTCTTCCGGGGTCTAACCCACGCAGGTTTTATACCGTACCGAGATGTATCAAGAGTATCTGAGGTGAATGAATAGATGCCTGCGGCCTACGTTCTGATAAACTGTAGCGTTGACTCGGTCCTCCCAGCTATCGATAAACTAAGGGAGATCGAAGCAGTGGATACCGCCAGCGCCGTTACCGGTAAGTACGACGTGATAGCCCGGGTTGAGGTCGGTGAAATCGAGGAGCTAAGGGACATAGTCGCCGGTCTAATACACGAGACACCGGGTGTAGAGGACACAACTACCTGTATAGCTACCTGAATTTTTGGTTTATTCCACGGTTAATTTTTTATTTTACTGTACTGTACGTAATGCGTAATGAGTGTAGACGATTCGGTAGAAAAGCAGACACCTGCCCACAGAAGGGGGAGCGACGGCGGTTCGGGGGTCTGGGGTATAGCTATAGGACTTCTATTCATCACCTGGGGTGTAGTTCTGGCGTCACACCATTACGACTACCTCCAGATGGTGAATCTAAGAAACGTATTTCCCCTGTTCTTTATCTACGCCGGAGTAGGGGGTTTGATTAAGTCGGCGTTCTCGAGCGAGTACAACACTGTTAAAGCCTCCATTATTATGCTCGCTATAGGAACAGGCTGGATACTTACCGAACTCGGATACGATCTTGAAGGAGTGGCAGCTGCATTCATATTCCTGATCCTCGGTATCGGACTCATCGTAAAATCGTTAACCTGAATTTACTGAGTTGGTGTCGTAATACTCAGGCATGTTTTTGGAAGACGTTTAAGGATATTCTGGAAGACGTTTGGGCCCGGACGGGAGACGTTTTCGTCAGCCTCTGCCATTTCGACCTTTTCCGGTCTTTGCCGGCTTCCCGGACCCCTTCAGTTCCGTAGTCCGTTACTTGGTCTTTTCTGTAGGCTGGCTCGGTCCTCCTGCGAACCTTTTACCTCAACGTCCGACCAAGGTCGTCTAAGTTTTCGGTTCACTGTCCCGGCTTTTGTAGACCGGGTCGCCCGGTTTACCCCGCCTTCCGGTTTTATATTAAGGATTGTACACCGATAAGGGTTCCGGGTAATTTATTATGATGAAAACAAGCGGGAAGGGAAGGAAGGTTGCTCAACCAAGCCAGAAATAAGGCTTCACCAACAAGATGGAACCGAGGTTCCATATAACATGTCAAACAGACTTCAACAAGAGAAAAGTCCATATCTTCAGCAACATTCGGACAACCCCGTTGACTGGCAACCATGGGATGAAGCCGCCCTTGAGGAAGCAAGGGAACGGGACGTACCGATCTTTCTCTCGGTGGGATACAGCGCATGTCACTGGTGCCACGTCATGGAGGACGAGAGCTTTCAGGACACCGAGGTGGCTAAGCTACTCAACGAGAACTACGTACCGGTTAAGGTGGACAGGGAGGAACGGCCTGACATCGACAAGATATACCAGACGACCTGCCAGCTAATCACCGGAAGGGGAGGCTGGCCCCTCAGCGTCTGGCTCACAGCCGAGGGGGAGCCGTTCTACGTGGGAACGTACTTCCCCAAGGAACCGAAACGCGGCCATCCGGGGTTCCTGGATATACTCGAACAGCTCAGCGACGACTGGGGAGACAACCGGGAGGAAGTCGAGAAACGGGCCGAAAAATGGACACGGAAGGTCAAGTCGAACCTGGAGGAGACGGCCGACGCAGGAGAGACCGAAGACGACGTGCTCGATGTCGCGGCAGGGCAGGCGGTTGACAGCGCCGACAGGAAACACGGCGGCTTTGGTTCCGGACAGAAGTTCCCCCAAACTACGAAGATAGAGGTGCTGATGGACGCCTACGCAGTCGACGGACCTGAAGTCTATCGGGACGTGGCGGAGGGAGCGCTCGACGCCATGGTTGGGGGAGGGCTCCACGATCACGTCGGCGGCGGATTCCACCGGTACACCACGGATAGGGAATGGGTGGTACCGCATTTCGAAAAGATGCTGTACGATAACGCCGAAATAACCCGGGTGCTGGTCGAGGGATACAAACTGACCGGTAACGACGTATACCTGGATACGGCTGAAAAAGCACTCGAGTTCGTAGAGGATGAAATGACGTCTCCCGGCGGAGGTTTCTACAGCACCTTGGACGCACAGTCAGACGGCGAGGAAGGCAAGTTCTACGTCTGGACTCCGGGAGAGGTGCGTGAACTGCTGGATGGAGACGTGGCAGAACTGTTCATCGACCGTTATGGCATAACCGAGAGAGGTAACTTCGAGGGCAGCAACGTACTCACCATCAACACCGCCATCGGTGAACTCGCCGAAAACTACGGACTGGAAGAAAAGGAGGTGTGGGGTAAACTCGAAGACGCACGCACCGAGCTATACGACGCAAGAGAAGAGAGAGTCAGGCCCGGAAGGGACGAGAAGATTCTCGCGGGATGGAACGGACTGATGCTTTCTGCGTTCGCCGAAGCCTCCCTGGTTCTCGACGAACCCTCCCTTGAGGAAACCGCCGAAGACGCAGTAGAGTTCATAAGGGAAGAGCTCTGGAACTCCGACGAAGAGCTGCTGTACAGGAGATACAAGGACCGTGAGGTAACCACGCCTGGCTTTCTGGAGGACTACGCCTTCCTCTCGCGGGGTGTATTCGACCTTTATCAGGTCACGGGGGATAAAGAACACTTGGAGTACGCGGCCGAACTCGCTGACGTTTTGGTCGATGAGTTCTACGACGAAGACCGGGAAACACTGTACTTCACCGGAGGATCGAACGAGGATCTACTCAGCCAGCCACAGGAGGTCACCGACGCCAGCACCCCCTCCTCGATGGGTGTCGCGTGCGACATCCTCCTCACACTCGCCTCCTTCAGGGAGGACGACAGGTACCTCGATGTCGCCGGTTCTGTACTTGACACACATAGCGACAAAACCGGCGTTAACCCTCTCCAGCACGCATCCCTCGTTCTTGCGGCGGAGAGATACCTCAACGGCGGGTTCGAGACGACGGTCGTCGACGACGACCTGCGTGGATGGAGTGACTGGATAGCCAAAACCTACCTGCCCCGGAGGACTTTAACTCTCAAGAAACCAGACGTCGACGAAGTGGAAGGTCAGGTACCTCCTATCTGGGAGGGTAAGGAGATCGAGGGTGACGCCTCTACCCTGTATCTATGCCGGGACTTCACGTGTTCACCTCCACTCACGGAGGAAACCGAGGCAGACGAATGGTTGGAGAAACTTTCATAGAGGGCGTCCAAACTACGGTTCGAAATACGACACCGGTCAGGTATCGACACGGGTCAACTGTGTAGCCGCAGCCTTTCTTTCTTGGTATTTTTAGGAAAAAGTTCTCCGAACATCCCAGACCGGGGAGAAGGAAAAACAAGGGTGATTTCGGTAAAAACGGTGAATTTATTATCTACGTGTGAAATCTTGACCTCAAGTATTTTAACCGAGTCGGTGTTTTTTATTCCCATATATGGCTTCTCTGAGAAGACTGGTTATCGACGTATTGAAACCTCATGATCCGCCGTTAGACGTCTTCACGGAGGCGCTTGCGGAAACCAAGGGTGTGGAAGGTGTCAACGCTTCCCTGATAGAGTCCGACGAAAAAGTAGCCAACGTCAAGTTTACGCTGGTGGGCGAGGATATGGAGTTCGACTCTATCGAGGACAAGGTAGAGGAGATGAGTGGATCGCTACATTCGACCGATGAAGTAGTCAGTGGCGAGGTTACCGTCGACGAGGTCAGGACTCCCCAGGACAAACACTGATGTTCGACGGTTTGGTGGGCAGTTTGGGTGAAAGTGGTATGGGGTCGATATCGCGGCGGTACTTCATCTCCAACGGGTTCGACGGCACCTTGACCTGTATAGGCATAACTGTGAGTTCCTACCTCACAGGAGTCGGAGACGGAGTCATGGTGATCAAGATAGCTCTCGGCGCCGCCGTTGGACTGGGAACTTCCGGAGTCTGGAGCGTCTGGGAAATCGAGAAGGCGGAACGTCTAGCCGAAATCCACGAGATAGAGGACGCGATGCTGGAGAAACTGGAAGACACACGTCTGGAGAGACAGAAACAGAAGGAGAGGAAGTTCAACGCAGTCATGAGTGGTTTGGGTCCCTTGATCGGAATTCTGGTACCGGTTTTGCCGTTCCTGTTTGAAGGAGGTCTGTTGTCCATGCTGGAGGCGACCACCTTCTCTGTAGCTCTTGGGGTTGCGGTGCTTTTCACGTTTGGGGCGTACATGTCGACTATATCCCGGCAGAGATGGTACGTCGCGGGGGTACGTATGGGTCTTGCGGGTCTGGTGGTCGGTGTGATAAACATACTGCTGCCCGGATGAGAAATCCTGCCAACCGATTTTAATTGGCGTCGTTTATTAAAGAACTTATAGTCATCTATTAAATAAGGGTAAACAAACAGGGTTAAAACAGGGACTGGGGGGGGGTTCCTGGATTCATTTTTTAAACAGGGAACAGGCTATTGGTTTCCTTACGGGAATACTGTTTCCAGTATCAGGAGATAAATACCAAATGGTATACTGAGACCTATCATCGACCCCAAGAAACCAGTCTGAATACCTCCTAACCAATACCCTATAAGAAAACCTGCTATCGCGAACGGTCCATAAATAATTAGTATAAGAATCAAATCCAAAAAATAAGAATCATCCACAAAAAAGGGAAACCCTGCCAAGGAGCTTTTATTTATATCACTTGTTTCCTTGATACCTTTTTTAGCAATTTTCTTCTTTGTATCATTGTCTTTGTCTTGATCCGCCTCGAGCTTTGAACCACAGTCTCTGCAGTATTTAGCCTCAGGAGGGAACTGTTGACCACATTCTTTGCAATACATCTCAGATCTATCCTTACTCCTTGTTTCTTAAGATTAGAATAAAAATACATAGAAATCCATTGAATATCTATCCTCAGTACATTCTTAAAAACGGTTTATAATAACTCCGTACCCCGACTGGTCAGCACCCACCTTCCCTAGGAACACGGTGCCGCATCCTTTAGCCGCAGTGACGGTCAGGTTCGACCCCATCCTGATCTACTCTATCTCCGTCCCGGGTGGCGAGTCGCCGTAAGTCGTCAGTAGGTCAGCATCCTCTCCGGCAGCGAGAACCATGCCCTGGCTTTCCCTACCGAATATCTCGGCGGGCTCCAGGTTCGCCGCCATCACTACTTTTTTCCCAACGAGGTCTGAGGGTTCGTGTAAACCCTTGAGTCCAGCAACCACCTGTCTTTCCTCGACACCAACGTCGACCCGTAACACGAGTAAACTGTCGCTGTCCTCGGCGTCCTCCACCTCCCTTATCTTGCCGACCCTGAGGTCGAGTTCCTGGAACTCCTCGAAGGAGACTAAGTCGTCCGAAATACCGGGGACATCCACGTCAGGTTTCTCCTGCCTTTTATCTTCCCCGCCTTCATCGTCACCATCGTCTGACTCGGCGATCCTCTCCTCCAGCCTCGACTCCAGTTCGTCTATTTCGTCGTCGGGGATATCCTCGAAGACGTGTGCCGGCTTTCCTAACCCGCCCGACACGGGATCGAACGCCTCCACTACAGTGGCTTTGTGGACGTCGCCGTCCTCGTCTAACTGGCTCCAGATCTCCTCGGCGGCCGACGGCATCACCGGTTCCAGGAGAAGCGCGACAGCCTTCGACACCTGGAGACAGTTGAACAGGATATCTCCCGCCTTCTCGGGTTCGTCACCGACGTGTTTCCATGGCTGGTTCTGCTGGATATACTCGTTACCGAAACCGGCGAGAGCCATTCCTGCTTCGGCGACGCCCTTGAGGTCGTAGTCGTTCACGGATTCACGGAATCTCTCTACACAGTCGTCAATCGCCTCCTCCACCTCCGCATCGATGGTGCCGTCCGGAACTCCGCCGAAGTTGTCGTCCGTGAGCAGGAGTGACCGGTAGGTGAAGTTTGCGAGGGTGTCGACGATTTCGTTGTTGACGCGTTCCTGGAAAAGGCTCCAGGAGAAGTTGAGGTCGTTTTCGAAACCCGTATAGCTCAGGATGTAGTACCGTATCAGGTCCGGGTCGAAACCCTCGTCGAGGTAGTCGTCGTCGAGCCAGACCGCTCTTCCCCTGGAAGTCGAGAATGCGCGGTCGTTGATCTTGACGAGACCCGACGCCAGGACGGCGCGGGGTAACGTGTAGTCGGCGCCGTGTAGCATGGCGGGCCAGAAGACGCAGTGGTGCTGGATTATGTCGCCGCCTATGAAATGGATTATGTCGCCGTCGTCTTCCTGCCAGATCTCCCGCCATCTGTCGGTATCTCCGGATTCGCGGGACCATTCTTCCGTCGCCGAGATGTACTCGACGGGGGCGTCGACCCAGACGTAGAGGACGAGTTCGTCCTCGGCTTTTTCTTTCACCGTGGCTTCGGGTTCATCATCCTCCCCCGGATACGGTACTCCCCAGTCAAGGTCCCGGGTAATACACCAGTCCTGTAACCCCTCCTCTATCCACTGTTTGGGCTGGTTCTTCGCGTTGCTGGTACCCTCCAGGTCGTCGACGAACTCCCGCAGGAACTCCTTGAACTCCGAGAGCGCGAAGAACCTGTGTTCCTGTTCTACGTACTCGGCCGGCGAACCCGTGATCTTCGAGACCGGATCGATGATGTCGCCTGGTTCGAGGTGGCGGCCGCATTCGTCACATTCGTCTCCCCGGGCTTCCTCGTTGCCGCAGTGCGGACATTCGCCTTCGACGTACCTGTCGGGCAAAGTACGGCCGTGTTCCGGGTCGTACGCCACCATCATACTGTCCTCGTAGATATAGCCTGCTTCGTCGAGTTTGCGTACTATCTCGCGCGTGTTTCGGAAGTTGGATTCCTGGTGGGTGTTGCCGTAGTAGTCGAAATCCACATCGATCTCGGGGAAGGTCGACTCGAAGTACTCGTGGTACTCTCCAGCGAGTTCCTCGGGTTCGACACCCTGTTCCTCGGCGTTCACCACTATCGGGGTTCCGTGCATGTCGCTTCCGGATACAAAGACGACGTCCTGCCCCAGCTTTCTTAAACCACGTGTGAAGGCGTCTCCCGGTATGTAGGTCCTGAGATGTCCGAGATGCGCCTTTCCGTTGGCGTAGGGCAGGGCGCAGGTGACGAGAGCGGTGTCGTCGTTGGGATACTTGTCGTTCATTTAGTACGGCTTCGGTTTTGCCGTACACTAAACTAACGAAACCGTTATGTTTGGCGTGGTGACTTTGTTAAAACGAGATGAATGATTCAGTCCTGTGGTTCGAAGAGATAGGGAAAGACGACGTCGACAGGGTAGGCGGAAAAGGCGCTTCACTGGGAGAGATGGCGGGTGCCGGAATGCCGGTGCCGGAGGGCTTCGTCGTAACTGCACAGGCTTACAGGAGGTTCCTACAAGAGACCGGTATCGAGGACGAGCTTTTCGATGCCGTAGACGTAGATCCTGATGACTCCGAAGCTTTGAACCAGGCACACACCGAGGCTCAGGAACTCATCAAGGGTGCCGAGATTCCCGACGACGTTCTGGAAGGGATCAGGGAGTCGTACGACGCCGTCGGGAACGATACTTTCGTCGCGGTCCGTTCGAGCGCTACCGCGGAGGACCTCCCCGACGCCTCTTTCGCGGGACAGCAGGACACCTACCTAAACATACGTGGCGGCGATCAACTCGTCAAAAATATAAGGGACTGCTGGGCGTCGCTTTTCACGGAACGCGCGATATACTACAGGAACGAGAAGGGGTTCAGCCACAGCAAGGTAAACATTGCCGTCGTCGTGCAGAAGATGGTTGACGCAGAAAAGAGTGGAGTGATGTTCACCAGCCATCCGTCGTCTGGCGAAGAGATAGCAACGGTGGAGGCTGCCTGGGGTCTCGGCGAATCCGTAGTCAGCGGCGGTGTAACGCCGGACAACTACGTCGTCGACCGCGGCACCCGGGACGTCGTTTCGGAGACGGTGTCCTGCAAGAAGATGATGTACGTGAAGGACCAGTCGACAGGTGAAACTATAGAGACTGACGTACCCGAAGACAGGAGGGAACAGCAGGTACTGTGCCAGACCGAGTTACTCGAACTCCTGGACTACGGCGAGGAGCTTGAGGGTCATTACGAGTCGCCACAGGACGTCGAATGGGCTATAGAGGACGGGGATATATACATACTGCAGTCGAGACCAATAACTACTATAAAGGAAGGTGAGGAGATGAATGATACAAACGGAGACACCAAGACAGAACTGCTTCTCGAAGGCCTGGGTGCGGCACCCGGTCAGAGCAGCGGAAAAGTACGTATAATAAAGAAACTCGACGAGATCGACAAGGTGGAGGAGGGTGACGTGATGGTTACCGAACAGACCACTCCGGACATGGTTCCGGCGATGAAACGTGCCGCCGCTATAGTGACTGATGAAGGAGGTCTTACGAGCCATGCGGCTATAGTATCACGTGAACTCGGTAAGATAGCGGTCGTCGGTACCGGGGAGGCCACACAGGTCCTGAGTGACGGTGACTACATTACAGTGGACGGTGATAAGGGCAAGATAACGAGCGGCAATGAAGGCAAGAAGGAGACGGATGACGAGCAGGGTCCACAGGCAGCATCCCCGAACGGCGGCGGAGGTCATCAGCCTGTCACCGCTACCGATGTCAAGGTAAACGTCTCGATACCCGACGCAGCGGAACGCGCATCAGAGACGGGTGCAGACGGCGTCGGATTGCTCCGTATGGAGCACATGATAATGGGTCTCGGCAAGACGCCGAGCAAGTACGTAGGAGACCACGGGGAACGCGCCTACATTGACGAGATCGTAAAGGGTGTACAGGAGGTGGCGGAGTCCTTCTATCCCAACCCAGTACGTCTGAGGACCCTCGACGCTCCAACCGACGAGTTCAGGAACCTGGAGGGTGGAGACGATGAACCCGTCGAACACAATCCGATGCTGGGTTTCCGCGGAATACGGCGTTCGCTCGACCAGGAGGACCTGTTCACTTTGGAGCTCCGAGCAGTTAGAAAGCTGCAGGACCTGGGCTATGACAACGTCGAACTTATGCTTCCTCTCGTAAAGGACGCCGACGACGTCCGTGACGCAGAGGTACTGATGGAGCGCGCGGGCATCGACACCGACGTCCTCAACTGGGGCGTAATGATAGAGACTCCAAGCAGCGCACTCGTGATAGAGGACCTGGTGGAGGAGGACATCGACTTTGTTTCCTTCGGAACCAACGACCTCACCCAGTACACTCTAGCGACCGACAGGAACAACGAGAACGTCGCGGAACTCTACGACGAGATGCATCCCGCGATACTCAAGCTGATCGGAGACGTAATCGGCGCGTGTAACGAGGCGGACGTCGATTCCAGCATATGTGGTCAGGCAGGCAGCAACCCCAGGATGGTGAAGTTCCTCGTCGAACGTGGAATCACGAGTGTATCGGCAAACATCGACGCCGTCGAGGATGTCAGGTCTACAGTGGCGCGTGAGGAGAAGAGCCTACTGCTCGACCACGCGCGGCGTTGTGAGAAAGAGAAAAGGTAGCTTACTTTTTCGGGGTTCCTGACAGAACCAGGGACCTGATGGAGCATCTCTGTGCCTATACCGTCGGTGAGAATAGGAATTCATTTTTGCGACCGGTATCTAACTCAGTTTAAGCTATCTATGAAGAGGGAGATGTTCCACGCAAAGATACACCGGGCGCGTGTGACGGACGCTGACCTGGATTACGAGGGAAGCGTCACTATCGGATCCAACCTGTTGGAAGCATCCGGTATCACCAGGTTCGAGCGCGTCCAGGTTGTGAACGTGGACAACGGCGAGAGGCTTGAGACCTACGTTATCGAGGGAGATGACGGCGAAGTCTGTCTCAACGGCGCCGCAGCGAGGCGGTGTCGTATGGGGGACGATGTCATAATTATAGCGTATGGTGTCTATGAGGAGGGGGAAGACGTCGAGCCAACCGTCGTACACGTTGATAAAGACAACGAAGTCGTTTCAACGGAAGTTGTCTAATTCTGACGTAAAAAGATGGTAATTAGTCGGGTATACAGTGACACTTTGGATGACTGTTTTCTTTTCTCTGTGTTTTTCGACGTGAAATACCCTGTTTGTTAACGTTTACCACTGCGAAACCTTTTAATGTAAATGGCTACAATGTGATGTTAACGAGAGGTCATAACACATGCATAAGGACGAATTAATACACCTGCACTCACTTCTGGTGGAGATAAAGAAATACTTCGAGGACCACGAGGATGCCAACGGGGCCGAATTTGAGGACTACGAATCCCTCAACACATCCCCCGTACATATCCACAAGTCGAAGAGCGAACACAAACACGCTATCTTCGCGCTCGGAGAGAAACTCGCTACGGAGATGAGTGAAGAGGAGTTCAGCGAAAAGGGCCGAGTAGAGGCGCGGATGAACGAACTCGCGGAAGAAAGCGCAGACTAAACGGTTATACCGAGTTCTTACGCAGTCCAAAGTAACCGATACGGGTACGTGTAACGTGAGATGGATACTTGCTACGTTTACTGAATTAGTGTAACGTTCAACAGACTTGTTACCTTATACTCAGCAAGTAGGTACGTTATACTCAGCAAGTAGGTACGTTATACTCAGCAAGTTTTCCTGCAGATATTTTTCACACCATCATAGAGCTACAGCGGGATACCCCCTCCTTACTTTAGAATTATCTTCATCAGTGCGGCGTCCTCGCCGTCACTGTAGTAACCCTTTTTCCATCCCTTTATTTCGAATCCGATATCCCGGTACAGCGAAATAGCCGGTTCGTTCGACCGTCTTACCTCGAGTTCTACTGTTTCGACTCCCATTTCATCGAGGTTCGCGAGCGCCTGTTCCATCAAACCCGAACCTACACCGGAACGCCGGAACCTCTCTCTAACAGCCAGTGAAACCACTCGACCCACGTCCTGTCCGACCAGTCCGGTCAGTACGTATCCCTCCACCACGGTATCCGAAACGTCAACCCCTTCTCCGACGTTATCCATTCCCTCTTCGTCTTCCAGTTCACCTCTGGCTCCACCGGTTTCAGAGCCTTCACCAGATCTAGCTCCGGTTCCGGGCCCCTCACGTGAGGGGTTACCACTGTATCTTTCGTGGTTTTCCGTTTTTTCGGAGACTGGGTTTCCGGTTCCGACGGTTCTCTCCGAGATAATGATATGTTCGGTGAATCCACAGATCCGGGAAAGTAATGCCACGTGGTTTTCGTCAAAACATTCCTTCTCGATCTCCACCACTGCAGTTAAGTCATAAGGCCGCGCCACCCTGTACCGTCTTTCAATGAACCGGTTCGACATCAGACGCCGGGATCGCATTTGGCGCAGGTACGCTCGAACTTCCTGTCGACCTCGCTAACCGTAGGCGAAAAACTCATTACGCACATCTTGTTGTCGCAGTGCTCCATGCCGAGGGTGTGACCCACTTCGTGGACCACTTCCTTCCTCACCCTGTCGGCGACCTTTCCATCGCTCTCAACCCTGCCGCCATCCGTCGTCATCTTCAACCGATGGGTCGACACCACACAGCCCTGACCCTCCAGGTACGCCAGACCGAAGACGTAGTTACGTTTCCTGAAATAGAGATCGTGTGGAGTTATTGTTATGTTCTTGTCTCCTCCACCCACACGGTTACATATCTCTATGAACCGTTCTGCGTTGTACTGTCCTTTATCGGAGCTATAGGCATCGTTAGGTACAGGTACTCCGGAATGGATGTTGACCTCGGCCTCGTACTTCTCTCTCAGAACCTCTCTCGAAACCTCCAGTAAACTGCCGTCAGGTCCACCGACAGGAACCACGTCTACTCGCATGAATACAAATACCTATCCTCGGTTCATAAAACCTAACGATGACGCGCGTCGCCGACTACGTCCTCAGCAACTACGACGGAAGGGTAGTTGAGGTCGGCGTGGGGAAGAATCACGGCACAGCGGAGGAGCTCCGGAAAACACCTAATATAGACGTCACCACCGTGGACGTAGACGGCTCCGCCGATCCCGACGTGGTCGACGACATCCTGAAACCCGAAATAGAGATATACCGTGGTGCCAGCCTGGTTTACTCGATCCGTCCACCACCCGAACTACATTCTGCTCTTCATGAGGTAGCAGACGCCGTGGATGCCGACCTCCTGATAGTTCCACTGGGTAACGAACCTACGCCCATAGAACATAGACTGGTCAACCACGAGGGCAGGACCGTCTACCTCAGTGAGACGGATCGGGACAGGTAGAACCCGGAGCCGATCGGCTCCCTGCTGGAATACATATTTTCCGCCGAGTTAATGCAGAAGCAGTATTATTACGGACGTCAGGATAACTATTCCAGAGACGTCACAGACGTTTGTGACCACGGGTATAACGGTGTCGTCGGGGTCATAGCCGAAGACGTAGGAGAGGTAGGTTGCGGTGAGGCTGACGATCACCACCACGACTCCCAGGATAACTCCGCTTGTGACGGTAACGGCAAGTATCTGTGTCAGGCTTAGAGTTGAGTTAAGGAAGAAACCGATCCCCCATGCAGCGACTCCTAAGAATACGAATCCCGAAAAAGCTAGAAACATGCTTCCAACGACCTCACCCCACATCTTTGTATCGTGTGGTTCTAACTTCATCGTTCCAAGATGTAGAGCTGTAGAAAGTCTACTGCTCAGCATGGAGCCGAGATCACCGGCGGTGCTGATAACTACGGGAACAAGGACGAGCAGTACAGGCTCCTTTACATAGGTTTCCTGGAAGCCTTGAAGTACCGTCCCGGAGAAAAGCTCCATCAGTGACAGCACAGCTAAAAGCGGAAGCATCGTCCTCATTATCCTGGAGATACGCCAGCTTTCGGGTATAACGTCGGGTGTATCCTTGGTCACTCTGCCTCACCTCGGGTCAAAGTACCATCCAACCTACCAGGAAAACTGTCGCCTTGGGTCAAAGTACCACCCAACCTACCAGAATAACTGATATGTATAGGTAGGCAACCCCGAATATGTCTCCCGCCGTCGTCATAATAGGTCCGATCAAGGTGTCGGGATCCATACCACGTTTAAACGCCACGAACAGCAGAGAAACAAGAATAATGATCAGGGTTACACCGCTAATAAATGACGCTACTAGAAGTATCGAAACAAGCTTCCAGAAGGCAATTATACTTTTGTTGAAAAAATCCATGATAACGGTGGAGGAAGCCGCGACAAAAACGGAGATGATCAGACCGTTGAGAAGTGCGGCCATCATGGCGTTCAGGAGGCGTTTGTTGTACTCCAACTCAGGTTCGATAAAACCCTGATGAAGGCCTGTAGAGATACGGGCACCCAGGGAACCATATACATTACCACGGGTTGCCAGGAAAGCCGGGAGAATTAGGAGTAAACCCGGGACTTGTTTTATAACTGATCTCATATGTCCGCCGGCGAGCAAGGTACCCGCCAGTATACTTCCAATTATACTGACGAGAAGAACCGGGAGGGCTTTTTTATAGAAGTCACCGGCCCCCCGCATTATGCCGGACAGGTCCATGGTGACAATTATGACGGTTACAACTTATTTGCTTCCACGCAAGATATTTCTTACTTGCCGAGGTAGATTGAACAATGCGTAGTATCGAGTACGAACCTCGTAACGTGAAGGAAATCCTGACGGCCATGAAGGACACCAGTGAACTCATGGTGGATCTCGCTTACTCCGCAGTCCTTTACAGGAACCGCGAGATGGCGAACGAGGTTCTCGAACTCGAGGAACATATGAACGTGCTGGTATACCACGCACGTATCTCTCTAATGATGGCGGCAAGGAACACCAAGGAGGCGAAACAGCTCGCCGGCGTGTTCCAGATCGCCGACGCCGCCGAAAACATCTCCAACGCGGCGAAGGACATAGCGAGGGTGATGACGAGCGACATCGGGATCAGCGACGAGTTCCGTGCGGCGTTACCCGAGGCCGAGGAAGTTATAATGCGGACGAAGGTGAAGGAGGGATCCATCCTGGCGGGAAAGACTCTCGAGGAGATCAACCTCGAAACTGATACTGGAGTCCGGCTAATTGCGATCAGGAGGGACGACGACTGGATATTCGATCCCGGTCCCGAAACCCACCTTCATAGGGACGACGTAATGTTCGGCGAGGGTCCACGGGACGGCGTAAAGGAGGTTCACGAGAAAGCCACGGGCGGCGAACTCGTGATACGGGAGTACGAGGGATCAGAGATCGAAAACCTCGAAAAGGCGATAGATATAGCGGTGGAGATGAAGGACGTCTCAGAACTCGCTGTCGGCCTCGGATACAGCGCCGCTCTTTTCCAGAACAAGGAGATAGCGGGAGAGGTAAGGGCTCTCGAAGCCGACACCGACGACCTGATGCAGGAACTCCAGAGATGGGTTCTGGAAAGTGCGAGACAGGTGGACGATATCAACGACCTGAGAGGCATTCTTCAGCTGGCGGTGTCGTCTGAGGAGATAACAGACGCCGCTCTGCAACTCGCCGACGCCGTGATGCGGGACATAGAGCTACACCCCGTGTTCGAACAGGCGTTGGGCGAGAGCAGCGAGATAATCACCAAGATCTACGTAGAGGAAGGCAGTGAACTCGAGGGCATGACGTTGGGTGGCGAGAAAGTGGAGTCAGAAACTGGTATGCACGTTATGGGTATCCGGGGTGAGGATGGATGGGTATACAGACCCAAAGCCAACACAGAGGTACTTGCTGGAGACGTACTTATCGTACGGGGTACGAGAGCGGGTTCTGAAAAGCTCGGTAACCTGTCGAGTAGAGACCGGGATAGTAAGGAGTAGATAGAACTCAGTTTTCGTCCGATTCGTCACCGGGCGTTGATTCGCTCCCCATTCCACCCTTCTTCCAGTTCCTGGCCTCGGGCTCCATACCCATAATAAACCAACTCACGATAGTTAGCAGAATAGCTACGGCCATCGCCACGACGACTGCAAAAACCACCGACAGGGCTAACGACAGGACTACGGGTCTGTTCGTATTTATCCTCACTGCCAGTATGAAACGCAGAACCCCGAGAAGTAACCCTATGGCTGCACCTATGTATGCGTTCTTACGGACGCCAATCTCTTCCATGAACTCTTTCCTCATACCAGGATCCTCTTGGTTGGGTTCCACCCCTACTTGGTTGCGTCCCACTCCTTCATCTTTGAATCCCGCTTTTTTCTCAGTTATATACCGGTCCTCATACCGTCTCTAACTATCCGGCCGTGGTCGAAACCCAGGCCGTCTTTACTGAGTTCGCAGGGGTCGAACCACTCGACACTCCGTGCTTCCTCCCTCGGTTCCGCCCCGGAGTTCACCGGAGAACATCTGTAGGCGATGCTGACGTTTCCGCGGGGATCCCTGTCGACACCGTCGAAAACCCCTACTCTACTCTCCACGTCGACCTCGATTCCAACTTCCTCACGGGTCTCCCTTCGACAGGCCTCCCTGACTGTCTCATTACGCTCTACCATCCCACCCGGTAGGACCCACGAACCTTTGTAGGGTTCGTGGTTCCGTTCGAGCAGAAGGATTTCGTCGTCATCCACTACGACGGCATCTGTAGCCACACACCGGAACTCCGTCATTCGGAGTCACCTCCGGATTCGCCCGTCAGGTACTCGATAAGTCCTTCGGGATCGCTGGATTCGATATGGACGTCTATCGAACCGAGTTCGTGACCTCCGACGTCGAAGTTCAGTCTACCCACTGTTGCTGGCTGTTTCTTTATCTTGAACTGAAGCACGGTTCCCACGATACTTCCCTCCAGAGTGTCACGTGTCGTTCTGTTTATGTCCTGACGGTGGATCAACTCCTTCAGACGTTCTACGGAATGTGTTTCCGCCACCACTCTTCTGTCCGGCCTGCCCGGAACCTCGACATCTGTCTCCTCTACCTTAGACTCCGACTGGGGAAACACGTTCTCGACCGCCTTCAGAACGTTCTCCTCGACCTCCGTGTCGTAAACCGGAACCTCGACCGAGACAGATGCAGAATAAACCATTTTTACGGATCTGTATACATTACAGTTCCCGTGGATTAAATCCTATCGCCGTACATCCTTTAACCTTTCCAGTCAATGGATCTCAGTACGTTGTCTCGAACACCGTTCTCCACCACTTAGGTCCGTAGCTTCACCGCTTAAAGGCTCAGTACTTGTGCTTGAAGTCTCAGAACTTAATATCCTACAAAATCTGGTATTTTCTACAATACCTGACGCTTAATTGACAAAATCTGGTATGTTCTACAAAGCCAGGCGGCATCTCCCTAGCCGCGGTTCGCCAGCCTCTCCACCTTTTCCACGGTATCGGTATCGTCAACCTCCAGATCCTCACGTATCTCCAGGAAACGCGGGAACCTTAGAGCGTAACCCGAACCGTACTGCGGACTCTCCTGTATCTCGTCGTACCCCACCTCGAAAACCACTCGGGGCTGGAACTCCAGTATACCCTCGCTCTCGGTCTCGATCAATGGCTCGAACCTTTCGGTGAGTTCCATCAGGTCTTCGTCTGTCAATCCGGTAGCCACCCTTCCTATAGGCTCGTATCCTTCCTTACCCTTCACGCCAAGGAGGTAGCTACCGATGAAGTCAGCACGCCTACCCTCTCCCCATTCGCCACCCAGGACCACGACGTCTAAGGTCTCGGGTTCGGGCTTAATCTTGAGCCAGTCCCTCCCCCTCTTTCCGGGACTGTAGTTGCTGTCGGGGTTCTTCGCCATAAGTCCCTCCTGACCGAGAGACAGCGCCTCCCTCTCTATCTCCCTGACGCGTTCCACGTCGTCGGTTAGCCAGTGGTCGGTGTCGGTTTCATCGAGAACCTCGTCCAGATGTCGGTACCTCTCCCTGAGAGGGTGGGATATGAGTTCACCGTCCCTGTAGATGATGTCGAAAACCCTCACCACCATCTCTATCTCGCTCGACATCTCGTCTATCCTGTACTTCCTTCTGAGTCTCTTCAGAACCTCCTGGAAAGGCAAAGGATCGCCGTCCTCTATCGCAACGACCTCGGCATCCAGTATTACGTCCCGCTCACCTAGATCGTCTTTCAGAATCTCCACAACATCGGGGAGTGAGTTCGTCAACTCCTCCAGGTTACGGGAGTAAAGCTGTATCCCGTCCTCCATGGCGTGTATCTGGAGCCTGGCGCCGTCGAACTTGTACTCTATCGACGCTTCACCGGGCCACTCCTCGGTAACGCCGCCAATTTCGGCTGCCTGGGCGAGCATCGGCTTGACCGGACGCCCAAGCTCAATCTCCAGCTTTTCAAGTCCGTCCGTCCCCTGATCACGGGCGACTGACGCGACCTTACCGACGTCGTTGGTCACCATCAAGCCCCGTTCGACCTCGCTCTTATCGACTCTGTACGTCTGTACGAGCGCGTCTCTCACTGTACCCTCACCGACTCCAACACGCATCTCTCCGAGAACCAGCCTCGCGAGGTACTTTGCGTCTTCACCCCCACATTTCATAAAGAGGTCGGCGAGTGTCCTGACCTTCTTCTCCTGGCTACCCTCCCCCTCGGAGTCGGCAATCGACTTTAGTTTTCCGTAGACGTAGCCTAACGTCAGCTTACTGGATCCCAGAGTCATCTGTCCCGAAAGGTCCAGGGACGCCGCCGCGGCACCCGGATCGCCCTCTTGCTTGACGAGTTCCTTTATCTCGGCGGGCGAGGTGCCGCTCGCGATCTTGAGGGATTCGTAGAGAAGAGAGGGGCCCACGTCTATCTTCCTGTCGCTCCACGCCGGAAAGATCCGTCCCTGGATGAAACGCGCCACGATAGCTAGGTCCTCGTCGGTCTCCTCCAGAAGATCCGACAGCTTTCTCGTGATGACCTTGTCCCTGGACTCCGGCTCTATCTCGCTCGCGTACTCCGTAAACTCGGTGAAATCCATCTGACTAGGTATGGATTGTTGCCGTCGAACATCAAAAGTTCGGGATCGGACCGTAAAACGGTGAACGCTCCGAGGTTATACTCTCCGGGGTTATACCTTATTTGACTCTCCGGGGTTGTACGTGGAATTTATTAGGTGCATCCGTCCCTCTGGTTTGCCAGACCATCTAGCTGACTACTGTTCAGGTTCCCGTCGTATATCTTCAGCTCGTCGATCTTACCTCTCAAGTAGTTGCTCCCTTCATCGCTTCCTATCCTCTCTATCTTACTGGGGTCGTAAATCTGGTCACCAACAGATCCACTGCTAGAAACGGAGACGAATATCCATTCGTTCTCGTTTACGTTGTACTTACTTCTGTTTTTCTTGAATATATGCTTGAGCCGCAGGTCGTCAGAACTTCCCGAGAATATGGTCTGGGGTTCGGTGGTTTTGTTTTCGTAGATGTTGATCCAGAAAGTAGCCATCTTTGCATTCGGACTAACCGAGCCTTCGAGTTTGACAGACTGATTTTTCTCAGTGAATCTGTAGCTACGTCCGTACCTACCGTCGTAGTTCTTCACCCTCGAAGAATTGTTCATGATCTCGCCGTTCACCTTATAGTTCACCTTACTGATGTTCCCCGGCCAGTAGGCGGAGTCGTGGGTGGTGTTACCACGAACCTCGTCGAACTGCCAGACGTTGAGCATCTTATTCCTCGAGATATTGACTCCCTCGTCCGATACCGTGCTCAATACCTCCTCGGTGAAGTTGTACCTCTCCATCTCGGTCCTTGTGGGCCACTTAACGTCCTTACCAAACCCTACCGACACGTTAACTGTCGTATGGTTGGTTACCTTTGTGGTCCTGTAGGTGAAGGTTGCCATCCCTCTCCTATCGGTCTCCCTCGACAGCGGCGAGATCCAGTCGGGGCAGGCCTGGTAGTTTTCGTCGTGCTCCCAGCTTCCGGATCTCCTCTCTACCTTCTGCGTCTGATTTAAGGTCGAGTTCACCAAAACCCCGCGTACCGGGCTGTTGAACCTGTCCCTGACCTGTACCTCGAGGTCCTGGGACTCTCCACCCGGATTGGCGGAGCCGTTTCCACCCAAGGCGGCGAGGTATTCCGGGTCGGGGTTGGTTTCGTATCCGGAGCCGATTCCGGCACGACCCATCTTTAGGGCGTAACGCCCCTTCTTGAGAGTCATGTTAAACAGATGGGGGGTGACTGTATCGTTGTAGTCGCGACTACCGTTTAGTATGCTTTCCCCCACCTCTTTCTCAGTTAAGTATTCCCAGGTTTCATTGGACAGCCTCGTCGGTATACTCAGCTCGATATTTTTGCCGTCCTGGTTCTCCACCAGAATAGGCTCGACGGGAGCGTTGACTGGCTCTATACGTAATGGCTGTGTCTCGAGTGCCGCCGACCTAAATAGAGATCCGTTCAAAGCTACGATGTTGATTTCGTCCCCCCTAACCACGTCCTGGTCCGACGACAGGGAAATGTTTCCATTGTAGTCGTTGTACACGATACCGTTTTCATATACCGTTACCGGGTGGTTCTGGTAGTAGTTGTAGTCGGGGGTGTATTTAAGGAACTCGTTACTGAAGGTTTTCGGCTCACCGTCCCAGTATCTCGCGGTACTGTTTTCCACACCAACCGCGTTATCGATGGTTATCTCACCCCCATCTACCGTACGTAAAGTTCCGGACGCAGGCGGCGGATTAATCAAGGGCGGTTTCGGGGGGTAGTCGACTCCCAGGTCAAAGTTTATCTCTCTTCCCGAATCCGAAGAGATTACCCTGTTAACATCGTCTTTGAAGTTTATGAACTGCTTCAGAACCTCACCGTTGTGTTCTACCTCCACCTGTTGATTCCATTCCGGAACCGCAACGGTCTGCAGTATGGTTATCAGGATTATTACAAGTGCAAAAAACAGAACAACTCCGATTATCTGAGACACCCCTCTGTTTTCTTCCTTTCTATCCGGGTGGTCCGGCAGCGAAGGTTCCTGCTTACCGTCCTTTTTCCGTTGACCCGACGGATTCATTCGTGTATCACTTTAGAGCTGGAGAAATAAAAGCCGGGAAACCACAAAAAAACTAGCATCAAGAAAAGGTAGCTGTTTCTGTAACGATATAGGATCCATGCGTGGCATGGAGTTAATGATTACTTAAAGGGGTGGTGTCGAGTTTATAATTACTTAAGAACCTCCTTTTGGAACCTGCATATATAGAGAAACCTATTAGGCGTTATCTCAAATTTAGACAGTTTATCTATTTATACTGTTTTCTTATTTAGAAAATTCTCTTATTAATAGACAAACTTTATCGTTCCATCTATACAATTATTATCTTATGAGGGGAACTCTTCCTTTGGCAGTTGTACTGATGCTGGCTTTGACCGCGGTAACTGTACCGGTATCCGCACAGGATGGTGGTTCGGAGAACTTCGTCGGTTCGAACATTGCTTTCGACGTCCACTCCAACTCTATAGCGGATTACAGGCTGGGCAATACCGAGGTTTTTACCGAGCTAAAGGTAGGATCGTCATCGGAGTCCGACTCTGATGGAGGCGACATGGGTGTAGGTGCAGGTGCTGGTGTAGCCGTTTCGGCGGGAAGTAACCTCTCGGCAGTTACCAGTATGACGGGAGCCTCCGTATCGATGTCGGCCAGAGCAAAGACGAAGGCGACGGTGGGTACCGAGGGCTCAGCAGAGATCGAAGCCCACGACGATCCCCGTGGTATACTGGTCGTGAAGGATGGAGGGGAAACCAGTCCGTACTTGTTAACGTATCGAGCAGCAGTAAAGCTAAAGCCGTGAGCGACTCACGGGTGAAGGTGACGTCAGAAAACGGAACTGAAACCAGCTTCATCGTTGTAGGTGAAGGTAACGTCACCGTAAACAACGACGGCGGAGTATCCGCCAATATCGAAGGAGACAGCCGTCTCGTCACCCGAACATATCTGAATGGTCAAAACAAAGACGACAAGAAAGACGAGAAGTTAATCGCTAACGGAAAAGCAGTCGGTGAGGTATACGTAATGAGCAACGACGGAACCACGGTTTCGGATAACGTATCTTACAGCGACAACACGACCATCGAGTCTAAAAAGACGGCGGAAAACGAGGTAGAAGTATCCGTAGACCGCGCCGAATCTGAGGGGAAGGTTGTTCTGAACTCGGTTTCCGAAAAAGCCGTGGAAACCAAAAACAAAAACTGGAATATAAAGGTGGATGGTGAAGCAGCAGTCCAGGCAGAAACTTATTCTGAGCTTAAGTCAGGCATCGGTGCTGAGAACTCACGTTACCTTGTAGGAAGCGAATCGGACAGTACGGCTTCAGCAGAGTCGGAAGTTCTCGTAGCCGTAAACCATTTCTCGGAACGCAAAATAACGATGACTGCGGAGGAAGACAAGAAAGGATCCGATGTAGAGGAGAAAGAAACTGCGGGGACGAAGAACGAAACCGAGGCCAATAAAACGATGGAAGAGGGCAAGATGGGAGGAAACCAGTCCGTAGAGAAAGAAACAGGTGAAACCGAGAAAAACGAGACGACAATGGAGAAGAAGAGTGACAACGAATCACGGCAGACGAACGTTTCGGAGGGGAATGATACCACCTCCGATCAGAAGGAACAACAGAAGAAACAACAGGAGAACCAGACAGGTGGTGAAGGACAGCCTGGATTCGGATTCGTTGTTGCTGCCGCGGCGTTGTTGGGTTCAGTTGCACTGTACAGGCGCATTTAAACCAGGAAAGACCATAAACAGGAAAGACCTTCTTCCATAAATTTTACCGGACTGTTTCATTTAACTATCTCTTATGTAGTTTACAGGCTAAAACCCCGCCCTTTAGGGTGGGGATACAGCCGTAGG
>JBDGRN010000039.1:7495-22404 GCA_042218125.1 Halobacteria archaeon | reverse complement strand
CCGGTTAACTAACCCGCAATACACTTAAAATAGCCGTCCTTTCCATTCTTTATGACTGTGACACACGACGTAGAGTTGGAGGGCCATATCATCGACTCCGGGATCATGGAGCGGTGTTTCCGGATCATCATGGAGATGGGGGGCGACTTCAACGTCAAGGAGTTCGACATCGGTAGGCACAAACACGAGGAGTCGTTCGCACTCCTGGAGGTCCAGGCCGATACCGACGGCGAACTCAGAGAGATTATACATCAGCTTCATCAAAGCGGTGCGAATCCCTCGGACCCCGAGGACGCAGCCCTCGAACCCGCTCCCGACGATAAAGTGGTGCCGAAGGGTTTCTACAGCACCACTAACCACCCGACACACATAATGGTGGACGGCGAATGGATCGAGGTCGACGACATCGAGATGGACTGCGCCGTCGTAGTGGAACCGGAGGAAAAAAGGGCATACACCAAGACCCTGAACTCGATAGAGGAGGGCGACCTCATAGTTACTGGCGAGATGGGTATATGGGTCAAGCCCCCGGAGAGAAGCCGCGACACCAGCGGGACATTCGGATTCATGGAGGGCGGTGTGAGCAGCGAACGTCCTACACCCTCCCTGATCTCCAAGATCGCGGACGCCGTCGAGAAGACGAAGGAGGAAGGCGGCGAGATACTCGTGGTGGCGGGGCCCGCCTTGATCCATTCGGGTGCGCGCGACGATCTCGCGAGACTGGTCAGGGGTGGATACGTCGACATGATGAGTATAGGGAACGGTTTCGCGGTCCACGACATAGAGCACGACCTCTACGGAACCAGCCTGGGTGTCGACACCGAAAACCTCGAGAACCCCCGGAAGGGACACAAGCACCATATCTACGCCATCAGCGAGGTCATACGGGCGGGCGGAATAGAGGAGGCGGTCGAGGACGGGCTTATAAAAGAGGGTATCATGTACGAGGCCGTCAAAAACGAAGTACCCTACGTCATAGCGGGTTCCATAAGGGACGACGGACCGCTACCCGACACCGTAACCGACATGATAGAGGCGCAGAACCAGATAAGGGAGCAGGCACATCAAGCCGACCTGGTGCTGATGATGTCTACCCTTCTCCATTCGGTCGCGGTCGGAAACTGCCTTCCGTCTACCACCAGGACGGTATGCGTCGACATCAATCCCGGAACAGTTACACAGCTAGTCGACAGGGGAAGCGCACAGGCTATAGGCCTAGTCACCGATATCGGCAGCTTCGTGCCCCTGCTTGCTGAGGAAGTTCTGGAAGAGGAGTAGAGACGTTACTCCGTTACCTTTCCTAAAGACGTTACACCAATACCTATCCTAAAGACGTTACACGAAAACCTTTTGACGTTACTACAGTATCTATCCTTTCCCGTTAAAGCGACTACCGGTTATCTACTCTCAGAATTTCAACTACTGCCTACCAATCCCCAGAATATCGATCAAACTCTATCAGTTCTCAGTATATATTAATGAGTTCACGGGCCTTCTTCACCGATTTCAGGTCAAGTTCCGCCAGCAGGTTCTTCTCCTCCTGATCGAGGGACCCCGCGATCTCACCAGTCGGTTTCACAACCATGCTGTTTCCAGCGTACTCTCCGTTGTCTTCAGTACGGACACCACCTATCTGTCCGGCGGCAACAACCCACCTTACGCCATCGATTGCCCTAGCCCTCAGCAGAAGTCGCCACGCTTCGGAATAGTCATGTTTCCAGGCCCCGTTCACGAACAGACCTACCACCTCCTCGCGCGTCAAGGCGTTGCTCTCCTCCACGTAGTTGAGGTCGAAACAGGTCATCACGCCTATCTTTCCGGGAGGAGTCTCGATCACCACTCGAGAGTCTCCCGGATTCAGAAGATCTTTCTCCTGTTTCCAGAGGTGCCTTTTCCTGTAGAAAGTACGGTTACCATCGGGATCCATGTAGATACTGGTGTTGTAGTAGTCGGGTTCCTTGCCCCAGTAGTCCTTCTCTACGAAGTTAACCAATGCCGAAGTATTAGTGGCTTTCACCTTCTCGGCGATCTTTTCGATCTTCCCTGATTCACGTGGAATAGCCGATTCGTATAACTCCTCAGAGTCCGTGAAACCTGTTAGGGCGTATTCAGGAAAGATAGCTGCGTCTATGTCTGGCGGAAGGCTGTCCAGCTTCCGGTTAATCTTGGATACGTTAGCGTCAACGTCGAGGTATGCCGACCTCATCTGGCAAGCCGATACATTCAGTGACGGGTTGCCTTCGTCGTTTACCGAGAAGGTCTCGCTCATCTATTTATATCCACGTATCTGGTTAAACTCAATCTTATGGTATAAGATTCAATAGATGCGGTAAAGCCATGGTTAACTACCATCCCAAAAGATAGTAAATTTTCCGCAACATTTTTCCAACTATCTCAAAAAACCGAATAGGTTTAAAACAAGCAGTTGGTATACATGTTAAAGGAGTACGTATAAATGAAGAACGGAAAAGTCAAGTTTTTTCACGACGACAAAGACTACGGTTTTATCGAGACAGAAGAGATAGATGAAGACGTCTTCTTCCATATGTCGAAGGTACGTGGCGGAGTTATCGAGAAGGGTGAGGAAGTAAAGTTCGAGGTCGAAGAAGCTGACGAAGGACCACGAGCCATAGACGTCGCGAGACAGTAAAAATAACAGTAAAATAATCCATTTTTCGTTTACCGGCCGTCCAAGACAGTCAGCCACAGCTTAAAACAGGAGATAGATAATTTTAGCTACAGGTTAAAAACAGGAGACAGTTCAACCGAGCCTTTTCCATCCCACAGCACCGGCCAGTACCGCCAGTGCAACTGCAAATCCGAACCCTGGCTGACCCTCGCTACTACCCGACGTTCCGTTGTCACCTGTACCGTTCCGGCTTCGGTTTGTTTCGGTTTCTGTACCAGTGTTTCGTTCCTGTTTGAGTTCCTCCACCTTTTTCTGGAGCTGATTTATCTTCCGGTTCATACTCTCTATCTTGTCCCTGAGTTCCTGGTTAGTTTTCTTGTAGTTAAGGACCTTCTCGTGGAGTGATTCGGTTTCGGATACGTCGCTCTGGGTTCTGGCTCCCGGGGACACTACCTTTACCTCGCGCCTGTGCACCCCGGTTCCGTCGTCGACCTCGAAAACGTATTTTCCGGTAGTGAGGTTACCTGCGTCGTAACCAACAGACCATCCTGAACCCGTCCGGCTATCTACCGTCTTGTTCAGCAGGCTGTCGGCATCCGGACCCTCGACGGGTCTTACAGTTATCGTGCCAGAACCAGTGTCCAGTGAAGTCCTGCCCCTGACGACGAACTTCTCTCCTTTTTCTACGGGTACCGTTCCAGTACGGTGTCTCAAATCCATCGGTACCACGTCGACTATCGATGTCTTGGACGTAGTAAGTTCGAGTTCTCTGTCGGATATACTGTCGTCGCTACCGAAGGCATCTACCGTGTTGTTCCTTAGAACCTCGAAGACCTGACCTCCCGACATTGTGGAGTCGCCGAGTTTCTCGAGATAGATTTTTAGCTCGGCTGAGTCCTCCACCGGATACGTCCGTCCCTGGAACTCAGCTTTCCCGTCCCCGAACACGCCGTCGCTGCCTGGCGAAAGTACGAAAGCCGTCATGACACCGCTTCCAAAACCGGATAGATCTACCGAACTACTGAAACGGTTTGTGACGTCTGTGGTTGCGTTCCCGAACCCTACCTCTCCATTCGGACCGATCGCACCAACGACCACGTTGTCCGAGTCAGGAGCCATACCCTGTACTTTCAGCCGGTCACCGGGCTGCAACCCCTTGGTATCCAGGAAGAGTCCGAAAAACTCGGACTTGGTACTGTTAATTAACGTCTTCCTGTGGGTCCTTTTTTCAAGCTCCTGGTCGGATAGAGAGATCGGTGGAGGGTTCAACCCGGTGCTGTTCAGTACAGCCAGTTCGTACTCCCCGGGTTCAGCCAGTACCTCGCCTCCATGGCTTTCGTCCGTGGGAACGAAGGTGTCCGTTTTCCAGTCCTCAGTCACTCCGACGTCCACTGCCCTGTTCCCTTTAACCGGTAGCAGGCTCCATTCTCCCCCGTCACGTACGTAGAGAGAAACCTTGTTTACCGATCTAACCGCTGTACCTGAAAGCTGTATCTCTCTTCCGATACTGTAATTGACTGTCTCGAAGTTGATGGTCAGATCTCCCTCGGATACCTTCAACGTCACGTTGTCAACTTCCTGCTTACCCACAGATGCCTGCGCATTCGAAGACGTCTGTTGCCCCTTGTAAAGCAGCACCGACCTGTTTCCGGTTTTCAGATACGACGTGTCGATGTTCGCGGTGGCTTTACCGTCGGAATCTGCTTTAATCACCGTATACAGGTATTCCGGCTTCTTCGAACTCGTAGCGGTGTCACCGACCTCGCCGAACAGTTCCTGGTAACCTCCCTCCTTCTCGACATCCCTTTCACGCACCGCGACCGCGTGGTAGGTACCCTTTTCGGAGGGACCTACCTGGAAAAGCACCTTCTTTCCTTTCGCGGCTTTGTTTTCATTGAGTTCGAGGAAGGTATGTTCTGGTTGACCTACAGTGATCTCTATAGACTTCCTGGCCTTCCCGAAGTTCAGGTCTTTCACCCCCTCTATCACGAGGTTGTAGGTCCCGTTCTCGATACCACTCAGGTCGAGTGCCCAGTACGCGGTCTGTTCGGTAGTGGTACCCAGACCCTGTTCCCTGTAACTGAAGAATGGTTTCTGAAAGTCTCCCTCTGTCTCCTTCATCTGGAATGGTGAAGCCTGTGTAGTCAGTATATCATCCTGTACCTGTGTTCCGTCTGGTTTACTTAGATTGAGTCTCACGTCCTCGGCTTCCACGAAGTTCCAGTCTGCGTGGATCATTATAATCTGGTTTTCCGGTAAGGGAGTAGTGGGATTAAGTCGGTTGCCGTCGCGGTCGAATACCTCAACGTTCGTTATTCTTGGTTCGACCACCCGTGCAGTAACGCCAACGTTACGGTTGACATATCTACCCGGCTCCTGGAACCTCGATATGTTCTTGTCCAGCGTTAACTCACGGATATTTTCCGGAGGCCTTACCAGAGTCTCTCCCGTTATTGGTATCTGCTGATCTTTGAACCAGCCTTCTATACCCTTCTCCCCCTGAAAGACGTGGTAAAAGCTAGTGTTGTCAAGTATTATTTCGCCGTTCGATCGGTGCTGGTCCCAGTTTCTCCTTGATTCCTCGTTTCCGTAGGCGGCCGCGGTTGCGGTGAGTGATACGAGCAGAACAAACAGAAACACCGTAAAGGCAACCCCCCGGACGTAAGATTTTTTCATCTTAATACTGTTGTTTAGTAGGCTATACTAAAATTCATTGTGGTGGTCAAATGATATATTATCTCTGACGTATGCAAAATAAATATTTCATTGTATATTCTATCCGGGAAAACAGACCGTTAGTCCAGGTTTTATGCACCGACACTCGTCCCAGACCTGGAAGTATTTAATACAGGTTTTAATGCAGTTTTCTGAGGCTATTAATACGGTTAACGTTACAGTTTTCTGAGTTCCCCGTTAATAGACCGTTATGGCAGTAAAGCTCGGGGAAGATCTGTGGTGGCTGGAGATCAAGGCTCTGCCATTCTGGAGGATAAATACCTACCTGATAGACGACGGCGGGACACTCACATTGGTCGACTCCGGAGTTCCCTGGAACACCCGTCAGTTGAAGAAACAGATAGAGGCAACCGGCTACAAGGTAAACGAGATAGACAGGGTACTACTAACCCATTACGACCTCGACCATTTCGGTGGACTGATCAGGCTCGACGAACTCGAGCCCAGCGAGGTTTACGCGGGGGAGCCGGATGCGGGATACCTCAAGGGCGATAAGAAACCCAAGATACTCCACCACAAAGGCGCATTTCACAGGGCTATAGCGCCTTTCATACCCGATATAGAGGTGACGAGCGTTGAGGAAGACGACGAGATAGGTGGTTTCACGGTACACGAAACGCCGGGACACAACCCCGGTCATCTCGCCTACATACACGAGTTTGGAAACGTGGGTTTCCTGGGCGACCTGGTCTGGGAGAGCGGAGGAAGACTCACACCACCCATATGGGCTGACTCCTACAACATGGATACGTTGCACGAAAGTATTATTAGGCTGTCCAGCCGAGTCGGAGAGTTCAACTGGATCTGTATGGGCCATGGAAACCCGCTGGAGAACGGAAGCTCCAAACTCGAAAGACTTGCAGCAGACCTTGATACATAAAAGCAGTTAGACACCTGGTCAACGTCGGTCTGACTCTATTGGGATCTGACTCTATTGGGATCTGACTCTATTGGGAAGTAGATTGACTGTAGAAACAATGTTAATCCACTGATTATACCATATTTCTTAAATAAATGACACCGTAATCCGATGAGGGAGTTCGGATGTGCAAAATCCCACCAGATCCGGGAACTTTTAAAAAGGCCCTGTAACATCACGTTAAGCATGGACAGAAGTAGACGCAGGTTCATACAGATCTCAGGTCTAGCTGCTACTGGTACTCTCGCAGGATGCATGGACGATGGAGGAGATGAAGGTGGTGGCGCCGGCAACCAGACCGGCGATAATCAATCTAAAGGGAACCAGACCGACAAAGACCAGGAAAAACAGGAAGAAAAAGAAAATTACAACTATACGTTCAAGAAGGCGAGCAACGACGCCTACTGGTACTCACTCTACAACATGAGCAACAATATCGCCATCGCTGGTAACGGTGTACGGTTCCCGCATACGAAGAAACAGGAGAAGGCGTTCAAAAAAAGAAAGCCCGAGATGCTGAAGAACTCCGACGTTGATAAACCACCTATAAAGCATCCGTGGCTCAATATGGCGCCGTTTACCAAGGGTACCCCCAAGTACCAGCAGAAACCTGTTCTTTCCGGACCCGACGGACGACCTGACGCAAAGACGTTGCGTTGGCCGCAAAAAAAGGAGTCCGGAGTAGTCAGTCCTGCATCGCTGGGGTGGACGCATCTCAAGGGTGTTACCTGGGCGAAGAACTTCCAGACACATTTCGATGTCCTGCCGGAAGATATGGCTCCGAAGTTCAGGGCACAGGTGCTGGCAACTCTGGCACAGCTGGGCGTCAAGGCAGCGCTCCTGGGTGGAGGTCCAGACAAGAACGGCGCGTTAACCAAGGATCCCGAGAAAGACATGAAACTTATCTCGGGATTCAAGCCACCTTTCCCGCCGAACAGCCCACCCCCGAAAGTGGTGGACAAAGAAACCAGACCCAACCAGATGGCGGCGATGACCTGGTTCCTCTCCGACCTCAACAGTCTGGCACAGAACGGCTGGTTCGGCTACGAAAACCCCGAGCCTCTGATCCCCGCGAAGAAGATACAGCAGGTAACCAACCGTGTGGGTAAGACCACGGTCAAGACGTTCGCACCCGACGACTACGATAACGCCAGGGACAAGGGCCTGATGCTCGCCGCACTCGGATGGTTCGGAACCCATACAGACAAGAAAGAGCTCGTTAGCCTCACCAAAAGCAAGGCGAACGCCATCGCCAAATCCATATCGACCAACGGAAACGGAATGGTTTCTGACGGTGCGGAAAACCAGGCGGCGACACAGGGAATCGTCGGCCAGGGACTCGTTTACGCGTCACAGATAGACGGCATAGAACATAGATCCAAAGCCACCGACGTGTTAGGATACATGCTCGACGAACTCTGGGACCGTGACGCCAAAACCTTCATGTCCGGCAAAGGCGACGACACCTACACGATATCTGCGAGGGACGCTGGAGACATCACGGGCGGCATAAACGTCGCCGACGCCGAACTCGGAAACAACGGCGCACGGATCAAGTTCGCCCAGTTCTTCAACAACACGTTCCGCCGCGGTAAACTGCAACGCGCCACAATGCCGCAACAGAGAGTGGAGAACGAACAGTATACCCTACCCACCCCGGAAAACGCTGGAGGAAAATACGGACAGGCACCAGTCTACAACACCGAAGTCGAGTACGATACCAGCAACGACGAATGGACAGTTACCGACGGTTCGTTCGACACGGAACAGGCACTCTACCTCGCCAACCAGGATATCTGGATCGGACACTGGAACGGCAAGTTCTTCAAGGGTAGAGGAACGCCTGGCAAGTCAGACAAGCCAGAGGATAGCTCCTAAACACAACACAACCTGGTTCTCGTCCCGAGTTCAGTCGTCCTTATCGTAAAATATCTTGTTCCTGAGTTTCTCGCCGACGGACATCGATTCGTCTTTATCCGCCATAGCCTCCATCTTCTGGGCGTTGAGTTCGTTGATCCTCTTTACACCGAGTGCAGTCCATTTATAGAAACCCATCGTGAGGTTCTTCTTTACCTTCTCCGGCGGTTCGTGGCTGTAGATATGTACGTATCCACCTTTCTCTAGGTTCCGTACGTCCTTCTTCAACATACCTATGTCTACCAGGTTGTTGACGTAACGCGATACCGCACTCCTGTCGACGTCTATCGACTCGGATATATCGCTGACCGTTGACTCGCCCTCCTCCATTACACATAAACATATCTCCATGCCGGTCTCGGTGAGGTCGAAGACTTCCTTGAGAAGTCCTTTCTGACTCGGTTTCTCTATCTCGGCGTCGATTTCCCTGACATTCCTGGGCTTACCTCCACAGCATTTCATCTCAGCGGCGTCGTTATTGCTCAGAATGACGTTGTCACATTTCTTACATTCGTAGATAGAGAACTCAGTTTCATCCATGAGATAACTTTGTCTGCTTCACGTATAAATGATTTTGACTGTAAACATTCGATGTTATAGGCCCAACATATTGGGGATAAGAGACGTAACCCTCTATATTTTGGTCGTAGTTATCTCCATCCTCGACACGTATTTTACGTTATGGAGAAGGGATCAGAAAGTAAAGGGGAGCCAGGTTACGAGGTCTTCGACGCCCTGAAAAGCAGGGACTGTCGTAAGATCCTAGAGTTAGCCTCGGAGTACGTTACGGCGAACGAACTCTCCGAGGAAAGCGGTATACCCCGTTCGACGATATACAGGAAGATAGAAATGCTGGTCGATTCGGATCTCCTCGAGGAGTCTATAAAGCTCCGGAGCGACGGCCGACATACCAAGACATACAGACGGAGGATCACCAGTATAAAGGTTGGGCTGACCGACAACGGAATCGAGGTTCAGGCTAAAGCCTGCGACGGAACCCAGGTCTGAGGCAGTCCCTGATCCGGGACAGAACCCCACTCGCTACCGTTTGACCTCCAGCCACCTACGTCTAACTTAATACAGTTTTAAGTGAAAACCTCTCCTTCTTTACTTATGAGCGATCCAGAAGATACGGAAAGCCAGGACGAAACCGAAGAGACAGAAGAAACCGGACTCCAGGAAGGCGACTTCATAGAGGTCGAATACACAGCGACGGCGGGAGAAGATGACGACGGACAGGTAATCGATACAACGAGCGAGGAAACCGCGGTGGAGGAAGGTATGGATACCGACAACCGTAGCTTCGGTCCACGGGTAATACAGCTAGGGGAACAGCATCTTTTCGAAGCAGTTGAAAAAGAAATTACGGGTGAAGAAGTCGGATACTCCGATAACGTCGTTGTAGATCCCGAAGACGCCTTCGGAGAACACGATCCTGAGGAGGTCGAAACCATAAGCAAGGACAGGATCGACGAGGACGACAGGTATCCCGGAGCCCAGGTCACCGTCGACGGCAGACAGGGGTACATCGAAACCATTATCGGTGGAAGAGCGCGAGTCGACTTCAACCATCCTCTCGCCGGTAAGGAGGTAACCTACGAATTCGAAGTCACTGACGAGATAGAGGACAGACTCAAACAGATCGAAGGAGTTATAGAGCTCAAGGCTGGAGCCGACGTCGAGGTTTCCGAGGGCACCGAAACCAAGGAGGTTGAGGAAGAGACCGAAGAAGGCGAAACCGAAGTAACCGAGGAGGAACTCGACACCATCTATATCGAAGCACCCCAGGAGCTGTCGATGAACCAGAACTGGATAATGATGAAGAGCCAGATCACCGACGAAATAATGCACGACTTCGACGCCGACAGAGTTGTGGTTAGAGAGACCCACGACCACAGCGAGATGCACGGCGGTATGGCAGGAATGGGTGGACTAGGAATGGAGGAGCTGCAGGACATGGACGAGGAAGAGATAGAGGAACTGGCGGAAGATCTTTAGACACCGTTGGATCCAGAATAACTGGAAATCCAAGAAACAAGGTTAGAAGGATAAAGCCTACATTTTAGAGGTTTTCTTACCAAAAGTAGGAGGATTACAGTTCAGTTGATCTTAACTCAAAATAGTTGAGCTTAACTATGAGTGGTTACGGTTCGAGAAGAAATTTTGCTCCTTGAAATAATAGCCCTTGAACTTCACTTATATTTCAGTTTTATTATAACTAGATAAACGTCGGACGAAGCAACCCCACAAGTATTATTATCGACTAAGCCCATTTTTGACCATGGCAATAGACGAGGACTTCGAAGACAACAGAGATGTCGTCGACACCTGTAACGGCCACGACGTCTGGGGCCCGGTCGACGAACCAGAAAAGCTCGGGATCCACGGAACGAGAGTAGCCGTGGATTTCGACCTATGTATAGCTGACGGCGCGTGTCTGGAGGACTGCCCTGTCGATGTTTTCGACTGGGTAGACACACCGGACCACCCCGAGAGTGAGAAGAAAGCTGATCCGGCGAGAGAACCGGACTGCATCGGCTGCTACCTGTGCGAGGACGTCTGCCCCGTCGACGCGATCAAGGTCAAGTATTAAGACCAGCAACCGTTTCTGCGGTACTTCCGGATGTCGAAACGTGGTTTAGTAAGGTTTACCTTTATCTCTTCTGCTGCTTAGCCGCCAGAATCCCTGATTACAACGGTATCCGGACGGTAAAATCAGACATAAACCGTTTTCCGGTTTTAATCCGCCGAGTAAAATTCATCTCGGTCAAGCCAATGAAAGTTCTGTAGAAAAACCGGTTTTTCAAAATATACTCGCAGTTGAATGCACCTTGATTCCCGAGTCCGTGAGGTCGTAGGGACGCACATTCCTGCTGTGTTCGGTGTTCCGTATCTTCAGTACCTCCAGTGCCAACCTGGTTTCGTTTGTGTTCTCTGTCCTGACGTATCTTAACGAAAATACGCCGTCTGCTAGATACTCTATGTTACCGAACTTTGATGTATAGGCGTCCATCGAACTCGCCTCGCTCGTCACCATCGTAGTTGTACCGGCCTGATTGAGACGTTTCATGAACCTGTGTATCTTGGTTCTGCCCTCGGCGTTGTCCTCGAACATCTTCTCTATCAAAGTCACCGAGTCTATAACCACCCTGCTGGCTCCGAACTTCTTAATCATCCTGGGTAGTTCATCGGTTATGTTCCGTATCGTCATGGAGACCTCGATGGGATCCATATGTACAACAGCAAGGTCGCCGTCGTCGTAATGTTTCGTGAAGTTCCAGCCCTTCATGTCGGCTGTCTGGAGGACCGAACCGGGGAACTCCTCGAGGGTGAAAAACACCGCCTTCTCTCCCTCCTGAAGAGCTTCCTTGACGAACTGCATACCCAGAGTCGTCTTACCCGTACCTGCGTTACCAAGAACGCAGAGGGTGCTTTTTTTCGGTACGCCGCCCGCGATCATCTCGTCGAGTCCATCCACCCCGACGGGAACCCGTTTCACCTGGTTTTCTTTCTGTTCCGACATATCTATTTGATTTTCCTTATGCTACTTATCTCGAAGCCAGACTCCGTGACCTCGGTCTCAAACTTGTCCTTCTGGTGACTGCTGAGCCTACCCATCAAACCCCTGAAGGACTCGACGTACATCAACCGCTGCCTCTTGGTGTCGCCTTCCTCCCACTCGAACCTGAACACGCCATCTAAAATTGATGAGATGTCCTCGAACTCGTCTGCCGAGAGTGTTTTGTCGTTTAACAAACCGTAAATAAGGCCGCCCCATCTCTTGTTCGCACGCTGTAAACCCTCCAGGAAAACCACTAGCTCACCCCAGCTGAGTTCGTGTTTCGTTGCCCTAACCATAGAGGTTAGAGAGTCGATCACCACCAGGTCCTCCGAAGCCTGTTTACTCAGGTATTCTGCAAAGGCAGCCAGGAGCGTCATATCGGAGATTTCCCCCTTGGTATTCAACGAATCCAGGTTAGGGCTCTCCCCCTGTATCCAGGAAATAGGGACCACAGAGTTCTGGAAGTAGTTCCTCGAAAGATCCTTGAATACGACGTGTTCCTTAACCAGTTGAAACATCTCGTCGTTGAGGGAGTTCTCCATCTCACGTAATAGGGTGTCCTCGCTCCTAGTTAGGGTCACGTAATGGACCTCACCAGGTACTTCCATATCTTCGGAGGTTAGTTCGTGGTGTATAGAAAACAGGTCGGGGTCGTGCCTCGCCATCGCCGTCATTGCGACGCTGGTGTAGGCATACTCCCTGACCCCAGTACCCGTCGCTCCCGACAGGAGTATCGAACTGCCGGGTGGGACGCCGCCGTCGAACATCGAATCCATCAGCGACATCCCTAAGGGAATGTTTTTTCCTTCAGCCATACCACTAGATATCGATTTGGTAGCACTATAAAAACTGGGCACAACGGCTCCATACTGAGTTGATTTCCGCCGAAGCTATTTAGGGATGTAGAGCGACTTTTACCACAAAAGATGATAGTATATTATAGAACTTCAGAGAGGCGCGGTACCGGTGGGTGAACCCGTAGAGGGTGGCGTCGTCGATTACGACGACTTCAACGATATGAAGGAACACGTCAGGCACTACCTCAGCGAGTCGGTTAAGAGGGACGGTGACCGAATGAGATGGTATCCCTGGCACTCCTCGGAGTACAGGTTCGACCACACGATGGGTGTAGTCAACCTAGCCGAAAGGCTTGCGCGTAGCGAGGGGGGTAACGTCGACGTGGTCAGGGTTGCAGCACTGTTCCACGACGTCGCGAAGTTCGAAGTCACTCAGGAGAAACACGCCGATGAAGGGGCGTGGGTGGCGAGGAAGTACCTCTCGAACCACGGATACACCGACGAGTTCATAGACACCGTATCCCGCGTTATTAAAGACCATACCCGGAACATACAGGAAGAGATGCCTCTCGAATCGAAACTGCTGATAGAGGCGGACTCTATAGACAAGATAGGTATAGCGGGAACCAGCCTAATGATAATGAGGGTTGGTTACGAGAGCAGACCCCACGTCGATGTCCCCAAGATGATTCAGCGAGTTATCGACCGTGGCGAGGGAATGCAGGACTGGCTCGAAACCGAGACGGCGCAAAAGTTAGTCCGTATACGTGTCGAGAGAGCAAAGACGTTCAAGGACTGGTTCGAGGACGAGATATAATGGAGCTTAGTTACAACAATGTATAATACTGCTACTAAGCTCAAACCTGCTACCAAGTCTACACCTGCTACCAAGACCCAACTACCCACGTAACTACTTTATCTCTCCGTAACTGCCCTTGAACTCCACCCACTCCACGGTGTTACGTAGTTCTTCGAGTATCGCTTCTACGTCGCCGTCGTGGAAGTCTATGTGAAAGACGTAGTCGCCGAGTTCGTGTTTCGACGGACGGCTCTCGATCCTCGACAGGTTGACGCCTCGTTCCTTAAAGACAGAAAGTATGTCGTAGAGCAGTCCGGGTCTGTCACGGCCCGGATAAACGATAACAGTGGTTTTGTCGCCAGTTAGGGAACCCCTGTCTGCCTCTACATGTACGAACCTGGTGTGGTTGTGTTCCTCGTCCTGAATCTCCTTTTCGAGCACTCCCAGATCGGTGCCGGCGAGGCTTGGATGCGCGATGGCAGCGTAGTTAGAATCGTCCTCCGCTGTTTCCGCCGCCTTCGCGGTACTCGTGGTGGTCTTCCGACGCACGTCGGAATAGTTTTCGTCGAGGTATCCGCGGCACTGCCTCAATGCCTGCGGATGGCTGACGACTGTGTCGAATCCCTCGCTCCTCGACAGGAGGGCGTGGTGCACCTCCACGACGACCTCATTACGTATGTAGACGTCAAACTCCATCAGGACGTCGAGGGTTGGGGTTACACTCCCCTCGATCGAGTTTTCTATCGGTAGAACACCCGCTTTTACGTCTGAGTCCTGGTCCTCTATCGCCGCCGCAATTTCGTAGACGTCGTCGTAGAACTCCATGTCGTCCCCGATCTTCCTTGCCGCCATATGGCTGTAGGTTCCCTCGGGACCCAACGTCGCTATCTTCATCACCGGTTAGTTAGGTTTCCGATGTATTAAAAGGAGGTTGATACAGTCCGGTTTACCCAGTTTAGCTCCATTCGTTCCATACCCTCGTACTGCTTCAGTCTGCATTCTATCTCCCACGATCCCCCCCCCCGCATTCATAGTGTAATTATGTTGTAATCACCCTGTAATCATACTGTAATCATGTTGTAATTATGATGTAATACTTCTGCCAGTTGGTCGAAGCTAGGTTATCTATATTTATATCTCTCGGACCGTTTGCTCTACTTGAGCTAAACAGCGCAGAAACTCGATCTAAATTTAAGCTAATTATGTAGCCCTCATTCAGTACACCTTACGTTAGGTTATCCTAACGGTAGGTTTTACTGTCTAGTTGCAGTACCCCTAGATATGACAGACGACTTCACAGAGTTCAGCCAGGTTGGAGAAGCGGACGTCACAAGAGCTATCGGTCGCGAATGGAGCGACGAGTTCATGGAGTTCAGCGACAGCGACGTCATCATAGTGGGCGGCGGACCGTCGGGGCTTGCCGCAGCCAAGGAGCTCTCCGACAGAGGAGTGAAGACGATGGTTCTGGAGAAGAACAACTACTTCGGCGGCGGGTTCTGGCTCGGCGGCTTCCTGATGAACAAGGTCACGGTCAGGGGACCCGCACAGGA
>JBDGRN010000039.1:0-7485 GCA_042218125.1 Halobacteria archaeon | reverse complement strand
CGACTACAAGCCAGCCGAAGATACCGAAGGGCTTTACGTCGCTAACGGACCCCATGCCTGCAGCGCACTCATCAAGAGCGCCTGTGATGCGGGAGCGAAGATGCAGAACATGACGGAGTTCACCGACATCGTGATCCGTGAGGACCATCGCGTCGGAGGAGTAGTTATGAACTGGACCCCCGTCCACGCGTTGCCCCGTGAGATCACCTGTGTCGACCCGATAGCGGTGGAGAGCAGCCTCGTCATCGACGCGACAGGACACGACGCTATGGTAGTCAACAAGCTCCAGGAACGCGGCGTACTGGACGCGCCGGGTCTGGAACACGCGTCGACGCACAACACCGGTATGGATGAAACCGAGGACGAACAGTACGGAGCACCCGGACACGACTCTCCCGGCCACGACTCAATGTGGGTGGGTAAGAGCGAGGACGCCGTGGTCGAGCACACAGGAGTCGTCCATCCAGGCCTCGTCGTTACCGGTATGGCTACCGCAACTACTTATGGGCTACCCAGGATGGGTCCGACTTTCGGCGCTATGTTGATTTCGGGTAAGAAGGCGGCGCAGGCAGCTATAGACGAACTCGGTATCGAAGCCGATCCCGTCAACATGACCTCCCGAGCACCAGCGGACGACTGAGGACGAAGAGCAAAATCTTAATCTCCGTTTTTCCCGGAGTTTAATCTTGTTTCCAGTATTTTATGGCTTACTGAGAACGGATGCCCTGACTTGGAAAATGCTTAAAAACAAGTACCTGTCATCGAACAATGTCTAAGATAAAACAGATCTATCTGTACCGACCACATACGGACGTCGTTGATACCGCCGAGATTGCTAGCTGGTTGGAGGACGTTTTGGATGTAGACGTAGAGGTGAAGAGCCGTTTTCTGGATGTCTACGGCGGTGACGAGGTGGCTGAGGGTTTCGCCGAATCACGGGTCCATTCCCCCTACAAGAAGAAAACCGGCAGCAAGATGCTGGGCGTCATACGTTACGAAGAACGTGTACTGGAGAACCCCGAGAAGGAGGGGGGTGTACTCTACGACGGCCTACAGGTGCAGCGATCCCTCTACCCCCAGATTCCGGAGGACGAGAGGGGAAGCGACTTTTTACACCTTGTTCTCCTGGACCGTGCTCTGGCGACCTGGGGCGACCACGACGGACGTTGGCATAAACGCGTGAATGTACTGGGATCGCCCTCAGTTGTCTCGGTTCCTGGGCTGTATGAGGCCCCCGCCAAGCCCGAGGAGTACTACAAGAAGAAACAGAAGTACAGCATGATGTCGGGAAGCGCACCACCTCGGGAGATACTGGAGAACGAGATCGAGGGCGACTTCATGGTGAAGGACGATCCCAGAACGACGGAGGCCCTCAAGGGATACGTGCTCCAGGCGGTCGAGTACCGCATGACGGGAGAGGCGTTCTGCGAGAACGAAGGATGCCGTCTACACAACGCCCATAGGCAGAGCGAGGTAGTAGAGAACCAGTTACAGGAACCGGAGTTCTGTGATGACCACCGTGTAAGTTACCTTGGTTGATAGCAAACCAGGGTAACGTTAGTAGCAAACCAGGGTAACGTTAGTAGCAAACCAGGGTAACGTGGTTAACCAACAAGCAAGTTACTGGGATTAGTTTTAGATAAATAACTAACTTGCTCTCCTACTAACTTGGTTTTTCTCCTGAACTAAGTTTCCAACAAACTTCTTCGCGGGTTTTTTAATGGCAGTCGGTTATTTTGGTAGTTTTACGGGATAATGGAGTTTTGGTGTCTATTTTAGCCTTTATTTATTGTTTCATCCTGCAAAGGACATAATTTTAGGAATAAGATATTTATAAGTTGTAATATTTATACTAGATATGTCACGAAAACTTGAACCAACGGCGTACGCAGGTGCAGCAGCGGTCACTGAAATGCTCGTACTGTTGACGGTAGGTATTGTAGCCCAGGGGGGGGTTCTACAAGGCTGCTTCCGACAAGATAAGTGACGTTTCAATGTTCTACGACGGTACCCCCGTTGGCATAATAGGAGGTATGATCGAGGGAGCCATAGTCGTATTCGTTTTTATATTTATTTTTGCGTACTTCTACAACCTCCTAATCAGCACGTTCCACGAATAAAAAGAAGCTGAAAAACATCTCTAAACTGGCGGGAAGGAAAGAAACGGAGGTTACTCCAAAACGGAGGTTATCTCCAAAACGGAGGTTATCTCCACTCCTCGTCGTCCTGTATTCTGCTGGCTGTCGGTTCAGTCTGGTCCTGGTACTTCGACCCTCTCTCTGATCCGTACGGAACTTCGGCAGCGGTCGAAAGTTCAGTCAGGACTATCTGTGATATACGCATCTCCTCGGGACGTAAAGCCACCGGCGCTGTTCCGAGGTTCGAAAGTTCTAGCGTTATCTTGCCCCTGAAACCGGGGTCGACAAATCCGGCAGTGGCGTGCACCACGATCGCAAGACGCCCCAGGGACGACCGGCCCTCTACACGTGCAACCAGGTCTTCTGGGATCTCCACAGTTTCGTACGTCGATCCGAGTACGAAGTCGCCGGGATGGAGGACGTAGTCCTCGCCCTGTTCGACGATGTTCTTCCTGGTGTAGTCCTCTGTTTCCTCCTCGCTGTTCGGATGTATACAGGGTATGTTGCTGCGGCGGAACTCCAGAAACTCCCTTCCAAGCCGGAGGTCGATACTCGCGGGCTGTATCTGTAGCTCCGGATCGTCGAGGGGTTCGACGGTAAGGTCGCCGTTCTCGAGTCTCTCCCTTATGTCGCGGTCCGACAGAATCATTGTTTAACCACCATAGATATTCCAACCATAATTCCGGCCATATAAAAAGCATACGAGATCTGTTAGGTACTGTATAGGTTGAGTAATTATTTTTGCTTCTGACGTTTTACATTTGAGTTTATCCTATAAATTCCAGGGATTTCAAGAATACGTCCTATTTAAATTCTATTACAGGAGTGGGAAAGTACCCCCTTTAATTACATGTATTCAGGTTTTAAACAGATATGTTTATTATTTGGATCTCCGTAAATACATGCCACCATCTTATTCATTAAATCCATACCTATTAATCCATGCCTGTAGGTTTCTGGTAGTGATAATACTGCCCCGACCTCATAAGAAAATTCTGACTCCTGTTGCTGGATAAATACCATATTCATCCCTCTCAGTATGGAAAACATCTATTTCATCAAGGTCTTCCTCTATACTTCTTTCAGTCATTATGTAGAGTTTACATTTGGCAAGACTATTACTATATATTAATGACTGGAACTTCATTAATCTCTCATATTCCTTACCAAGAATGTAAATTAGGGAGTTATTGTCAAAGTTTCCTATAATACCCCGTATATCAAGTCTTTGTCTTTCCGTTTTCCTTATAAGATCTACAAAATCTCTAAAACTCAATCTTACCAACGATATCGTCCTGCCCCTCGTTGACCGCCACGATCTTGAAATACTGCTCTATACCACTTCCCTTCAGCTTACGTTTCAACAAGTGGTCTATCTGATATACGCCGGCGCTGTTCACGAGTTCGATCTTCACCAGAACAGGTACGTCGTACTCCTCGCTACCGTCCGTAACCCTTACCCGTTTGACCGACTGGGACGAGACGGTATCTATGCTGCGTTCCCCCTTAGTGTAAGGGAGTCTAGACCTCCCGGACTCCATGTCGAGAGCGTCCGCCACTCTCACGATTCCAGCCTCGGGTGTAAGCGGATCCTCCTCGACGTGGTGGCAAAGGATCGCGTGTAGAACTTCTCCCTTTAACGCCACCCGTCCGTCGACGTCGTAGTGCGGTGATAGTAGCCTGTCGACGACCTCAGCAGCAATCTGGACGCTGTACTCGACGTGGCCATCCCGGTGGACGACGTGCCCTATATCGTGGAGTGTCGCCGCCAGTCCGACGACGACTTTCGCTTCCTCGTATCCAAAGGCGTTGTCGTGGTCCCCGACACCCCAGTCGACGTAGCCATCGAGGAGATCCATCATCTCTAAAGCCCTCTCCCGCACGATAGATACGTGTTTAGCGCCGTGGTCGTTGTACTGGAGGCGTTCGACGGCGTTGACGTTCTGGGCTTCCAGGTACGCCTGCACCTCTTCGTCGTTACGAACCTCTCTCAGTATCTCCTCTGCTGTCATATATCTATCTAACGTCCCCTGTTTCTAAACACCTGGTTTCTTGACAGCAGATAAGCCGGGGGAATCAAACGTTATGAGAAACTATCTATCCCCAGTTCGATGAGTTACTACCACGTCCTGGGAGTTTCCAGTTCGGCCGACCGGGACGAGATCAAGGAAGCCTACAGGAAGAAGGTCAAGGAGTACCACCCGGACAGCGAGGATGGAGACAGGGAGAGGTTCATGGAGATCCAGGAGGCGTACGAGACTCTTTCGGACGAAGATAGCAGAAGACGTTACGACAGATGGCTCGATGGACGGGAGTCTGGACTACGCGGAGAGGGCGATCAGGAATACTCCGAGTCACGTGCCGGAGGACGGGGTGGGTTGTCGGGAGGTCGGGACGTGCGGGGTAAGGACTGGAGTATGGTTCACGCACGGACACCGGACGGTGGGTTCGGATGGTTCGTGGTAGGTAAGGGTGAGGGGGGGAGGGTATTCTTAGACGGATCAGGTCAACCGACGGAATCGCCTATATACTTCGGCCATCAGGCCGAGGCGGAGATGGCTTTCGACCGCTTCGTCGACAGAAGGTCGGGACTGACGGGCAGCAGGTGGAGAAGAGGGACGGACGGTGACGTAGGTTACCGAAGGCAGTTACTGGTCATCGCCGGCGTCTTCATCACTTTTGTTCTCGTGACGGTATCGCTTTACGTCGTGTCGAAGGCGTTTTCATTTAACCTCGCGGTAGTGGGGGGTCTGTCTAGGCTTTTCTTCATAGTGGTCTTGATCGCCGTGTTCCTCTACCTCAACACCAGGAGAAGACGGCCAAGATAACGGTAGCCAACCACCAAAATATCGGTAACACCTGGACGTTACTGTACTTAAGACCTAAACCAGGTCGTCGGCGGTCAGTAATGCGTGGACCTCGACACCCTCCTCCTCGATGCTGTCGACGCCTCCCTCCTGTCTATCTACCACTACCACTATGTCGTTTACCACCGCTCCGGCTTCCCGTAGCTTCTCTATAGCTTCTATAGCGCTACCACCCGTTGTCACAATGTCCTCTAAGACCACGACCTCCTCGCCGTCCTCTAACTCACCCTCTACTGCGTTAGATGTGCCGTACTCTTTCGCCTTCTTCCTCGCTATCACGTAAGGTAGACCCGACTTGATCGACGCAGCGGCGGCGAGAGGGACGGCTCCGAGGGCGACGCCCGCCAGCTTCTCCGCACCGATCTCCTCAGCTTTCTCCGCGACTTCGTCGCCGATTGCTTCGAGAGCCTCGGGATCTGTTTCGAAGACATACTTGTCGACGTAGTAGTCGCTGGTTTTTCCGCTCGAAAGCTCGAACTCCCCGTGGAGGACAGCGTCACAGTCTATCAACAGTTCGGCTAGTTCCTTCTTTTCCGTATCCCCGGTCATAAAGATACACCTTCACTCATGTTACGGAGTTAAATTTCCATGGTATAAAACCGAACGGCTTCGTCCCCCTACCCCACACCTCATTCTATACCCCAACATTCTATACCTCAAAGTAAACCCGAATCCGAATCAAACAGTACTTCCACTCATCCAAAAAACAAGACCAATATCTTAGTTAAGGATATATTATAAACTCTTAAAGGTTCTTAGAAACCCATACAGGCAACTCTTCATCTACCAGGGTTCGTCCTTGAACCCCAGGTGGTATCCTATGAAGTTCGTGGAAATGTGGAGAGCGGGAGTGATAATCAGTACCGCAACTATCACTGGTACTGTAAACTCTCTCGTGAACCATCCGTAGGCAAATATGACTGTAAGGAACCATGCTCCCACGACGAAGTCTAGCTGGTCGACGACGGGGAAGGGTGCGCCGCGTTCCCTGCCGGACCGTCTCTTGACGAAACTCGCAGTCATGTCCCCCAGTATCGCTCCAGCCGGCATAGAAACCATCGCTACGGGTGAGAACGCAGGCAGGAACCCGAGACCCTGTATCCCCTGAATGAAGTTGAGGATCGCCGCGACCACGAACCCAGCGATGATCCCTCCAGCCGCACCCCTGAACGTCTTACCGTCACCCAGGATACGATCACCCATCAACTTTCTCCCGAAATCTACCGGGGTGCCACCACCGAATATGACGGCTGCGTTGTTAGGAATGTACGCTGGAAGCATCAGCCAGATGGCGGCCGCCACTATGGTCGCTACAGACATATATTCAAGAGCGTCTCCACGTCAAAAAACTGTTACGCCCGAATCCACCGTTAGGAATGGTTAAAGAAGCAGAAAATTATAATACCTTAAGTCATACGACACCTTGTTACGATAGAAACGTGGCTTCGACCAAGAAAGTAGTCTATGCCGCACTCGCCGCCAACTTCATGATCGCGGTGCTCAAGTTCGCGGCATTCTCTGTGACCGGCAGCTCCAGCATGCTGAGTGAAGCCTACCACTCGGTCAGCGACACCGGAAACCAGGTACTTCTCCTCTTGGGGATAAGGATGAGCGAGAAGGATCACAGCCAAAAACATCCCTTCGGACGGGGTAAGGAGCAGTACTTCTTCGCCTTCGTCGTCGCCGTACTCCTGTTCGGAGTCGCGGGATACGCCTCACTCTCGGAGGGATTCCACCGTCTCGGTGAGCCGTACCACGAACGCGACCTCCTCGTTAACTACCTCGTCCTGGGGGGCGCATTAGTCTTCGAGTCGTACGCCCTCATCAAGGCATACAGGGGACTCCGGAAGGAGAGGGAAGACAAGGAGTTCCGTTCTATCCTCCATACATACCGGAACACTAAGGACGCGACACTAATCACGGCGTTCACGGAGGACGTCGTCGCAGTACTGGGCCTGGTTACAGCTTCAGTAAGTATCTACCTATCCGAATTAACCAGGAACAACTTCTACGACGCCGCCGGCAGCATACTTATCGGAGTACTTCTGATGGTTTTCTCCCTTGTTCTCGCGTGGGAGAACCGGGGCCTGATCGTGGGTGAGGGCGCCAGCAGGTCGGAGCGCCAGGAGATAATCGAGACGGTAAGAAGGCACGACGACGTAGAAAACGTCATCGACCTGAGGACCCTCCACCTTGGAGCGGACACTGTACTCGTTACCACGGAGGTTGAGTTCAGGGACCGAATGTCGACCGACGAAATCGAGGCCGCGGTCGACGAGATAGAAGAAACGATCCGCGAGAAGGTTCCGGAGGCAGGGAGGATATACGTCGAAGCCGAGAACAGAATGACGAGATAGACGACGGAATCTTAATTTATTTCCTGAAACCTACATCCATACCTCAAAAACCTACATCCATACCTCAAAAACCTACATCCATACCTCAAAAACCTACATCCATACCTCAAAAACCTACATCCA
>JBDGRN010000034.1:19581-22419 GCA_042218125.1 Halobacteria archaeon | reverse complement strand
GATCTACAGGCGGAGCAGGCCGAGTGCCTCGGGGCTTGACCCCGAGGCGGTTCACCTGTGGTTCTTTCAATATTATACAATATATATTATACAATAATTATATATCTTTAAACTAAATTATAGTATGTATAGACTGCAACGTCCGTTCGGGTACTGAAACTGTCTCCGGACTAACACTGTCACGCATTCTCATCCTGTGGCTTTTCCGGAGGCTTTATTTATATTAGAGGATTAATTGATATCTACCATTGAATGCAGGGGCAGGAGTGTCCCGAGTCTCCGGTGTGGGGGCGGTTAGAAAAAGATAGGGTCGGGATGGCCGAGTGGTTAAGGCGCAGGATTGCTAATCCTGTGGCGTTCTCGCCGCGTGGGTTCGAATCCCACTCCCGACGTACCGTAAGACGACAAACAGGTTGAAATACACATGAGTGCTGAAAACCAAGAACAAGAGGACGAAGACCTCAAGTACTTCGTTAGGGTCGGAACCACCGACCTGGACGGTACTAAGTCGTTCGAGACGGCTCTAATCGAGATGGATGGGGTAGGCCGGAGGGTTGCGAAGACGATAGCGCAGGAGATAGACGTGGATCCCGCGGAGACGCTGGGTCGTCTCGAAGACGACAAGATAGAGGAAGTAAAGGACGCGATCGACAGCTTCGAGGAGATCGGTCCGAGCTGGATGGTGAACCGCGAGAAAGACCGGTTCACCGGAGAGGATAAACACGTCGTTGGTACCGAACTGGAGATAGTTCACGAGGAGGACATAAGCAGGATGCAGAAGATAAACTCCTACAAGGGCATCCGCCACCGTAAGGGCAAGAAGGTGCGTGGTCAACGTACGAAATCGACGGGTCGTACCGAGGGTACTGTTGAAGTCAAGGTGTCCGAGCTGCAGGAGGCTGCCGAAAGCGAGGAAGAGGAAGGTTCAGAAGAGGGAGGTCTATAAATGGGTTATCCAGGAAAGTCCGATAAGTCGTACGAGACGCCGAACCATCCTTACCAGGGCGGCAGGATACAGGAGGAGCACGGCCTGGTCGAAGAGTACGGTCTGAAGAACAAGAAGGAGCTGTGGCACGCGCAGTCCGAACTCAGGAGGTACCGCAGGGAGGCGCGACGTCTTCTCGGTAGAAGCGAGGACGACGAACACGTAGCGGGAGAGACTGAACAGCTTCTCACGAGTCTGAAGAGGGACGGCGTACTCGGAACCCAGGGTGAACTCGGAGATATCCTGTCGCTCGACGTCACCGATCTGCTCGACAGAAGGCTTCAGACTGTAGTCTACAGGAAGGGACTGGCAAACACGATGGAGCAGGCGCGTCAGTTCATAAACCACGGACACGTCAAGGTCGGTAGACGCCGGGTAAGTGTCCCAAGCTACAATGTAGAGGTCGAGGAAGAGGAACTGATCGGTTTCGACGACAACAGCCCTCTCTCCGACGAACTACATCCCGAAAGAGCCGGGGAGGAACAGGCTTAGATTCCATACGAGGTATATAAAAAATGAGTGCCGAACAAGAAGACGACGTCTGGGGTGTGGCTCACGTACACGCCAGTTTGAACAACACAATAATTACGTTGACGGATCTGACGGGTGCGGAGACGATTGCGAAAAGCAGCGGTGGTATGGAGGTCAAACAGGACAGGAACGAGTCGACTCCCTACGCCGCGATGCAGATGGCGGAGAACGTCGCCAACGCCGCGCAGGAGCACGGTATGGAGGGTGTACACGTACGTATCCGGGCACCAGGTGGAAACATGAACACCAACCCCGGTCCGGGTGCACAGGCCGCAATCCGGGCTCTTGCCCGCGCAGGTCTCGAGATAGGAAGGATCGAGGATGTCACACCGGTACCGCACGACGGATGTAAAGGTCCGAAGGGAAGGCGGGGTCGCGACTAGATAATGGACGTCGAAATAGTCGATATCGACGAGAAGGAAGCGAAGTTCATCGTCGAGGGTATATCACCTGCCTTCGCCAACGGTCTCAGGAGAACCATAGTTGGCGGTGTACCCACCATGACGATAGACAAGGTGGATATATACGAGAACACCAGCGTGATGTTCGACGAGGTACTCACGTTGAGGCTTGGCCTCGTACCCATCAGCACCGACCTGGACGAGTTCGATCTACCGGAGGAGTGTGAGTGCGGCGGTGAGGGATGTCCGAACTGTCAGGCGTCTCTGACGGTGGACGTCTCGGCCGAAAACGGTGACAGGACGGTTTACTCCGCAGATCTCGAACCACAGCATCCGATGGTAGAGCCGGTCGATAAGAACATTCCGGTTATCGAACTGAAGGAGGGTCAGGAGGTTATCGCCGAATGTATAGCCGAACTCGGCCTGGGTCAGGAACACGCGAAGAACCAGGCGGGTGTTGCTGTAGGGTACAAGTACCTCAAACAGGTGGAGCTAGATCCGGAGGAACCCCACGACGATGACATCGTAAGAGGAATCCTCAGGGGTCCCGACGGCGAACTTTACGACATGGAAGAGTACGGTAATAGGCTCGACGAGGTTTTCGACGAGGAGGTAGGGATAAAGGATGTCGACGAGTCCTTCGTCTTCAATGTGGAGTCGGACGGGTCGCTGTCAGCGGATGACCTGGTAGTCGCGGCATCGGATATCCTGTCGAGTAAAGCTAAAGAGCTAGGTGAGAAGGTCTCACCTTGAACGAACAACCAACGAATACAGAAACTAACTAAAAATTAAACATGTGCGTGGGTAGCCAAGTCAGGTCAAAGGCGCAGCGTTCAGGGCGCTGTCGGGTAGCCGTTCGCAGGTTCGAATCCTGTCCCACGCATGGTTGTATAGACATCGGGGGTAGATTCGTACCAGGGA
>JBDGRN010000034.1:2291-19481 GCA_042218125.1 Halobacteria archaeon | reverse complement strand
GCAGTTTGCTGCGGCCGTGGTTCGATAGATTCGTACCAGGGAGCAGTTTGCTGCGGCCGTGGTTCGATAGATTCGTACCAGGGAGCAGTTTGCTGCGACCGTGGTTCGAATCCTGTCCCACGCATGGTTGTATAGAGAAGACGGAGAGAAAGAACGGAATAAGAACGGAAACAGAAGGTGTAAAATGACTAAACAGAATCCGAGACTCAAGAATTTGATAAAGGACCTCAAGAACCGTGCTGAGGACGGCGCGGGAGTCTGGAACGAGGTGGCGTCCCGTCTGGAGACGCCGACCCGCAACCGGGCGGAGGTCAACGTCAGCAAGATAGACAGGTACGCCGACCCCGAGGAGGCGGTAGTAGTTCCAGGTAAGGTGCTGGGTAGCGGCGTCCTATCCAAGGACGTCACTGTAGCGGCTTTCGACTTTTCCTCCAGCGCGGAGGACAAGATAGAGGCGGCGGACGGCGAACCTGTCATGCTCGAGGAGTTCGTTGAAGACAACCCCGAGGGAAGCGACGTCAGGGTGATACGATGAGGGCGAACGTCGACATCGAACCCGACGTCGTGATCGATGGTGAGGGCGCGATCCTTGGCCGTCTAGCGAGCAAAGTTGCATCTGCGACACTCGACGGCGACTCGGTCGTGATCGTAAACAGCGACAAGATAGTTGTCAGTGGAGAAACCGACGACGTGGTCGAGAGATACAGGCAGAAAGCAAACGAACACGGCAGCGACAAGGGTCCTTACCATCCGCGTCGTCCCGACGGAATAGCGAAACGGTCGGTACGCGGCATGGTTCCCTACAAGAAACAGAGGGGTAAGGACGCGCTATCCCGTCTGCGTTTCTACGTCGACGTTCCGGACGACGTCGACGAGAGCGAGATTGAGGAGTTCAGAGAGGACGCATCCAAACTCGGTATAGGTGGATACGTGACGCTGGGCGAGGTCAGTGAAAGAATCGGAGGTAACGTAACATGGTAGAAACTGTCAACACTTCGGGAAAGAAGAAGACTGCTGTAGCCAGGGCGACGGTGGAGGACGGTGAAGGTAGAGTGCGCGTGAACTCCGAGCCGATAGAGCTGGTGGAGCCGGAGAGCGCTCGTCTCAAGATGACGGAGCCGTTCCGTATCCCTGAGGACGAGTTAAGAGACAACGTTGACGTCGACGTCCAGGTCGAGGGTGGCGGCTTCGCGGGACAGGCCGACGCCGTCCGTACCGCGATAGCCCGCGGACTCGTCGACTGGTCGAAGGACCGTGAGCTGCGTGAGACCTACATGGAGTTCGACAGGACTCTCCTGGTCAATGACTCCAGAAGGAAGGAAGCCAAGAAGTTCGGTGGACCCGGAGCGCGTGCCAAGTACCAGAAGTCGTACAGGTAAAATTCGAGGTGATTAGGTTATGATGATTCCAGTCAGGTGTTTCACGTGTGGTAAAGTGATCTCGGAGGATTACGAAGAGTATATGGAGAGGAAGGAAGCTGGTGAAGAGCCCGAGGAGGTTCTGGACGACCTCGGAATCGATAGATACTGTTGCAGAAGAATGATCGTCAGCAACAAGGATCTGGTGGACGTGGTGGCTCCGTATCAATGAATGGGGGGTCGAGTTTGAAGTACACTAGATACGAACGAGCCCGAATTATAGGAGCAAGAGCGTTACAGATCTCGCAGGGAGCACCTCCGTTGCTCGAGATGGATACCAACAACCCCGTACATATAGCCCGTCGAGAGCTACGGGAGGGTGCGTTGCCCATAACGGTCCGGAGGGACGGATAGATGCCCTGCGGCGGCAGTCATGGAGCCGGAGCTACGGAGATAGAGTCGGTGTCTCTGATGGAGATACTCGACTCCAGGGGTAACTCGACCGTCGAAGCTTCGGTGTCTACGCGGGAAGGTTTCGGTAGAGCTGCCGCACCGTCCGGGGCGTCGACCGGAGAGTACGAAGCCGTAGAACTGCCGGTCGGAGACTGTCTGCAAAAAGAGGAGGAAATAGAGGAAGTTCTATCAGGGACTGACGCTGCACGCCAGAGGTTAGTGGATAGTGAGCTACGGGAGCTCGACGGGACGGATGACTTTTCCGGAATAGGTGCCAACGCCGCAGTTTCTGTTTCTCTTGCGGCGGCGAAGGCTGCTGCGGACGGTTCCGATATGCATCTCTTCAAACATCTTGGAGGTGAGTACGCCGACTCGCTCCCCACTCCTCTCGGAAACGTCGTAGGTGGTGGCGAGCACGCAAGCAAGGCGACCGACATACAGGAGTTCCTGGTTGCGCCGGTCGGTATAGATGGCTTCGGAAACAAGGCAGCTGCCAACGCCGAGATACATGCCGAGGTAGGGGAGATTCTGGAGGATTCCGGTAAAGGATGTGGTAAAGGCGACGAGGGAGCCTGGTCTCCCGCCCTACACGACGAAGAAGCCCTGGATCTCGTTGACGACGCAGTGATGAATCTTGGTTTCGGTGACGACGTACGTATGGGTCTTGACGTGGCGGCTAGCGAGATGTGGAGCGACGAAGAGGGTGGTTACGTATACCGGGACAGGGTACGTAGCCGTAGCGAACAGATGGATTTTATCGAAGGGCTGGTCCGGGAGTTCAGCCTCGTGTACGTCGAGGATCCGCTTGAGGAGGACGACTTCGAGGGGTTCTCGGAGCTGAGAGACAGGCTTTCGGACACTGACGTTCTGATATGTGGCGACGATCTTTTCGTAACCAACGTGGACCGTATAGAGAGAGGTATCGAGGCAGGTGCCGCTAACTCCGTTCTGATCAAACCGAACCAGATAGGTACGGTGACGGATACCTACGACGCGGTAGATCTGGCGGATACTGCTGGCTACACCTCAGTGATGTCACACCGGAGCGGCGAGACGGAGGATGCTTCGATAGCACACCTGGCGGTGGCTTTCGGGTCGCCTTTCATAAAAACGGGTGCAGTCGGCGGTGAACGTACAGCGAAGTTGAACGAACTAATACGTATTGAGAACTCAATCGAGGTTAACTAACCATGACACAGGAAGAACGCGTAGATGAAGGTGAAGAGATGGCGGAAGTCGAGGAAGAGGAGGAAACGAGTAGCGTAAACCAGGTCGAAGCCGACGGTGCTGGTGCGGAGGAGACACCCGATCAGGAGGGTATCGACGCACCGGAAACCGGCGAAGAGGAGGAGGTAGAGGAAGAAGAGGCTGAGGGGGAGAGGGATGAGATTCCCGTTCCCGAGGAAGCCGACCTACTGATACCCGTTGACGACTACCTCTCGACCGGTGTCCACATCGGTACTCAGCAAAAGACGGGTCACATGGAGAGGTTTATACACCATGTCCGTGAGGACGGGCTCTATGTCCTTGACATCGAACGTACTGACGACCGGATCAGGACGGCGGCGAAGTTCCTGAGTAACTACGAACCCGGAAACGTACTGGTTACGTCGTCGAGACGGTACGGCCAGCATCCTGCAGAGGTTTTCGCGGAGGCGACGGGTGCGAGGGTACGTGCCGGAAGGTTCATTCCCGGAACCCTCACCAACCCCGACTACGACGACTACATCGAGCCGGAGGTCGTGATAGTCACCGACCCTATAGGTGATTCACAGGCCGTCAAGGAAGCCGTCACAGTCGGTATTCCGGTGGTCGCGATGTGTGACTCTAACAACGCCACGAACAACCTCGACTTAGTTATACCCACCAACAACAAGGGACGTAAGGCTCTGTCGGTGGTATACTGGCTTCTCGCCCAGGAACTACTCGACATTCGTGGCTCTGACACTGACTACGACCTCACGGACTTCGAACCCGAGATTTAGATCGGATGAAGGTTTCCAGCGCACCTGGAGCAGCTTTTCTTTTTGGTGAACACGCCGTAGTTTACGGAGAACCCGCGGTTTTAGCCGCGGTAGACCAACGCGTATGCGTATCCGCCGAACCCTCAGACGGAGAAGACGTATACGTGACCGAGGTGGAGGACGACAGCTATGTCGAACTGGCTGTTGAGCTTGTGAGGGAATCGCTCGATGAAGAAAACGTTACGGATACCTACGATGATGTCGGATTCTCCGATGGCGTAGAACTTACTGTGGATACGGGTCTCCCTGTCGGTGCCGGCCTGGGTTCTAGCGCCGCCGTTTCGGTCGCGACTCTTGACGCCGTTTCCCGCCTATATGGGGTAGAGAGGGACGCCAACTGGCTTGTGGAGAACGGACGTGAGGTTGAGAGACGTGTCCAGGGTGAAGCCTCCATCAGCGACTCCGCGACCGCTGTACATGGTGGCCTCGTCGCCGTAAACTTTGACGGTAAGGATTCGTGTACCGGTCTTGAGCCCTGGAGGTTAAACTTCAGTCCGACGCTGGTGGTGGCATGTGACGGCGGACGAGCTCCTACGGGAGAGATGGTGTCGGGCGTTGAGGATCTCGTGGAAAGCTACGGCTCGGTGGGGAAGGTAGTCGATGCGATAGGAGAGGTTTCGAGGGAAGGGATGGCGATGATCGAGGACGGTGAGATAGAGGAGGTTGCGGAACTCATGAACGTCAACCACGGCTTGCTGTCGGCTCTTGGTGTTACGTCGCGTTCCCTGGACCGACTCGTCTACGAGGCCAGGGAGACGGGTGCACTGGGGGCGAAGATGACGGGTGCAGGAGGATCAGGATCAATTATTGCACTGACCCGGGACCCGGAGGATGCCGAGGGTCTCGAGTTCGACAGCGCCGAACTGGTTTTTACTTCAACTCTCTCTAACGGGCTTCGGAGGCTGGAGTAACTGGTTAACTATGTCGGAAAGTGACGACGACGTCCGTGTTCTCAAGGTTGGTGGGGGCGTCTTGACTGACAAGTCGGGATACGAGGAACTTAACGAGGGGAGTTTTGCGCTCGTGATGGATCTGCTCGCCGACTCGAAACCGGAGCACCTGGTTCTGGTTCACGGTGCCGGATCGTACGGCCATCCTCATGTTAATCAGTTCGGGGTCGAGAACGCGGGAGCCGTTCTCCGGGTAAGGAGGGGTGTGGAAACTCTGAACGAAAGGGTGGTGGGTGAACTCATCGAGAGGGGGGTTAAGGCGGTTTCGGTCCATCCGGGGTCTTTCTCTGTGTCAGGTGAGCAGGGTATTGAGGTTCCGGGTGGTGTAATCAGTGGTCTGCTGTCTTCGGGATACACGCCGGTACTCCATGGCGACTGTTTCGTTTCGGAATCCGGTGGTTTTGACGTGGTTTCCGGCGACGAGATAGTTACCGGTGTCGGTAGCAATTTCGACGTCTCAGTCGGACTATGCACCATGACTGATGGTGTACTTGATAACGACGGAAATCCGGTACCTGAGGTTAACGCTGTAGATGGGTTTCCGGATCTGGGCGTCGACGGCGTCGACGTGACCGGAGGTATGGAGTCCAAGGTCCGGGAGCTTCTGAACTCCCGTAACGGCGGATGGATTTTCGGCATGACAGAACTACGGGAGTTTCTGGAGACCGGGAAACCCGTAAGAGGGACTCACGTAGTTTCGGGCAAAGACTGAAGAATCAGAGGTTTCTGTCTCCGGACGGTTTCGTGGGTTGCAGGCTGTCTGTTTTTGGATGGTTTGTGGGGGAGGTGGCTGTATGTTTTGGTTGCAGGCTGTCTGTTGCTGAAAGAACTTCAGGGGCTCCCGCGTCTTTTTACTGTGGGAGACGGTAGATATTAGTTTATAAGTGTGTTGCGGGTGTCTTTCTATCTAAATGGTGTTTGTCTTTGCCCGGAACAGGTGACAGGAAGGAGGATCACGTCCGGATAGTAGAGGAGGAGGACGTAGAGTCAGGTGGTACCGGTTTCCGGGATGTACGTCTGGTTCACGAGGCATTACCCGAGATGGATCTTGGGGAGGTCGACACGTCTATAGATTTTCTAGGTGGAGAACTCGATGCGCCAATCGTCATCGAAAGTATGACGGGTGGACATCCTTCGACGAAGAAGATTAACCGACGTCTCGCTTCGGCGGCGTCGGAGGCTGGGGTTGCGATGGGTGTTGGTAGTCAACGTGCAGGGTTGGAGGGTGAGGACGTGGACTCATATACCGTGGTACGGGACGTCGCACCCGATGCATTCATTCTAGGTAACATAGGTGCGGCACAGCTTGACGAGTACGGAGTCGCGGGAGTCGAGGAGGCTGTCGAGATGGTAGACGCGGATGCCCTGGCGGTACATCTAAACTTTCTTCAGGAGGCTGTCCAGCCGGAGGGCGACGTCGACGCATCGGGATGTCTAACGGCTCTCGAGAAGATATGTGATGGACTTTCCGTACCTGTCGTGGTTAAGGAGACAGGAAACGGTTTTTCCCGTAAGACAGCGGAACGTCTTTCATCGGTGGGTGTGGATGCGATAGATGTCGCGGGATGTGGTGGTACGACGTGGTCGGGTGTCGAGTCCTACAGAGCGAGAGAGGCGGGGGACGGCAGGGGTGAGTACCTGGGCGACCTTTTCCGTAACTGGGGGATACCGACCACCGCGTCTGTGGCGATGGTTTCGGAGGTACATGACTGCGTCGTCGCCAGCGGGGGTGTACGTACGGGGGTAGACGCAGCCAAGTCGATAGCGCTTGGCGCCGATGCCGCCGGCATGGCGAAACCTTTCCTCAAACCCGCGGGTAGGGGGGAGGACGAGGTCATGGACGTCGTTAAGGATCTCTTGGAGGGTTTACGGACATGTATGTTCGTGACAGGCTCGAAAGATATCGATGAACTTAGTAATGTCAAAACTGTTATCTTGGATAACACCAAGGATTATATAAATCAAGTTTAATCCGATCTGAATCAACTGGATGTTGGTTGGTTTAGTTTGAATGATAGACAGCCGTTACAGGCGATCGACAGAAAAGAGACGTTAGAAAGTTAGACCGAAGTAAATTCAGTTTAAGGAGTTAAAAAATGGAAATAGAAGTTGCAGCAGTTGGCGGATACGAAGAGGTAGGTAAACAGATGACCGCGGTTAGGTTGGGGGATGACGTGATAATCTTCGATATGGGTATAGATCTTTCGAAAATTTTGCTACATGACGACGTTCAGACGGAGACTATGCATTCGTTGGACCTGATTGAGATGGGTGGCATCCCGGACGACCGGGTAATGAGTGATATCGAGGGCGATGTCAAGGCTATCATACCAACGCACGGCCACCTCGATCATATAGGGGCGATACCGAAACTGGCTCACCGGTACGACGCTCCAGTAATTGCTACGCCGTTCACGGCGGAGCTCGTGAAGAAGCAGGTTCAGGGTGAACAGAAGTTCGGCTTCGACAACCCGATAAAGAAGATGGATGCGGGGGAGATGATACAGATAAACAACGACGTAACCATCGAGTTTGTGAACATACAGCACTCGATACCCGACGCAGTGATGCCCGTCGTTCATACGCCCGAGGGTGCGGTATGTTATGGGCTCGACATGAAGATAGACCATACACCCGTTATCGGCGAACCTTTCGACGTCGAAAGGATGAAGGAGATAGGGGAGGACGGCGTTCTCGCCCTGATCGCTGAGTGTGTCAATGTAGGTGAGAACGACCGTACACCGAGCGAACGTATAGCACGGGAGAAGGTCAGAGATCTACTGTACTCCCTCGAGGACCATGACGGCGGAATTGTGGCGACGACGTTCGCGAGCCACATCGCAAGGATAAACTCTCTCCTGGAGTTCGCCCAGGATATCGACAGACGCCCCATTCTGCTTGGAAGAAGCATGGAGAAGTACGCCGGCATAGCGGAACGGATGGATTTAGTCGAGCTACCCGACGTTGGTATGTACGGTCACCGCAGGAGTATCGAACGTGCCCTCAAACGTGTAATGAAGGAGGGTAAGGAGAAGTACATGCCTATCGTCACCGGCCACCAGGGCGAACCTAGAGCGATGCTGACGAGGATGGCACGTGGCGAGACACCGTACGAGATCGAACAGGGCGACAAGATAATATACAGCGCCCGCGTCATCCCCTCACCCATCAACAGGGGTCAGCGGCACCAGTCAGAGAAGCTTCTGGAGATGCAGGGCGCCCAGATCTACAGGGACGTCCATGTTTCTGGACATATGGGTGGAGTGGAGCATTTCGATCTTCTCGACTGGCTCCAGCCGGAACACGTCGTTCCCGCTCACCACAACACGTCGAAACGCAGTGAGTACATAGACCAGGTCGAGACGTATGACTACAAGATGGGGGATACCGCCCATCTCCTACGTAACGGCGATACCAAGGTACTGACCGAGGATTAGCTCTGAGTACGCCGTGAATAAGTAGTTTAAAGGATTATTTTAGTGGAGCTTGGATTAACATTGCTTTGACGGAAATCCAGTCATAACTGGCTTGTATTCAGCCACGAGTGATGGATCCCGGGACGGATCCGTTTCTTATTAGGCAACTGTCTCACTATATACCGTATTCAGGGGGTTTAACCATAGATCCACCAGATCTTGAGGATGAGGTAGAGAAACGGCGTACGGCAGTTAACGAACGGATTGGAGAGAGGCTGGACTGGAGCGACGAGGTATCTATACATGGCTCCTCCCGTTACCTCGTGGACTCCGGCGGCAAGAGGTTACGACCCGTACTGCTACTTCTGGCGGCGGAGGTTACGTCTGACGCCGACAGTCCGGACGATATGAGGGAACTGTGGCGTAAAGTCCTACCCGCTGCCCTCGGTATCGAAATGATACATTCCTTCTCACTCGTGCACGACGACATCATGGACGAGGACGACTACCGTCGGGGGGTCGAGACGGTGGAGAGGCGGTGGAGTCAGACCGTCGCGATACTGACGGGGGACTTTCTGTACAGCCAGGGCTTCGAGCTGTTTCTGGAGCCAGACGCTGAACCCGAAAGTCTGCTGGAGGTGATGAGGCTGGTGTCCGAGGGCTGTAGCCACCTCTGCAGGGGACAGGCGCTCGATATGGAGTTCGAGGACAGAACCGACGTAAACGAAGACGAATACCTCCGTATGGTTGAGTGGAAGACCGCTAAGCTGTTCTCGGTGGCCGCACGTTCAGGATCGTTGCTCGAGAACGGAAACCGAGGTGAAGTGGGGGCTATCGGTAGATACGCCGAAAACCTGGGTAAGGCGTTCCAGATACGTGACGACGTCCTCGACGTGGCTGCGTCGAGCGAAGCCACGGGTAAACCAAGGGGAAGCGATCTCGTAGAGGGCAAGAATACGATGGTTACGGTCCATGCCCGACGTAACGGCGTCGACCTGGAGTCCGTGGACCGGGAATCGACGGAAGAAGAGGTCCTTGAGGTTATAGACGAGATGAGGGATGCGGGATCGATCGATTACGCACGGAAGAGGACGCAGGAGTTCGTCGAGGAAGCCAGGAACGAACTCGATGGGTTTCCGGACTCCGGATCCAGGGAGATCCTTGATGGACTGGCGGAGTACGTGGGTGACAGGGATAAGTAACTCCATATAATGTACTATCCAGTTGAGGTACTCTCCAGCCCGGTATACGTCGGTTATTCCTAAACTGTATATCCGTCCGGTTCTAGATTCGTTCTAAATGAGTGAAGTAAGGGAGCTTATAGAACGGTATGCGTTGCAGAACGCCGTGAAGTACGAGAGCGACGCCGAAGTAGGCGCCGTCATGGGTAAACTCATGGGGGAGCATCCGGACTTGAGGGAGAGGGGTGACGAAATCTCCGGTACTGCACCCGAAGTCGTGTCGGAAGTCAACTCTCTCGACCACGAGGAAAGGCTCGCGAGACTGGAGGAGATAGCTCCGGAACTCATTGAGGAGCTTAGGGAGGACGACGAGGAAGAGGAGGACGGGGGTCTACCGGAACTTCCGGGCGCAGAAGAACTGGACGATGTAGTGATGAGGTTCGCACCCAACCCCAACGGTCCACCCACGCTGGGTAGCGCCCGGGGGATGGTGATCAACGACGAGTACGTCAAGGAGTACGACGGAGAACTCGTACTGAGGTTCGACGACACAGACCCCGTCAACAAACCTCCCGTCGAGGAGGCGTACGACTGGTACCTGGAGGACGCGGAATGGCTCGGTATCGATGTCGAGGACGGTGAACTCTACCGTGCCAGCGACCGACTCGAAACCTACTACGACTACGCAGAGGAACTCATCGAACTCGAGGGTGCCTACGTCTGCACCTGCAGCCAGGACGAGTTCCAGGAGGTGAAGAAGGAAGGGGAGCCATGCCCCCACCGAGGGAGTTCGGTGGATGATAACCTGCGAAAATGGAGTGAGATGCTGGAAGGCGACTACGACGTCGGGGAAGCGGTTCTCCGGGTCAGGACGGATATAGAACACAAGAACCCGGCTCTTAGGGACTGGGTGGCTTTCCGCGTCGTTGACACCGAAACCCATCCGCACGCACGCGTCGGTTCTCGGTACGTGGTCTGGCCGATGCTGGACTTCCAGTCGGGTATCGACGACCATCTCCTGGACGTCACCCACATCATCCGTGGTAAGGACCTGAGCGACAGCGAGGACCGCCAGGGATTCGTCTACGACTACTTCGGCTGGGAGTATCCCGAGGTGGTGCACTGGGGTAGGATCTCGATAGAGGAGTACGGCACCCTGTCGACGTCGAGTCTCGCGGAAGCCATCGAGGAGGGTAGGTACGACGGATGGGACGATCCCCGCGTACCATCGGTCCGCGCCATGAGGAGGCGGGGAATACAGCCGGAGGCGTTGAGATCAACCTACGTAGACCTGGGGGTCAGCAAGTCCGACATCGACTTCAGCATGGACCACGTCTACGCCGAAAACAGGAAGATACTCGACGAGGCGGCGAACAGGTACTTCTTCGTCAGGAGTCCGGTCTCCGCCAAACTTTCCGGGATCGAGGAAAATATAGTAGCCGATGTCCCCCTTCATCCGGAGGAAGACCGGGGTGTAAGGACTTTAGAGGTGGACGGTGAAGTTGTCTTAGAGGAGGACGACATCCCTGATGTTGGGGATCTTGTGCGGCTTAAGGGTTTCTGTAACGTCCGTCTAAACTCAACTGAACCTCTCGAGTTCGAGTACGTGGGCAACGACCTGGAACCGGTGAGGGAGGGTGACGCCGACGTGGTACACTGGCTTCCCGACGACGAGAGTCAGTTACTGAATCTCGAACTCCGTGGACCCACGGGAGACAGCGAGGGCGTCGTAGAGGACGGAATTGTGGGGGAGGAAGGGGAAGTAGTCCAGTTCGAACGTGTGGGTTTCTCGCGCCTGGAGAATGTTGGGGATGAGTCCCTTTCTTTTTTTGCACACAGGTAGCCGGATAGCACAGTAACCAGAAAGCACATACCGGTTTGGAATAAATATCTTTAAAAACACTATGGTTTCTCCACAGGATAAGGAAGACGGGGATAAGGAAGACGGGTCCGGGGTTCTGGGAAGACGACGGTTTCTGGCTGGAGTGGGCTCCGTATCCCCGCTTTTTCTCGACCGAGTATACCGACAGATCGGGGGGACAACAACACTCCCAGTCAACAAACTGAATCTCAACATAGTCGGGAGGCAGTCGGTAAACATGCACAACATCTATTACCTGAACGGCGTCAGGATAGATGGTTTGGATCTGGATACTTACCGGACCCGCAGTTCAGGGTGGAAAAAAGTGGGGAGAGGAGAGAACCTCGTGAAAGCCGGGACCTCGGATGAAGTCACTCTGGAAGGTAGGCCATCCGATACGTTTTCTCTTCTGGGGCTTGGTAAAGGTACACCCGTTAATATCTATGACGTCTTCCAGGATACGAGGGCGAAAAGCTACGAGTTCTACATCTATCGGAACGTTCAGAGGTTCAACGGCGAGGTGACTTTATCCTGGACGAACAAGGGTATCGACGTACCTCTGTTCGGCATCAGGATGATGCAGGGGGAGAGAAGGGTGCCCCATTTAGTATCCCGCCTTGGAGGTAGAGTTCGTAAGGTAAATCTACGCCATCCTATAAAAACCGGAAACTGGTACAGGTTCCGTTTCGAGGAGATCGACTACCAGAACGGTAGCGGGAGACTCGTGATGGAGAAGGTAGATGCAGGACAGATACTTACGTACCCATTCTCTTTCGATCCCTATCCCTGAGCTTTTCTTCGAATTGTTCCTCTAATCACCCCGTCTTCCTCAGTCTGTCTGTGACTCTATACCGTATTCTCCCCAGTTTTTGTCCACCATATCGACTACCTCGGGATCCATCTCTATCTCGTCGGGCCACTCCCTCTCGAAACCCTCGCTTTCCCAGGGGCGAGTAGCGTCGATACCCATCTTTCCCCCGTAGGCCGTCATGGGTGCTGCATGTTCTAAATGGTCGAGGGGTGCCCTGTCTATGATCTCGACATCCCGGGCGGGATCCATTCTCGAAGTCACCGCCCACGTCACCTCGCTGTTGTCGTGTACGTCGACATCTTCGTCCACCACGATCACGGTTTTGGTGAGGGAAAGCATTCCGAGGGAGAACATACCCATCATTATCTGGCGGGCATGTCCCGGATACTGCTTATCCATACTGACGATCAAGAGGTTATGGAAAACTCCGTCGACCGGGAGGTTCATGTCGACAACCTCCTCGAACTGTGTACGGACGAGCGGAAGAAAGATCCTCTCGGTCGCCTTCCCCAGATAGGCGTCCTCCTGAGGCGGCTTTCCCACGATAGTTGTGTGATAGATAGGGTTCTTTCTCGTCGTTATGCAGTCCACCTCGAATACAGGGAACTCCTCTACGGGGGTGTAGTATCCTGTATGGTCGCCGAAAGGACCTTCGGGACGTTCACGGCCGGGATAGACGTGTCCCTCCAGGATCATCTCGCTGTTCGCAGGTACCTTGAGATCGACGGTCTTGCACTCCGTCAGACGCACCCTCTTTCTACGTAGGTATCCGGCGAGCATCATCTCGTCTATGTCGAAAGGAAGGGGAGCGGTGGCGGAGTAGACGGTCGCGGGATCGGCGCCTATCGCAACCGCGACCTCCATTCCCTCGTCGGAGTCGCGGTAATGTTTGGCGCCGTGTTTATGCATCTGCCAGTGCATCCCGGTCTCGGTATCGTTGTAAACCTGCATTCGGTAGACGCCGACGTTCCGTCCCCCCTCCGCGTCACTCGTTACTACCAGGGGAAGCGTTATGAACCGGCCGCCGTCCTGAGGCCAGCATTTCAGGATCGGTAGATCCGTAAGGTCGGGATCGTAGTCCACGGTTTTCTGGCACGGCGCCCTCTTCACAGTCTTGGGTGGACTACTGGCGAACTCCTTCGCCTTACCGATCCCTTCCTTGATGTCGTCCAGGTTCTTCACCATCCCCATCAGTCCACCATCTCCCGACGGCCTGAAGTTCAGGAGATCCTCGATCCTCCGAGAGATGTCATCGAGTTCGTCGACCTCTAAAGCAAGATTAATTCTCTCGTAACTTCCTAGCGCGTTTATCAGTACAGGTATATCGCTACCGACGACGTTCTCGAACAGCAGAGCATTGTTGTACTTCTGCTGTTTCCGGGATACCCGGTCTGTTATCTCGCTGATCTCGAGAACCGGGTCGACCTCCTTTTCGACCCGTACGAGTTCGTCGTGTTCGTCCAGAACCTGGATAAACTCACGTAGATCCGAGTAAGCCATAAAGAAACCTTGGTGCGGCACCAGTTTAACCCTTTATAGAGAGAAACAGTAAGGGGGTTGTTCCCCATCTCGATAAAATTATCTCGTATGTATACCCGGGATAAAAATAATAAACCGTAACGGCTAACAGCTAACCTGCTTTCATCTCGAACTCTGTTTCCCTTATATGTTCCTCGGTTTCTTGATCCTCTACCTTGTCCTCGTACTTCTCCTGTGTAGACTCCGCCTGTGTCCTGGTGGCGTACGTGGTCGGGCCCATAACTCCACCCTTCTTTTTCTTGAACGACCTCCTCACGAGGTAGAACAGAAGCAGACCGAACAGGAACATAACCAGGGCGTAGTTCTGGTAGGTTCTCGCCATAACCGCTCCGCCGAGAATGAAGGAACCGGCTATAAGGGCGTAGGAAACCCTTTTACCAAGCTTCTCTATATGCTCATGGGTGTCCTCCACGTCCATAACCACCTCGACTTCGTTTCTCTGTATCTTGTCGAGGCTGGATTCGAGCTTCGTGGGGGTGTTTGCTATAGAGGAAACCGTCTCCTTGACGTCGTCCCAGGCGTTCCGCATCTTGCCACGTACCTGTTTCTGGACGTACCCCTGCTCGATAAAGAACTCCTTGGCTACGGCGAGGAAGTCGAAATCGGGGTCGAGTTCGATACAGACGCCCTCCACGATAGTCGAGACGCGGAGACCGAGCGCGATATGCTGCGGAATCCTGAGGGGATACTCGTAGACGGTTTCCTCCACCTCGTCTATTAGCTGCTCTATACGCATGTCGTCGACCTTTTCTCCCGACAGGTCCTCTATCGCGATTCCTATGACTTCCCGCATCAGTTCCCTGTCTACGTCTCGGTCGAGAGCACCCATATCTATCATGGCGTCTATGACACCGTCCTCATCGTGACTCGATGCCGCCATGTAGAACTCGACGAAGCTCTCCTGTAGACTGGGTGAAAGACGTCCACTCATACCGAAGTCGTATATCACGATCTGGCCTTTCTCGTTGACGGCGAGGTTACCGGGATGGGGGTCGCCGTGGAAGACACCGTCTATTAAAGCCATCTGGAGATAGATCTTCTCGAGGTCCTTCGCCAACTGTTTCGTGTCGTGTCCCTCGGCTTTCAGCTTCTGGACGTCGTTGATCTTTATGCCGGATACGTACTCTAGAGACAACACCCGTTTGGAACTGATCTCACTGTAACTCGACGGGATCTTGACCCTGTCGTCGCCCTCCAGGTTTTCCTGTATCTCGTTGAGCATCGTCCGCTCCCTGTTGTAGTCCATCTCCTGATTAATCCGTAGTTCGAAGTCCTCCGCCAGACCCTTCATAGACTGGGCGTGAGCCTCCTCACCGAATTTTTTCATAAACCCCTGGATCCAGGGAAGTATCGTCTTAACTACGGTGAGGTCGGCTGTAACGAGGCTTTCGACTCCGGGGCGTCTTACCTTTACAGCCAGCTTTTCGCCGTGGTAACGCGCGAGATGGACCTGGCCGAGGCTCGCACCGGAGATAGGTCTTTTCTCGAAGTCGTCGAAAATAACGTCGGGATCGCCGATATCCTCCTCGATTATCGGCTTAACCTCCTCCCAGGGTGCTGGTGGTACGTCGTCCTGCAGCTCGATAAGTTCGTCTATATATGCCTGTGGCATCAAGTCGGGTCGCGTCGAAAGAAGCTGTCCCAACTTGATGTAGGTTGGACCCAGGTTAAGTAGGATGTCTGTGAGCTGTCTGGCACGTAGCTGATGTGCCTCGTAGGACATCTTCCGGGAAGGACCGAATAAGATGTATCTCTTCCTGTCCCGTGCGAAAGCCCAGATCAGGGGCAGGAATTTGACTACAGCCTGAACGAAACGCCAGTAAGCCCTTGCCATCCTTGGTGTTCGACGCCTTTACTGTGTATCTTTACAGTGAAACTTTACGGTGAACTTTAAGCTATATCGATCTCTTCGCCCCCAAGCTTGGGGATCCTCACTCTCAGTAAACCGTTTTCGTAGTTCGCACTTGCCTCGTTGTAGTTTACTTCCGCTGTGATCGGGACCTTACCTCTAATGAAGTCGCTTCTGGACTCCGCTATGTACTTGAAACCCTCCTCTAGGGGTTTCTCCCTACGTGCCTCCACCTTCAGAACCCCTCCTTCCTGCTTGGGGCCTACGCCCTCCTCGAAAGTCAGATCGACGCTACGTTTCTCGCATCCGGGTAGATCGATAAGTACCAGTACTTCGTCTTCACTTTCCAGTACGTCAGCAAAAACAGGTATCTTGTCCCCAACCATACGGAGTATTTCGGCACCTTCCTCCTCTAAACGTTGAAGTAAATCGTTGCTTCCGATCATTACAGCCAAGATGGTGTTTTATGCTATAAAGTTTTTTATGTTGAAATAAACCTGATACTGCCTTTATATAGACTTCTGACTATTTGAGGGGCACAGAAACCTCGTTTAACCGGTACTATCCGTTTTAAATGTATACTATACGTCATAAATGTAAAATTTATCTCGGTAAGAGTATTCACGTTTAATATCCATCCGCCCCCAATATTTGACGATGAACTGTCCTTACTGCGACGAAACGGGTGGCAGAATGATTATTCACAAACACGTAATGGAGGTACACACTGAGGAGATCACGAGGAGCGAGGACGACCCCAGGGTCTTCCTGTTCTCCTGTCCTGAATGTGGAGAGGAGTACAGCGTCGAGGGTGGTCCAGGAGTGCAGTCCGAGGAAACTGTGGACAGGTTCTCGCACGAGATCAAGATGCTGGTATTCGATACCCTCCTCAACCATCTAGAGGACGAACACGGCTACTGATTTTAATTCTGTCGAGATCTTACCCGCACCCAAGGTGAGGTTAGAGAAAACTCTCGAAAACTTGTTAGCCTGGGTAGAAGGGTTATTTAATGTGTTGTTTGGTATAATGTGTTGTTTGGTATAATGTGTTGTTTGGTATAACTTTGCTACCGGCTTTTACCGGCTGTACTTCATAAGTATCTCCAGCGTCCTGTCCAGCAGTTCCAACTTCCTTTCTTTTGCTTCGGTGGAGTCGAGGGACGAGAGTTCGCCTGAAAGTTGTGCTGCGTTTCTCCAGAGGTTCTCACGGACCTGCTGCTGGTACTGAATCTCCTCGGCTTCCTCGACCCCCTCACGTTCGGCGGGCGGTCCGGAGAAGCCACCTCCTAACTCCGGTCTATCGGTGCCGCTACCGGAGGAGTCAACAGAGCCGGAACCTTCCTCCCCGCCTTCAGCATCCTGGGTACAGGGGGTGGCTCTCTGCCCGGACTGCTGGCCTGAGACTGATCCCTGCGCCTGCTCTCCCCCATCATCTTCAGCTTCGCCCCTGTTTTTCTGTATACATACAGGGCATACCGTCTCTCCCTTTAACTTGAACAGAGGGTTTCCGCAGTTTTCGCAGTGCTCCCCAAGCATAGTCGCTCCCTTGAGAAGATACTCGCTCATCAGGTCGGTTTCATCGTCGGAAGCCATTTGAGCCAAGATACACGACTTCGGTTAAAATATTCTTGGTCTCCCGTGTTGAGTGTCATCCCATATATGCCGACGCAGGCGCACTTTAATCACGTAACTCCAAGTTTGACTGTATTTCAAGTTCGGTTGTCTTTCAAGTTTGACTGCCTATCGAG
>JBDGRN010000034.1:0-2191 GCA_042218125.1 Halobacteria archaeon | reverse complement strand
CAAGTTTGACTGTATTTCAAGTTCGGTTGTCTTTCAAGTTTGACTGCCTATCGAGTTCTACTGTCTATATTTTCGAGTAATAGATGCCCTATATCCTCACCATCTGCGCGTGCGGCACACCCTCGACGTCGAGTACGTTTTCGGGATCCACCGTACCGATCTCGATCCCCAGGTTTACAGCTTCTTCCCCAACCAGGTTGGCTATCGAGGCACCATTGAGTTTAGAGGAAACCTCCTCTCTTTCCGCCTCCCGGCCATCGTAGAACTCTCTGTCTACATCTATACGGACACCGTCCTCCTCGAACGTCTCTCCGAGGAGTTCGGGGTCCGCTACTGCGACCATTAATCCCTGGTCGGTCTCATACGAGTTGAGCTTAAACGTCATTCACGCATTGCCTCTCTGACGTCTTCTTCCTGTGTTTCCCGCACCTCCTCACGGACAGATTCGGCTTCCTCGTACTCCTCCATACCTTCGAGGGCACGTGCCTTCTCCTCCAGAGTTACTGCATTCCTGAAACCCAGCGATATTGCGTTTTCCGCCGCACGGAGCGCGTCCTCGTGTCTTCCCCGCTCGTTGAGGAAGAAAGCCTTGTTGTACCACGCTTCGGGAAGCCTGTTCTCTATATCGATCGCGTTGTTCAGGTCTTGCAGCACGTCCTCCGCCTGTCCAAGTTCATGTTTCGCGAAGGCGAGGTTGACGTAGGCCTGAGCAGCCTCGGTCGACTTCGGATTGATGTTCAACGCCTCCCTGTAGGCACCGATCGCCTCCTGGAACTCCTCCATCTCGCTGTGCGCCACGCCCTTGTTTATCCAGAGCTCCTGGTTGTCCTCGGCGAAACGCAGACCCCGTTCGAAGGTCTCGATAGCCTGCTCGAATCTGTTGATGTCGATGTAGTTCAAACCGACTTCCAGCAGACCCTCTATATCCACGTCCTCCTTATCCACGCCCTCGACCATCTCGTCGAGTGCATGTGAGTCCGCAGGCTCGACTCCATGCTCCCCTATCTCGGGCTCATCCAGCTCGAACTTGTCGTCGTATACGTCATCGAACCTGTCGTTTTCTCCCATACCCTAGATAGAAAAGGTCAAGTAATAAACCTGTTTCAATCGGAAGCCGATACCTGCGGATGCCTGTTGGAAGATAAGTCCAGATCGGTGCTTTAACTGAATAATCGGTCAATCAACCTACCGACTTCTCAACTGACTGACCGACGAACCGTCCGTAGATTGCCGCTCACCTTTACTCTGTCGCTCATCTTACCCTTTGGTTTATGTGTTTGTGGTGGCTTATGTGTTTGTTGCGGCTAATGGGTTTGTGGTGGCTTATGGGTAGTCTCTAATCCAAACCCTGTCGCTTAACCTACTCTCGTTACTATCTCCGCCCGGCCGCTGGTTACGTTCAAAAGCTTTTCACTGAATCCGTCGAGGTTTTCGTCGGGTACCGAAACGTCGTAAACGACGGTGTCGGTGTACTCCGCACAGTAGTCGAACCCCACGCTCTCGAGTATCCCCTCGACGTCTCCCTTGTCTCCATAATCTACCTCTATCTCGACGCGGCTATGGGGTTTCTCTTTAATCAGGTCTACGGAGTCGAGGGCGTCCTTGACGGATTTAGAGTACGCCCTTACCAGGCCGCCGTAACCCAGGTTCGTTCCCCCGTAGTACCGCGTCACCACAACGACGACGTTCTCTACCCCGTTCTGGGAGAGGACGTTAAGTGCGGGTTCACCCGCCGAACCCGAAGGTTCGCCGTCGTCGCTACACCATTCTCGTAACGGGTCGTCTCTCACACGGTAGGCGGGGACGTTATGGGTCGCGTCACCGTACTTCGACCGAACCTCTTCTATAAACTCCTCCGCCTCCCCGACGGACTGCACGGGAGAAATATGGCCGAGAAACTCCGAACCTTGAACCTCAAAAGACGTCGTGACAGAGTCGGCTACCGTAGTATAGTATCCATTATCACCACCGTTGGTCATCCGAATAGTACTACCTCCATAGATTACGTTCTCTTTTTTCACTAACGTATATTCCGGTGGTTAAAACAGAAAACTGGCAAGATATTAAAAACCATTTTACATCCCAGATGGGGTGCTTCGGATATGATTATCTGTGTCTGGTTTGGTTGAGGTTGTTTTCGTCAGGTCTGGTTGAGGTTGTCTTCGTCAGGTGTTTGTTTTAGTTGCAGATC
>JBDGRN010000032.1:0-22593 GCA_042218125.1 Halobacteria archaeon | reverse complement strand
TTTGCTTCGTCAGAACCGAGAAATTCCTGACGAAATCTTTTGCGTATAGTACAATCATTTCGATCTTCCTTTCTTCCTCATGTACATCGCTTCGGTTCTTTTCACGTTTTCTCGCGATCTTGGCTCTGTACTTGGTGAGGTTCCCCTGAAGTTTATCTCTGGTATCCTCTGTACTTCTGGGAAGAACACCCATGTTGAGACGGACGTTCGAGTTCATCGTCAGTATCGGTGTAAGCCAACCCTCAGGTATCTGTTCCGGATAGTCAGTAACAGTAAGCTCCTTTACGTAGTCCCCATCCCTGATCAAGTAGTCTTTCCTTTCCTTGATGTTATCGGGTGCTATCATCGACTTGTCCGCTTTAGCCTTATCCGCATCCTCGTTGATCGCCGAAATCCGAATATCCTCCTCGGCCTTGTCACGGTACTTCATAACCAGATATGACTGTTTACGGATGTTTAAGGGATTGCTGTAGTCCAGACCGTTGTTTTTCAGCTGCCTAATGCTTCTGGACTGAACGTCCTCTGGTATTTCGGAGAGTTCCGGCAGGTTACCCTCAGAAAGATCCACCATCCGATTGTTTTCTGCGTTACCACCAAAGTACCTCACATACAACAAGTAGACCACTGCACCGGTAGCTATACCTACTGTTATCGCTATCCCACCTACTACCTCAACGCCGTAGTTCTCCACGATCTTAGCCGTAAACTCTGTAACTTTCTGTTTCATAAGCTGTCACCAAACTTGATTAACCTGTTTTCTTGGTATCTTACGTACCTTTAACTCTCGTCTATAACATACAATCTGGTCACCGGTAATCAGGGACCCCTGGTTGACGTTTTTCCCCAGCTTATCATCCAAGAGGTGGGAAGCCCGACATCTTTCCCGATATAGATTTTCAAACAGTCCATCTCTACAACCCGAACTGTTCATCGAACCACCTCACTCGAACCCGGATTGGGTACGAAGTTCCTTTGATTGAATTCAAACTGAGGCACCTTGTTGTTGTAGAAATAATACAGTATTCTCTTGGTCTCTTCCTCGCTATCTATGGACCCGGTAGTTAGTTCAGGAACCCTCCCAAAAGCACTCTCGATATGGGACTGTCTCTTTCTCAGTTCCTTCTTGATAGCTTCCTCGATGTCTACGTCCGAACCGTCGTCACCCCAGTAACCGAATACATCCTTGATGTTATCTAAGAATCCCTCATCGATCCTTGTGTTCTCAGTCAACCATTCCCTTTCAACCGTGTCGTTGATGATGTCCTCCTCTCCCACACATGTCTTTACGTAGTAGCTCCTGTCTTTTACTCCGTTCTCTCTTATTACCTTTTTACACCACTGTATGTAAACTTCTCTCTGATACTTCATGAGTGGAGTCTCGTGTACCCCCTCGGCACGAAGTTGGGATTCAACCACCCTGTCTAAATGCCTATCCAGATCAAACTTCTTAGGATAACTTGCGATGTATACCGGAAACTCGAGTCCACGGATAACTTCCTTGTAGACATCGAAAACGTCCATCCTCTCTTCACCTGTTTTGTTGAGCCACGGTATAGGTTCAATCTCCACCAGAGCTACGTAGTCGCCGTTGTCCGTTACAACGTAACCTTCCTTGGTTACGTGGTCGAACCCAAGTTTGTCCTGGGTATCCAGTCTCTCGAACCTGTCTACGGTCGGTATCTTGTCCTTAGGTTTGTTCCTTTCCTTCGTATTAATGTCCTCACGGGAAATGAAAAGAGAGAGTTCATCAGATGAGTCGTCCCTCTCTCTTCCATCCCCCTTTCTTTCCTCCCTCTCTCTTCCATCCCCCTTTCTTTCCTCCCTCTCTCTTCCATCAAGGCCGTCATTATGTGCCCTACGGAAACCCGTTCCCTCTGATTTACCCCTAACTGAATCAGATCCATCAGGCTCCCCGAAACCATCCTTCCCTTTCTCCTTCCTAGACGTAAAAAATTCCTTATCGTCTGATGTATGGTGTCGTTTTTTACCATCAACGTCGGTACCAGGCATCGAACCCGTTTCATGGGAAACGGTTCCCTCGGATCCAGCCTTAGACGCTCCTGTATCTGCGTCCGAATCCCCTAATGACTTTCCCCCATCAACACCCTCAAATGATTCATCTCTAGATGATCCAGAGGGCTGGTCAGACGGCTTCCCGGATCTATTCACGTATTCACCAGGGGAGGAAGGCTCCTTCGAAAAGTTTCCCGGTAATCCTTCTTCCTCATCTCGGTCAAATGAGGTATCTTCCACGTCATTGTCCTGAGTTATACCGTTATCCTGCATTTCATCGGACCCGGAGTTTTTGTGTTCCCCCTTAAACATGTCGGTGGGCTGGGATTTCCCAGCACAACCGCTATCTTCGAAGTCACCGCCTTCATCTCCACCCTTTTCTCTGACATTGAGCCTGGATGGAGGTCTCCCGTTCCCCGACTCAGTACATCTATCCTGTTCATCTACCGGTTCATCCATGAGTTCGTACGTTTCGACGGCGTCGTCCCCCACGTCTGACTCCCCGGCTCCGTCATCCACATGTCGTGTTTCATCATTATCTGATCCTCCGCTAAGGTTGTCGAGAATATCCATCATCTCTTCCTTCTCTTCGTCGTCGATGTCTTCAGGTTCAACCATCCGAATCCACGCCCCCGGTCAGTAATCTGTTCTGAATCTTGATTTTTCCTCTATCTTCCTCCGTCTTCAAATGGTAGTACTCGTTACCGCTGATCTGGTACTTGAGGAAACGAACGACCCAGTTTCTCGGTCTCTGTTCGGGAGGGGACTTGAACATGATAAACACACCGAGAAACAAAGCTCCAACCACTATCCACACGGTATGTTTCTCCACGCTTGGCAAAATATCTGACACTACTGCCGACACCATCAACGCAACGAAGATAAGTCCAAGGAGGTCGAATATATCCCTGAACCTGATACCGAAAGCGAAGTCTACCTCGAATACCTTACCTGCGACAGGATACCTTCTCATATTATCGTCAGTTAGTTTAAATCAATGACAGATAAATTCTGTTCTAGTTAAACTGGCTTCTCAGTTACCAACACCATGCCGTGTCACCGTATAACTGATTTAACTAACTTTAATAAAAAACTCTCTATTGTTGAAAAACTCCATCTGAGCATGTCCACTTTCTCCAGTTTCAGGCATTTTCAAACGCGGGATGTTTGAGGTAAGTTGGATCCCAAGGACTCAGACTGATTATATATCCTGACTATCGAAAAATCTGAAAAATTCTGCGTTTAAAAACGGCCCCAGTTTCATTAAACCAAATCCTGGATAACTTGAAAACAAAATACTGAGAAACTTAGTTAAAATTAAGCAGGATTGTATTTGCTCTCCTTAACTACCTCTTCCTCAGATACGTTGGGATTATCCGCTTTCATTTTTCCTATATGTACCGATACCTCACTAGCCTTGTTTTGGGGAGTGGTCTGCATCCATCCTTCATCCTCACCTTCACTGTAAAGCTCTTGAAAGTCATCTTTACTGTAGTTACCATCCAACCTGTTGTTTATATTTTCCACAGTCTCCCTTTTCTTGTCGTAAGGAGTATCGTCAACCTCCATGTTATCGTCGAACGACCTACTTATTTCTCCTCCTGCTTTCCTAACTACGTCTATACCGCTTGCGATTGCCTTGTCGGCTTTTTTCGCTTTTTCTTTGATTCCATCCTTACCCCCTGTCTTCCCCTTCATGTAGCCAAATCCGTCCTTAGCCATACCAATGAAGCTCCTGTCGAGGTTGTTTGCCAGATATTTGCCACCCGCAACTCCACCTTTTAATCCTTTGTTGGCACCCTTGAGCGCCGCAGGAGCTCCTTTTTTTAATGTTTTAGTTCCTGTAGAAGCAGACTTCTTTCCAAGCGATCCTCCGACCCTCCCCATACTCGACGAAAAAGTAGCCGCCTTCTTTCTCCCTGGTGTGCCATGTGTCTTCTTCTTGGTTTTATTTTTAACTCCTTCCTTTGCCTGACCGGTTTTCTTCTTACCTTTACTCAAAATTTTTCCCGTCTTCCCAGTTCGAAGCCCATTTTTTGCCTTCGAACCACCTTTCTTCGCGAGAGATGTCACAGCACCGGCTGAAGTAGACGCGATCCCTTTGACAAATCCCGAAGCAGTAGTGGCTTTCCCTCCACCAGAACCGGTACCACTAGCACCTCCCGTACTTCCGGTTTCAGTAGGATCACCGCCGGTAGGAATGTGTTCGCCTCCCTCTCCACCACCGTCGGTTCCACCCGATGGAGACCCATTACCCCCACCTCCACCACCCGAGGAACCGCCCCCGTCAGGAGTACCACCGCCCATATTCAAACTCATCAGTGCCATCTTTCCCGCCATTGCTACCGCCACTGTACCCATCATAAGTCCGAGTGCCCAGAAGCCGAAGTTGGTTAAAATATCCATAACGGATGGATCCCCTCCACCTATTGAACCTGGTGGGGAAGCACCCAGGTTAAGTCCAAGTGCAATGAAGGGCCCGACCCCTATCAGAAACAGAGTCGTGCTGAAGAAAGTATCCACCACACCCTTTATTGGCTTTAATGGACCGAAGTCGAAGAACCATCCACAGGCCAGGACTGGAAAAGCTGCCCACGTGATATATATCACGAACTTACGAGCTAACGTCGCCATAATAAATGCCAAGACGGAAAGAAGACCTATAGAGCTGAATGTAAGGTAACCGATCACCAGTGAAAGACTGCCTGTAAGTATCTGACCTAAACTGTTCTTGTAATCCGGCCCCACGAAGTCAAGTCGGTATGTCTCCGGTGCGAAGTACACAATCATGTCATTTATAAGTTGAAGTCCAAGATCGAAGGTAGGATAGAAAAAAATCACCATAACCATGACCGTGATGAACCTCTTAAAAAGTCTCCATGGCTCTGTTTTATTACGGTTAGATATGGGTGCCGTGCCTATTGCAAACAGAACTGTAAGTATCAACAGACCTGGAAAAATCGTGAATGCCTTCGCCTTCAGCGAATAAGCGCTTTCCACATACACCGGAACCCCCGCCTCATAGGAAGCTGGAGGTTTTACTGTAAGGAAGCTAATAGCCGCCTTCCCCAGGAAAGTTCCGATAAAGGTTGCAACCGCTTCGATAAGACTCATGAGAAATCCCACAAGGATATCATGACCGATAAACAATGGCTCTAAATCTGACATCACCATGTAACTTTCAACAGCTAGAACTAATAAAGCCGTTCCAGTATCTAACATTGTCTCATTCTTCAGAAAAATACAGGTACAAATAAACTTTTATCCATTTAAAGAAATATGTACGCGGATCTTACGAATTAGGTAAAGGAAGGTAGGTTTCGGATAGCTTCCCCAGATCCAATATATTAGCACTGGAAAGATTCGGTCTAACTGAACTAAGTTCTCAGAAACTTGAAAACACCAACCACCACAAGGAAGAAACCCACTGTTGGCGTCGAAAAGATTATACCCCATATCTCGTCAAGAACGTCCAGCATATCACGATTAATTTTTGCTGCATCACTCGACTGTTTATATACTGTTCTGTTTAAATGATCGATGGTCCTTTCGAAAACTACCTTGACGAACGAAGACCTCCTCTCCGCTATTACGGTTCCGTCAGACCCCGTTACATACCGGTTTTTCTCGGTGCCCATAGTTTTCAAAACCATACCCGAAACCGGACTTCCGGAACCGTTCTCTAGCCTTATCCTCAGTTCCGAACCGTCTCCTATGCTATTTATATCTAGACTGGTATTTTCGACTGAATAACGTGTAGTCTTTACCAGTATCTCGTTTCCAAACACGTCCTCTACAGTTGATACAGTTCCAGGAGGATTCTGGATCACCAGTCCATCGTAAATATGTGGTCTACCATTGGAGAGATTAACGTTCTCACCGTTCTCTACTACCCCGTATCTCCACGCCAGACTGGAGTTCACTACTCCAGGGTCCGTTACGTTTCTATACCCAGTACTCGACACCTCTTCCCTGTCCGGAATTAGGGTAACGTTACGGCTCCGAAACCCCCTAACTGTGAATGGTATTCCAGGATAGTTATACGGAAAGTCCACCGATCGGTTTAGATTCCTGGAGGCATTCCCTCCCCAAGCTTGAGTCCGGTTTCTCATGTAGTAACCCCATGTATTTACCGCATAAGAGTCATCACCTTCGAACAGTATCCTGGACCAGTGTTTATTACCCGCGGAAGATCTGGTAGCATTAAACTCGAGTTCTATCTTTTTATTTCCGTATACGGTCTGTGATACGTTTAGCACCTGATTGGCAGGTACCTTTAACTCCCCAACTTCATTGGTCAACATGTCTTTTGCCTCAATTTTTTTATCAACCTCTATATCGTTACATTCTGACCCGTTGGGCCTCCATTCGCAGTGTTCACCACTGATATCTACCGAGACATTCAGCCAAAACTCAGTCACGATTTCCCCGCCACCGTAGCTTCCTTCTGTTAGATTACTGTAATTTATCCAGTTTTCATCTTCAGCCGTGAACTCCTGATCTCCTATCTTCAACGTATGTAAGACCCCGTGTTCCTGGAGTTCGTAGTCGACATAGAAGTGCCACCACTCACACCATGCATTACCTCTGTACCCACATGACCGGTCTTTTCGGTCCATGTAATAAGTGGGGGCGGTGTTGCCGAACTCGTTAGGTTTTAACGCCCTGTAGTCGCTGGCCATGTATACCGTCCCGTTCTCAGGGATAACGTACTCCCGGCAGTCATCCTCAATGTTCAAACCGGAGTCACAGCTACTTTGGTAGGGATCCATGATGCCGTTCTCGAATCCTCTGAACTCAGAGTAGTAGTCCTCGAGGTAGGCTTCTGCTTCTTCGTCAGTCCTCGGTAACGATGTCGAATACTTGCTAGATCCTTTTACCTCTGCAGAACTCGGCCATCTGCTCAGGTATCTCGAAGTAGGTTCCAGTACCATCCCTCTTCTATACTGACGGTAATCACTCCCCAAACCTTCTACTTTGGGTGAACCGTTGTAGAAGTAGACGTCGAACTCCTTTGCGAGACCGTTTATTGTATAGTTTCTTCTTCCGGTCGTGTTCTCAACGGTTTGGTTTTCGTCATCTGGCCGCAACTCATGGCTAAAATTAAGTTCATCCTCCAGGAAAGGTTCAGGTAGATGGAGCGTGTCGTTCTTGGCACCCGTTCGTGCCCGTGGATCCGGGTCGTCGCTGTAAAATACTCTTGCTGAACTGTTAGGTGTCCAGTTTAGTCCACCCCCCGTCACCGGTGTGGAGTTGTTATCAAACCCCCCGATATTCGATCTGCCTCCCATAGCATCGGCCTCAGGTACTTCAGTACCCAAGTAGCTAACCGTCAAAACGGTGGATAGTACGACTATCAGAAAAAATTTGTAATTCATATAAAAATACCTGAATATAAGTGTTTTAAACGATACCTGCTGGATGAATGAAGAACCAGCTCTGGATAAGGCCAGCAACGGACCGCCATAGAGCACCAAGGCCAATGGCTGCTATAGCGGTTACCATCATGTACTTTCCGGACTTAGCTCTATTTGCGTTTTTCTGGCTGAATGCCCACATCGCTGCCCCCAGGAGTAGAGCAAGAACACCACCTTTCAAAAGTACAGTTTTTGCAAAGAACGAAGCGATATTGTTTATAGACTTCTGTATTTGCTTTTCGCATTCCTCCCCCTTACAGTCTTTTAAGGATCCATCGGAACTGTTGTTCTCGGCGGAAACTACACCCGTACCCAGAACAAACGTCACCGACGCCAAAATGGTTCCGAGTAGCAAGAGATTCCATAACCTATGCCTTTTGCTGTACTTAGCAGTTTTTCTGCACTTCATACGAAAATACCTATTCCAGATTCAACATATATACCTTACTCCAGTTAAAGTAAAACTCGGAAGTATTGAACAGTACCCCTCCCCCCCCCCCGTATTTTTCACCGAATAGAGTATCTTAATAAACAAAATCTGTCACGTTTATAGTTCAAGAAACCGGTATTTCTTAACAACCGTACCCTGTATCAACATTAATGTAAACCATAGTAAACCTCAAGGATCCAGTTCACTGGTCCTTAAACTTGAAAAATAAATTCCTAAACTTTGGTTTCATATTCTATTACTGTGAATTAAACGTCAAAAAACTACCTCGTAAGCTTTCAAACCTATATACCTTTTTCTCTTCCTCGGTTTCCACCACTCTATCAGTTGGTTGTCTTCAGGCTGGATATTCACCTCATTTCGAGTGATAACCTATGAGATAGCTATACTAACTCTATTTTAGGAACTCCTTCAAGGTTCATTCAGTTTTACTTATGGGTTGTAATCCAGCAGTTCATACCTTCGCGGGTGAATGCCCCTCTGGCAGATCCAGCTCCGGGAAGTCGCTGGGATAGAGCCTTTTCTTCTGCTCCTTGGTTAGGTAAGAGGTCCTCTGGTAGTTTTTGGGACCCCAGCCGGATACCTCAACGAGTTCGTCGTTTTCCACCATCTTTTCTACCTTATTCCTAACGGCCATGGTAGTTACAGGAAGTTCGGCGGCAATAACCTTCGGATGGGCTCCACCCTCTCCTCTGTCAAGTTGATTTGCTTCTTCGATAGTTCTTATTCTATCCTTTATCTTCTCCGAAGTGAGTAGCTGTCGTTTGTCGTTCATATCTATTTTACCCCTGTCCGAGACAGTTTATTATTTATCGGCCCGTATTGTCCTCGGCAGGCAGTCATTGATATTGGATATATTCATTTAAAGTTTACCTTTTTTAAAATCCTTATAAATTTCAGGAGTAATTGTGGATGTTTTTACAATTTGTAACAGATTAGCCGTTACATGGCATATTTTGTGTTTTGAAGATTTTCCTGTAACAAACCCTTACCTGTTACAGAAGCCGTTAAACGGACACCAACCGGTTTCCTGTAACAAATATATTGTTACACGCAGGTTTTCGGAGTTTATGTAACAACCGATAATACTGTTACACCCTCCTCTGAGGTTATATTTCAAGATCAACAGATAAGTTATGATGTCGATTTCACTACTATTTCCCCCTGTAGACGCCGACATACAAATAAATATAATATCCATATAGCTCAACTAGGGTATCCAGACAGACACAGTATACTGTATAAAACATCCAAGCAAACACAGTCTACATATGTAACAGTAAATTGAAACAGTTCTAAGAATGCTCCAGCACGGTTCCGTTAATAAATAAATTAAAACCCGGTACGTCATACTCTTGGGGTACAGAATTAACCCCAGATTTATTAGATGACGAGTCCTAATGAGTGCATAAACAAATGAGTGAGCCTAGACCCTTCAGCGAGAAAGAATCAGGTATATCCGATAGGGAAAGTCCGGAAAAGGAAACCGGGTTCAGGAAGGTCCGAAAAGAACCAGATTCAGAACACGAGTACTGTAACTGTAAGATAGGTAAGGCCTGCCGGAAACACGATTTGAAGACATTCTACGACACCATCGGTGATAGATACCTGGGTAACGGAGGGAGGAATCAAAGTTCGACACGGGAGATAGCGGAGGAGTTAAACAAAAAAATAATACAGGCAAACACCTACGAATCCGGATACGACGGGGACTACTCTGTAAACGACATGTACAGTATGTTTGTGGAGGACAGTCTACCCCACGGCGAGGAGTTAAAGAAAAAACTGGAGGAACAGGACGTCGATACCGAACATATTGATGAAAGTACGGCATCATACATCACTATATACCGTCACCTCAAGAACTGTCTCGGAATAAGTAGCGAGGACAGGAAACCCAGCAGGGAGGAGAGTATAAACAACGCCGAACAGTACATCCTGGACGAGATCGAGGAGTGCCGCAACAAAATAAGGAGAAAGATCGAGGATACCGAGGGCATCGAACTGAGTGACGACAAGAACATAGTGGTTGACGTAAGCGTCACCGATCCCGACGGCTTCCCGTCCAACCTCGATGGAGAGATAGACGAGTTCGATTCTAACTTCAACACAGGGTTCTGACTACCAACCGAAATTCTGACTACCAACCGAAATTCTGACTACCAACCGGGATTCTTTACCAAGTGGCTACGGTTTCGGAACACGGAAACCATTTAAGTTTGAAATTCTAAATCCAGATCAATGCAACAAGGTAAAACCGCACCTAAGGGAATTAACATAGAGATCCAAAATATCGGTGGGGTCGAACATACTGAACTAACACTATCCAAGGGAACAAACGTTCTAACCGGAAAAAACAGCACAAACAAGACATCTATTCTGAAGGCTATTGCGGGAGTCCTGGGCTGGGATGGCGTTCCGCTTAAGAGCGACGCAGAGGAAGGATACGCAACCATGGAGATCGAGGGAACGGACGAAACTTACCACGTTGAGCTAGAACGCAGGGATGAAGACGGAAGAGGTGTGAAGGACGAGGGGTTCGTCGAGAGGTCTGGAAACAGGTACCTGGAAGAAGACGATAAGGCCGAGAGGTTCGCATATCTTCTCAAAGATAAGAAGCCCAGAAACATCATAACAAATCCCGGCGAGCTATACGACGTCATAATGGATCCCATCGAAACCGAAGAGATAGAGGAAAGAAAGTCCGTTCTCCGAGGGAAGGTAGAGAAGTTGGAGGACCGGATAGCTACCCTCAAGGGAGAGAGATCGCAGGAAGGAATTACCTCCCGTATACAGAGGAAAAAGAAAGAGAAGGCACGTACCCGCGATAAGATCGAGGAGACCGAATCCGAAATAGACAAGCTGGAAAAAGATCTGACCGAAATCAGGGACAGGAAAGAAAGAGAACGTAGCCAGAAAGACGAGGAAGACGGCGAAACTGCCGAGCTCCGGGAGAAGATCGAGAAAAAAAGGGAAAATGATCTAAATGAAGTCCTGGACCGTCAGTCCGAACTCCGAAGAAAGATATCCAATATACAGTCGAGAGTCGAGAAAAAACAGAGAAAGTTGGAAGAACGTAAGAAGGAACTAAGGGTTCTGGTGTCCGAACTCGATGATCTTGACGACGTCTCCAGGAACCGTCTGGACGAGATCGACAGCCGCATTACAGATTTAAAGTCCCGGAAGAAATCTGTCGAGAAACAGGTCAGGGAGATAAACGAACTCATCAAATCCAACGAAAAACTCCTTGGAGGCGAACTCTCCGAAATGCTCAAAGAGATCCATAGAAAAGAGGAGTTCGACCGCTCCACAAAAGACGACGACAGGGCAAACGTCGATGCACTGTTCGACGACGGTACCCAGATAGCGACGAACGAGGTAGTCAGCCCTGTCACGGGTTTCACGGTTGACGAGAAGCTTGTGGAGGAAGTCAACGAAAAGTACCGCAGTATCAGGAAGGAGCTCAACGTCGAGAAAACCGAGGTCGGAAGTGAACTGGATGAACTCACCGAGATACGCGCCGACCTTATAGAGGACAGGGAGAGGAAAGACCGTCTGGAAAACAAACTACTACCCATGAAAAAGGACGTGATAGACGAGATTGAGGAGAGGATCGACGGGATGGAAAGAAAAATACGGGAGAAAAAACTGGAAATAGAGGACCTGGAGGCCGACGAGGAGGCTGTCAAGGACGAAATCATGGAGCTGGAGTCAAGACTCAACGAAAAGAGCCGGGAAAAAACTGAAGAATCCGACATCGATCTTGAGAGCCAAGAGAACGAACTGGTTTCGACGTTAAGCAGAAAACGGGACAAACTTTCAAGACTGGAGGACGAACTCGCCGACGTCAGGGACAAAATCGAGGATTTGAGGGAAAGAAAAGCCGAGATACCTGATCTGGAGGAGAACCTTCAGGAAAGACGCGCCGATCTCAGGAGCGCCAGAAGTATAATCGAGGATCGGGAAAACGAAGCCGTCGAGCAGTTCAACCACAACATGGAGGTGCTCCTAGAAATGCTGGATTACGAGGAGCTGGAGTCGGTCTGGCTTGAGATTCTCCACCAGTCCAGCACCGATAGAGACACGGAGTTCAGGATGAATATCGTCAGGAGTACCGACGAGGGGGCAGCTTACGCCGACTCCGTAGAGACGTTGAGCGAAAGCGAGGAGGCGGTCGTTGGCTTGATGTTCGGGCTGTCGGGATATATCGCCCACGACGTAGCTAGCGAACTTCCTTTCCTACTGATCGATAGCCTGGAGGACCTCGATACGGACAGTACATATATTCTACTGAACCATTTCGTGGAACAGACGGAGTATCTGGTCGGCGCTCTACTTCCGAAATCCGTCGAGGATCTGCCGGAAAACGACTTCAACTTCATTACCACGAAAGGCAGCGATCAGCCAGCCTGAACTAATGTACAAATAAATTTCAGTATAAACAAACAGAAACATGACTTCGATCTGAGGCTCCCTGTTTTTTGTTAAAGTTAAACCTCTTCACACCAGACCCTTCTTCTTTTTCCTCTCCTTCGGCTTTGTTTAAACGTGGTTGTGTGTGACTTTTGTCTGACTTAATTTTAGGTGAAAGGAAGCGGGTATTTTATTTGTCGTGCAAACAAAATTATCCCGCTTCACGGATAATTTAGTTAGGTTAGCTAAAAAAAGCTTTGACGGGGAAAAACCTGCTTTAGACAAAGGAGGAGACGGATACAGTGACTGGGTAACTGTATCAATATATGGTTTAAAACAGTATCTTGGACACACTTACCGTGTATTAATGGATGTTCTAACGGAAATGCCAGGGATAATTAAACAGCTAGAACTCACTCTACCCAACCTACCCAACTTCAGCACAGTCAGCAATAACATAGAGGAAATAAAATACAGAAAATGTGACAACATGCTGAAAAACTCGACAAACTACCAAAAAGAAGGAGAGGTCCAGGCCGTCGACACCAGCGGCTTCGACCGCACAAACCATTCCAAAAGATACCGTAAAAAAACCGACTACACATTCAAAGCATTAAAAACATCACTCCTAATTGACTGCAAAACCAACAAAATACTCGACGTAACTTTAAGTCCGACAAGACCACACGACACAAGAATGATGAAAACCCACTTCAAAAAATCAAAAGAAAAAATAAATATATTAACAGCAGATAAGGCCTACGACTCAAAACCATTAAGAGAAAAACTGAAATTAGAAAATATACGTCCAGTAATAAAACACCGAGAATTTGATTCACTAGACAAAGCTCACAACGCTAGAATCGACGACGATGTATATAATAAAAGATCAAACGCAGAATCAGTGTTCTCAAGTCTAAAAAGACGATACGGAGATAAATTACATAGCAAAAAACTAAAAAATCAAATCAAAGAAATCCAAATAAAATGTATAGTAAAAAACATCGCAGACACCATCAAAAACTAGCGCTTAAACAAAGCCCCTATATTCTAAGCTAAATTAGTGTCTGCAAGGTGATAATCCGTAAATATTATGATTATTTGTTAAAGTTAAACCTCTTCACACCAGACCCTTCTTCTTTTTCCTCTCCTTCATCCTTTCCTTCAGAGATTCCATATCAACCTTTTCTATAATTCCATCGGCCATCTCCTCCCTACTGCCATACTTGTCTACACCGTGTTTTTCTGCCTGCTCCTGAAGGTCCTTGAAGTCCTGGCTCATCAGGTTGTTTTTGACGTCTTCGGTACTGACCACGGGTTCGACATCGGTTCCGGATGACGTCGTTCCTGTAGTATCTTTACCATCTTTGATGTCCTCACCGTCTTTTACAGCCGGTTTTCCATCAGAACCCTCTGTCCGGGATGGGTCCACTGATTCTGACGTCGAGTTAATACCGGGATGTTCGGTTCGGTTCTGCCCCTCATCCTCTTTTGTTCGGAGGGATTCAGACCCGTTACCCGTAGAGGTACTTGTACGTCGTTTGGCTTTATCACCATCTCGGGAACTGCGGTTTCTACTGCCCTGTTCCCCAAAAGTGATTTCACCCTGACTGCTTCCCGGTCTTTCTGAACTTCTCTTTCTTTCGCTCCTTACTTTTCCCCCACCAGGTTTTCCTTCTTCGGCTTTATCTTCTTTCTCGACTACGCCTGAGTCTGTTATCTTTTCGTCCTTTTTCGGAGACGGTTTTGGTTCTGTGTCGTCTCTCGACCTGGATTTTTCTCGACTCTTTTCTATTAGACTGTTCAACTCTTTTTCATCCATTCTTTCGACGTCAGCCGGTTTTACCTCCACCTCCCCGTTTTCGTCAGTTTTGTTGAGGAGTTTGGCCTCCAGTTGACCTAACTTCTTTCTCAACCTCCATTTTGCGACCTGGTACCTAGATATTTCTCCGTCGTCGTACACCCCGATCTGTATCTTCCTGCCGTGTGTGGAAGATATCTCCTCTATGTTGAATAGACTGTAAACCGTTGTGTTGGAGTCGATCTCGCCCGACCTGATTTTGGATTTTAACAAACTCCTGGCTGTGTCGGACAGTGGGATCTGTTCTCCGAACTTCCTGCCGAACTCTACCTTTTCGATCTCGTTTGCCTCGATGTTGGTTTCCAGTATCCACTGGTCGACTATATCGACCTTCGAACGGTAGCAGTTGTCGTAGCCGTTAACCAGGTTGGTCTTACGCCATATCTCCGGTAGTTTAGCCTTTCTCTCCTCTGAAATAGTCACCAGGAAATGTTTGAGGTGGCGTAGTTCCTCGAGAGAACCGTAACCCCTGTAGAACTTCAGTGACTGTTCGGGAGTAAGTGGATCCCATTCCCTGTCGTAAACCGTGAGATATTCGTCATCCTCCAGTTCTGCGTTCAGATATACTGGTTTTAACTGTCCGTTGATGACTTCCGTGTCGGGAACGAGAGCGGGATACAGTTCCATCATTAGATCAATAAAGTCGCCGGTCTCTAGGGGTTCCAGGTTGTACTTCGTACATGTATTTTCGTAGAACTGGTAGATAGTTTCGACCGACTCCATTCTACCACGTCCCCCCTACTTCGTCGTTTACGTAACTGCTACCTATCCGTTTTTTCCCTCTCCTTACATTTTTCATATGTGTCTCTTAAACAATACCTTACGAACATCATTTAAAAAACCTCGGTCATTTAAAGTATAATGAAGAGAAGAAGTACGTATACGGAGATTGGGTTTGACACAGCCCCTATATCTTCAGTATGACACATCCCTTACATCCCTTACATCTATTATATTCAGTATGACACAGAGCCAATATCTTCAGTATGACACATCCCTTACATCCTTTATATGTACCTGTTCACCACTTCTTTCCAGTACTTTACCTTACCCTTGGACCATGACTCCCTGGTTACCACTATGCATTCTCCGGTACCCATGTTCTTCAGTTCCGCCTCGGACACCGGTATCTGATCCTTCTCCCTGTATCTTATTGTGGAGGAACCGTCCTTTCCCAGTAAAGGATCCCGTATTCTCCTGGACCTCGTTTTCTTTTTCTTTCTCTCCCTACTTATCTCCGACTTCATATGTTTGAGTGTCTCACTGTCCCCAGGGCTGAAGTACATACCCTGGGCACAGTTACCCAGTATTCCGCTCTTATCCTTGCCGTAGACCGCATCTAGCTGCCCCACCGTCTGAACACCTATCATGCATCTAGCTCCATGGCTTCTACCCCTTGCACAGAGGTTCTGTACGTTGTCTATTTCGTCGAGTTCATCTATCTCATTGAGTATCATGTTAACCTCCGTGTCGCTGTTCATCGCGAAGTTGATCGCACGGTTAAGTACGAAGGATATAACGGGTTTGATTCTGTCGAGTTTGCCGGGTTCGGGATCGATTATCAGAACCCTTCCGCTCGGGTCTTCTATGTAGTTCCTGAGGCTGAAATCTCCGTTTTTCTTCAGGTCACCCCTGAAGGACTCTGAGAGGTTCTTCTTGATATGTGCCGTTCCGTTTCGGTGCCTCTGATCTTTCGCCCTCGAGATGGCTTACGGAGCCTTTGAAACCGTTGTAACTCGAGAGGTTTCTGGCTATCTCGTCCGCCCCCTGTTTCTGGAAAAAATCCAGGACGTCGCCGTGACCCAGATCTTTCAGACGATCCTGACGTACCGCCTCCCTGTAAAGATATCTCAGGCCGTCCTCGAAGACCTGTCGTGCGGGTTCGTGAAACGGATTTCTTCCGCTGGGCTCCCCAAATATGCTGGTAGTTATCTCGATAAAGTCGTCCTCTTCCTCTATGTCGGCAAAAAGGTTCCATACTACGTCGGAGTCGGTATACCTCATCTTGAGAGTCTCGAGATCTGTGTATTCGTCGTAAAGCGTCTTGAAGTCGTCACCGAAGTCAAGTACTATGGTGGCCACGTTATCCTCGTACGGATACTGTGATGCGATCAACATCATGCCGCTCGACTTACCCGATCCGGTTTCTCCTATGAACAGTGTGGAGATGTCGTCCGAAAGCTCAGGATTCCGACCAAACCTCTCGTCTTTGGGTTTTTCGTCTATCCTGTCCATTGGTACCTCGTAAGTTCCGTCATTTCCAGTCCAGAATGGTGATGACGGTAGATCTATCCCCGTAATACTTGAGATAGTTAATCCCATCTTTCTCCTCAGGAACTCAGTGACTACTGCCCCGTACGTTACAGAAAAGAGGAAGACGGGTTGCCACGTTCCAATCAACAGCTTTCCGGAAAAGACCTTCACCGCAAGTACCAATGCGGAGACGAGATGTAGAAAAGGTGCAGTCAGTAGGTAGAAAGGTTCGCCGTTCAGTACAAAGTCTCGGAGCCATAGAAACGTGATGGCAGTCCAGGATAGATACATGTATCTGAACCCGAAAAACTCCCGAACCGGGTGTCTGCCGTTCCCGATCGCAAGGAACGGAAACGACAGACCCACGAACGCCTTGAAAGCCATTGTTAACACGTCGTCTCCGTCGTCTATCCTGATACTCCGAGTCGGCATTAACTGCCTGAACCTTCTCTCGAACCACCTATATATCTTCCTCAAATTAAACATAAAGATTCACACATACAACATGAAGATTCGCACATAACCCCCCCCTTTACTTTAACTTCAAATACATTTTTACTGCATGAGTAGCTTTTTTCCAGCCATGGAGGTGAAGTTAGAGAACCGGATCGTCGACGAACTCAGCAAAACAAATCCCGGTATCCGTAAAAACCCAGACGACTGTATAAACCGCATCCTGGAAAGTTTCCTGGAAACCGAGATCGGGGAAAAAAGTAAGGTAGACGAGAAAAACGGCAATCAATTCACTGACGGATCGGTCACAGAATACATGGAAAAAGCCAGGCGGAGATCCGAAGTTCGGCCTTTCTTCGACAGAGACCCCGGCGGAGAAGGTTTCTTCGACGTCAACAGTTCAACCACCGATGGAACCAGTAACCACGGTAAACCGTCTCTGAAACAAAAAAAGAGAGCTAACGGTTCCGGGAAAGAAACCAAAACTGAAACCACATCTGGCAATCCCACCATTTCCGGCGACGGTTCAGATACTCCAGGACAAAGAGGGGAGGTTGCAATGGATGAAGACAGGGATTTTTCAAGAGTCGAAGGCACCGACGGAGATAGGACGTCCAGACCCAACACCATCCCATCGGGTAAGAATAAACAAAAGCCAGTGAAAGGTAAAGACGCCGAACAACCGGAAGACGAAGAACCGGTCGAGTCCAGGTGGTGGCATTACAAAAACACCAGGTGATCAATGAACACCAATATGTCAAAATGAATGATCTGTAAGAAACGTTACACCATTAAAGGAACCGTACAGAACCGGCGTGGTACCGACCGAGGCTGTTTTAACGGCCGTCAGGCTTCTCGGGAGGGGGTAAAGGTTGGTTGATCCAGGTTGGCTTGCTGCTGTCTCCTCCAGAATCGCTACTCAGAAGGTTCAAGACGAGAACGTAGGTTTAGTAAAGAAAACCGGTGAAGGTATCGCACGAACCGGGCTTGCCGAAGCAACTGAGGAGGCCTCAGAGAACCGTTTAATATCGTCGAAGAAGGAAAAACAGGAGTCCGAAAGCCGCGGAGTACAGGACCACCAGACGGGATCTACTCAAGGAAAAAACGGAGGTGAGACCAGGAGTTCCGACAAAAAACAAGGTGGGGAAGAATCCACGATGTGTTTCGATCTATAAAATCCCGCAGTCCCCCAGCTAATTACTTTCGGCGGACTCCGGTTAATGAACCGGTACCGAACCCAGGTTGATACCAAAACGGTTGAAACCAAAACGGTTCAAACCCAGACACTGGGTTGTAAATTGTCGGCATTTAACGATGTATTTCTTATCTTAAAAACCGACATAGAAGCGGTATACCAACGCCAAGTTAAACATACATTTAGAAAAATCAGGCTTCGTTTTTACCTAGAGACCCCGAAATATAGTTATCTACAGGTTTTTCCTCATGGCATATACTGCATATGAGCCCATCACCGGACTCTATAGCGGTTTCGGGATCACATAACTGATGTACGCTGAACCTGTGGCCACAACCAAGACATTCGGGTGCAGAAACAGGTCTATGTTGGCTTATCTTCCCATCCAGACTCAAAGATTCTTTCGACAGAGCACCAGTAAGTGTCTGCGTCACGGTTTCCAGCTTCATTCCGGTTTCCCCAGGTTTACGGTAAAACTCTATGATTTCGTTGCCCTGGTTTTCTATCCGGTAACAGGTGTACCCTCCATCAAAATCCGGGTTTACCCGATTGATCGATCCCACCTTACCGGCGTCCTCGTTCCTAAAGATAGCCGTCCTTCCGTCGGGTTCAGTTATGTCCACGTCGTCGGGGACGCTTAGATCCGCTCCATTAAACACCATTTCGTACTTTTTATTCAGTATCCACCTTTATATGACTAGCTAAATTCACCCGGAGAGTAATCCTTGTTAACTACAGGGTTGACTGCAAGGATCTATAACACGGATGTATCCCCTGGTCATTTTTCTCGAGGGTCCACCCCTTTTCCCCCACCATACGTTCTCGAACCTTACTCCATTACCAGCATTACCTGTAACGGATGCATCGACGCCGCCGTTTCCATAAATATCCGTATATTTCACGGCGGCGGTGTTTAACTTGTTCGAACCGTCTACGTTCAAACCTATGTTACCGTTATCTCTTACCACCGAACCCACCACCTTCCATCCACCATCGTTATGGAAAACATCGACGCCGTCTTTCGAGTTCCCGTATATCAGTGTACGGTTTAAACTCCATTCGGAGCCCGTTTTGTATACGTATACACCTCTACTGTTCCCGGTTATAACTGAGTTTCTCACCCCCCAGTTACCCTCGGCACCCCTTACCTCGACTCCGAAAGACGAGTTTTCGACCGTCACGTTTTCGATTACGACGTCCGAACCCCCCGTTATCTTTATACCCGACCTGTCGAAACCCTCGACGGAAAGGTTTCTAACTTCGGCTCCGTCGGCGTCCGATATCCTGAATCCAAAGGAGGAGCCGTTAAGGGGTTTCAGCTCCGTTCCGTTCCCCGATCCCAGTACAGTCACTCCGTTTTCTACTGGAAGACCTCCACGGTACTTCCCTTCCTTCAGCTTAACTACGTCGCCATCCCTCGCAGCCATCATAGCCGCTAGTGAGTTGTTGAAGCCAAGTACTTTATCCGGCGATCCGGATCCGCCACGTCGGAGTAACACCCTGTACCGACTGTGTTTTGAACCATCAACCTTTACTTTCTGGCTGTTTCCGGTACTCCGTGTTCCGTTATCCAACCCTGGTTTTTTATTCGTTACCCCTAGTTTTTCACGGTTGCCGGGTTTCTCTATCACAGTTCCCTCAGTATCCCGGGAATCCGCGGTACATCCAGATGCAGCGGATACTGTCACGAGAAGAAGTAAAGCCGTCAGAAGGTGTACCCCGTATCTCGTAGGAAGGTGCTGTTCTATAGATCCAGGAACCATGATCTTACCCCGAACCATGATCCCACCCCGAACCATGATCCCACCCCGAATCATGATCTTACTCCGTAGTAAAATCCGGCAACGAAACCCCCCGATATCGCCATAGAGGACAGCACTGTATTCATCAAAGGTGTCACCGACTCCTGCGTCATCCTGGAAACGTTTTCGGCGGTACCTACGAGTCTGTCCTGGTTAACCGAAACCACGCCGGAGTTATCAAGGTAAAGTACCGATCCGTAAACCGTCGCTACGAAGACAGCTATAATAACCAGAAGTATTCTCGATACCTTTCCCGCAACCACACCCAGAAACGCTCCGGAACCCAGGTTGAAACCCATGGTTCCGAGGCTTTCGACCCGCGGTAACATTTCGAGCATAATCGGAAATCGGAGGTTCGGGGAACAAGTATATTTTCCTAGTTAAACAGAGACAGGGCTATCAGCCTTGAACACAATCCATCCCCACAATACAAGGGCGACTACACCTACTATCTGTTCGAACGAGTTATCTACGTGGTCTCAGCGTAGGATCTGAGTCTCCTTTGTTTCGCCCGTATCCCGGTTCCCACCATTCTTTCCCTTTAACTGGAACAAAGTATAAGAACGATGTTGAAAACTGTTGGTTCATAATGCTTGAACCTGACCGGATACCAGACAGACCACTAACCTGGAACGAGGTCGACCAGCTTGATAACAGAGACGGCGTCAGAAGCGTGGAACCCGTCATGGGGGTAGATTCCAACAACCCGTACGACAACGTCGTCGTACTGATTGCTCAGAATACTGAAGGTGCGCTCGCGTACTACGGCAACTCGGGTGAGTCCTGGGAGGAGATATGTGGACCGGTATATTACCACGAGAGAGACGAACGTTTCACCGCAGTAGAGGGGTTTGCTGACTGGGTGGAGAACCATCCCGGGAGGGACGAGTTGGTTGCGTTTTCGGAGGCAGGTTCCTTCGACCGCGAAACCGTCCTAGAGATGTTCCCGAACAGAACTCTCGACCCCGGTGAAGCGAGGAAGATGGAGAAGTTCGTTGAACCCAGCGGCGTCAAGATTAGGGAGACTGCCCGTACCCGTTCGAGTTCCCGGGATAACGAAAGGGTGATCGGAGTCCAGGTAGCATCCCACGACGGTTTTAGCCAGAATCTCTATCTACTGGGGTACGGTGAAAACAGAGGATGGAGAATCGTCGATCACGGAGAGGGAGACGAAATAGATAGAATGGACGGCAGAAACCTCGAACTTTTCCTGGAACGCCAGTACCCCGATGGCTACAGGATAGCTTGAGGTTCAGATCCCATCACCCCCTCTTTTCCCTTATTGAACGGTGCCGAAAAGATCGAACCATTCTAGGGAGTACCATACCTGAAAAAAACACTGGACTAAAACACTCAACACAACCACTGATAACTATGTCTACTCTGCTTGGTTACTTTAACTGAGGTAAATCTTAAGTTGATTTCTGGAATAAAACTGTTTGATGTCACGAGACAGCAGCACTAACCTTAGGCTAGACGATGACGAATCGGTAGAGTACCCGGGAGAGATGAGCTGGGCCATGGCGATGCTACAGTGGAAGACAGTCATTATACTCGGTATATACGGTATTCTGCTGAAGAAGATAGGGACCGAGTACACTGTTACCAATAGGCGGGTGTACCGCAGGTACGGTATACTTTCGAAGGACACCTCAGTAGCCCGGCACGACGTGATCACCGACGTCCGTGTAAGCCAGAGTTTGATAGCGAGACTCGTGGGTTCCGGAATGGTGAAGTTCAACACTGCGGGCGCCGATTCCTACGAAATCACTTTTGGCGGCGTCACAAGCCCCGAGTCCGTCCGTAGCAAGTTCAGGGAGTTGAAACGTAGCACGAACGACAGGAGCGCTTTCAAAACATCCCGCGGACCACGTGGAATGGAAAACCCCGCCCAGTGCTAGGTTCAGGTGGTTAAGTTACACGTAACCCAAAGAACAAATATGAAGGGGACTTCTATTTGAAGAGAAACCCATGTCCGAGCTTACCGCGGAGGAAAAACGAGTCCTCGAAAACATAGAGACGGGTAAAGTCGATTATCAAAGCGAAGTCTGGAAGCAGATCGAGGGGATATCGGGTTCGAGCCAGGCAAGTAAATACGTAGAGAGTCTGGTCGAAGAGGGTTATTTGACCAAGGAGGAGGCTACCCACCCCGACGGATACAAGACCTACGCTCTCGAACTCAGCGATGGATCCGGTGGAGGAAGCCAGCATGAAGGGGATACGGATGGCGAACACGATGGTGAGGGAGGGGATGAAGAGGATATGGTTGAAGAGATAGAGGGTGAAGTGGAAGAGATACCCCCAAACGAGCTCGAGGGTAGACAGCTACGGGCATACGATTTAATCCAGGACGAAGTGAACTACCAGAGCGAGCTCTGGAAGAACATGGACGTCAGCAGCAGGACCGGTACACGTATAGCGAAAGCGCTGGAGAAAAAGGGACTGATAGAGAGGGAGGAAGTTAAACATCCCGACGGCTACAACACGTATGAACTTGAAACAACGGCAGACGCCGTCGATCACTCGTTACTGATCGCAGGCGACATTCTATCCCCGTTCGTGGGTATCGAACCCGGCCAGGCTGACCCGTTCGACAGCGCTTTCGATACCTGGATATTTAGCCTCAAGTAGTAGATCCGTTACGTTAGCTTTTGTCCTGAGGTATTCTAAGGTTTTGTCCTGCCCCCATAGACATTACTTCCATCACCTCCTCCCCCATAAACAGTTCTTCTATCCTG
>JBDGRN010000031.1:11638-23731 GCA_042218125.1 Halobacteria archaeon | reverse complement strand
GGAACCACCGAGATGAACGTCAACTCTTTAAAGAAGGTTCTGCCGGTGGTTGCCGCGCTTATCATCGTAGGACTTCCTATAAACGTGGTTCTCCTGGGTATCCTCGGATCCAAGTTTTTCGGTTTCTCCCTAATTATCTCCCTCGTCTTTGCCGCCATGATCGTACCCACCGATCCTGCCGCCGTCCTCTCGGTTTTCCACGAGTTCAGGGCACCCGAGGATCTCTCGGTGTCGGTCGAGGGCGAAAGCATACTTAACGACGGCGTCTCCGTCGTGGTCTTCCTCAGCCTAATGGCTGTCGCCCAGGATGACGCCACCCAGGTCACGGACCTAGCCACCATCAGTGGCATGTTGGATCTCGCTTTCAAGATGGTGGTTACCGCGGGAGGCGGACTCCTGGTGGGTGGAGTAATAGGCACGGTTTTCCACCGTGCACGCTCGAGGATAAACGACGGTAAAGCACTGATCCTACTCACTATATCGCTGGCGTACGGCAGCTTCCTTATAAGCGAACACGTCTTCGGTTTCAGCGGCATTCTCGCCGTAGTGGCTACCGGACTGATGTTCGGAGCACGTACGAAGGAGGACGAAGAAGACGACGACGTTGGCTTCATGCACGACGTCTGGGACATCGCAGCCTTCCTCACCACCACTATGCTTTATATACTGATAGGGCTAAAGGTTCCGTTCGGTGACTTCATCGAGTTCTGGCACCTCATCATAGTAGCGTATATACTAACGTTATTCGTGAGACTCATCGTAACGCTCCCCATACTGTCGGTTCTGGACCGGTTTCTTACTCAGAACCTGGATCTCGATACCCAGACGGTTTTCGTCTGGGCGGGCCTACATACAGTGGTTCCGGTGGCACTGGTTCTGTCGCTTGATCCGGGTTTCGCCCATTTCGAAGCCGTGAGGTCGATGGTTTTCGGTGTCGTGATCCTCAGTACCGCCATCCAGGGCTTACTCATGCCATACGTGTTACGGGCAACGGGTATAGTGAGCGGAAGTTAACTAACGGCCGGAAACATTCATAAAGGTCGAAAGAATGGTTCCCGGTCGGTTTGAAACTTCCCAATTGTTATTTGTTCTCGAAAAATGTCACAAAGTTCATTGGTTTACAATGGACATCTATTAACGATGAACTACAGCGATGAAGTTCGTGGGTTGCCGCAGGTCGTCCAGGTACTACTGGTTATCTCAGTAATTGCAATAGGTCTTGGTGCTCTATTCGCAGTTTCGTTTATTGGTGCCCTCGTTTCGGAATCGGCGACGGCGTTTAACCAGGTACTGTACTACTCTGGACTGGGTTTCGTGATCTGTGACGCACTCCTGGTTGCGATATCCTACTTCAAGTTCGGTGGACTGCCGACGGTAGAAAATATAGGCGAATAACATCCAACGGGTACAGTACTCAGATATTTTTCAAGGGATAAACCGGTAACTTAAAAAACTGAATGAACCCGGATACCGAACGGAGAACGACACGGTTTTAAATCCATATTTCTTTGGTGTCATATGGGAGACAGGTATCGCGATAAACTCGACTGCAAGACTGGTCTAACCTTCGACGACCTTCTTCTACGTCCCCGGGAGTCGAACGTCGAACCCAACGAAGCCGACGTCTCAACCCGGATTACACGGAACTACGACCTGAACCTACCTGTCGTCAGCGCCGCTATGGACACCGTTACGGAGAGTTCGATGGCAACCGGTATAGCACGCCTGGGAGGACTGGGAGTCGTTCACAGAAACATGAGTCTGGAAAGTCAGATATCCCAGGTCGAGAAGGTGAAGGACAGCGACCGTCTCGTCACAAGAAACGTAGTCACTGTATCGCCCGACGCAGAGATAACAGAGGCAGAGAACCTTATGGAGAGGGAGAACGTATCGGGAGTTCCTGTAGTCAACGATGAAGGAGTGTTAAAAGGGATTCTGAGCAGGAGAGATATACGTCCTCTCAAGTACCACGACTACACCACCGTCAGCGAGATCATGACGCGTGACGTAGTTACGGTCGAATCAGAAGTCGACGCCGAGGAAGCCCTCGAACTGATGTACGAGAACAAGGTCGAACGGCTACCCGTACTGGAAGACGGATCAGTCGAGGGCATAATGACGATGAGGAGTATACTTAGAAGACACGAGTACGACGACGCAGTCAGGGACGAGAACGGCGAACTCCTGGTTTCCGCAGCCGTCTCGCCCTTTGACTTCGAAGACGCCGTCGCCCTCGACGAACACGGCGTCGATATACTGATGGTGGATACCGCCCACGCCCACAACGTCAACGTCTTGGAGGGTGCGAAGGAGATTGTGGAGTCGGTGGACGCGGACGTCGCTGTCGGCAACATCGCGACAACTGAGGCGGCGGACGAGATAGCGGGTTTCGCCGACGCCGTCAAGGTGGGTGTCGGACCCGGAAGCATCTGTACGACACGGGTTGTCGCGGGTGCCGGCGTACCACAGATGACGGCGATATCCGAAGTAGCCGACATCGCGTCAGAACGGGACGTTCCCGTAATTGCCGACGGAGGTATACGGCACTCGGGAGATATAGCCAAAGCGGTTGGTGCGGGTGCCGACGCCGTTATGCTGGGTTCGCTTTTAGCGGGAACGGATGAAGCCCCCGGCCGGACCATCACGATCAAGGGCAAGAGGTACAAGCAGTACCGTGGGATGGGTAGCGTCGGAGCCATGACTTCAGGAGAATCGAGCGACAGGTACTTCCAGGACGAGGGCTACGACGAGGACTACGTACCCGAAGGAATCGAAGGAGCAATACCTTACAGAGGTTCGCTGGAAAGCCAGCTACATCAACTCGTCGGCGGGCTCCAGAGCGGTATGGGTTACGTCGGCGCCGAGACTATAGAGGAGATGAAGGAGAGGACAAGTTTCACCAGGATCACTGACGCGGGGAGGACCGAGAGCCATCCCCACGACGTCATGATTACGGACGAGGCGCCCAACTACAGCAGCCAGTAAAAGCTCCAGCCCCCAGTAGATTTCGCCTATCCGCAAAACGGTTTACCGTTGCTGATCGTTAAACTCGAACATGGAGAATAGTTCTAAAAGTTCTCAAGCTCTATATCTTCATTCCCGACAGCCTGTCCTCCATATCTTCGAGCTTGTCGTTCAGGGAATTCACGAACTCGTCGGTCTCCTCGGTACTGATCGCACCCTGGCTCGAGGGCTTTATTAGGTTCTCGTCCTCAAGCACACGGAGGCTGTACCGTATCTTGTGGTGCGGGTATCCCGTCTCGTTACTCATCTTCACGATACCGATTGGCTCGTCTTCCTTTACCATCTCTAGCACCGTCAGATGCCTTTCGAGCATATCGACTTCCTTCTCTAACCGATCGATCATGTTTGTTTTTGTCTCACATGGAAAAACCATAACTCTTCCGCCTAAACACAGGTGAAAACCCCTTTATTCGCACCCTACCTATCATCAACCGCGGCGATGACGAGAAGTTACCCCCACAGAGCCCAAGAGTGAACGATACCTAAACACCGAGCCGCGCCTCAAAAATCTACAGAAACGGTTTAATAAAACCTGCAGAGACGTTTTGACCAAAGAATACAACATTTTAAAAGAATATATGACTTTCTTATCCAGGAAAGTCTCCCACTACGTCGACGACGTCGAGGTCATCGACCTCCATTTCAACCCCAACCAGATCCGTGAGTGACGGCTCTGTTCTCCCGTTATCGCCCGAAACTAGCTCCTTAACGTACAGTCCCCCCTCACATTCGAACTCGACAGCCACCAGATCACCCTCGGCAGAACCTGACTCGTAGCCGTCATGGCTCTCCGGTACTTCTTCTCTGGTAGAGTCCCCGGCCGCAACCTTCTCCTTAGCCAGGAGTTCGGCGTCAAGCACATTTCTCTCCCGGATCTTGTCGGCACGTCGGTGGTTTACTCTCTCGGGAGTGCGTTGTTCCACCTTACCCTCGATCTCCTGCAATGCATCCCTGATCTCCACCATCTCTATCTCGCCTTCGACCCTCACGGTTGCACGGTACCTCTTGTCGGCATCGGCTTTCTTCACACGTTCTACCGCGTCGCCGCCGACGAAACTCAGATCCGTGACCTCGACCTTGTCTCCAACCTCGGTGTTTACCGAGTCCTCGATACTTTCGAGGTCGACGTCTCTCACACGAGGCTCCTTTATTTCGGCGACGAACGGCCTCCCTCTACCAAGCATCAGGGCGTCGACGTCCTCCCGTCCCGCACCGTGGAACACGAACCGCTCGCCATCGAAGTTCTCCATGAAGTAGGGACGTACGAGTTCCTCGACGCTGTCCTCGTACATGTATCCCGTACCGTCACAACGGTCACATCCCCTGCCGCCGCAGTCACGGCACGGCCACTCGGTCTGCGGTATCCCGCGTTCGAGCTTCCTGTACCGGCCGTATACGTAGATGGGGTTGACCTGTAGTTCGACCTCGTTCTCCTGTAGGTCGGCCACGGCGACGACGTCAGGCGTCTCGAACTCGACTTCGGCGTCGACGCGTCCCTCCAGCCGTTTCCCCAGCTCCATGTTGAAGTCGCTGCCGAAGTTCTGCTTCAGCTCCGGATCGACGACGTCGTCGAGGAGTTTCTCGTTCTCCTCCACCAGCGGAGGGGTGTTGCACCCCACCAGGAAACCGTCGAACTCGAGACCCGACAGTTTATCCTCCGCCTCGTCGACCCAGAAACCGAGTTCGTCGAAGGCTCCGTCACAGACCCAGCAGTCCTCGTTTTCACTGTACTCCTCGTCGTTCCTGAGATAGACCGAGGTCCGTAATGCCCTTCCTCTCTCACCGTTCGACAGGCCGTAGGAGAGACGGGCGAACCTCCGGCCGAGACAGAAGTCACAGATCTCGCCCATAGAGAGTACCTCCTCGGCGGCGTCGAGTAAATCGTTCATGATAAATGAAGGGAGGTGGAGATAGAAACAGTTTGTTAATCGTGGGGATAAGAGAGTGGCCTGAGATGGGGAGACCGGTAATCCCCCGTTTACCCGCGGTTTCTAAGGTGGATATTAGTCATCCTCATTTACCTCAGTAACAGTATTTATTTCTTGGCCTTAGATTTTAAATACCTTCAAAATAATTCCCCTTTGTGAAAGTTCCGAAAAGGGAAAAACCCAACAACTGCGGGGTGAGGAAATAAAATGTCGTTGAGCCGGAGAGAAGCGTTAGGCTTCATGACCGCTTCAATCTTTGCTCTACCGGGCTGTATATCAAAGTCTAAGGCACATCGTATCGGTGATTCGGCCGATATAAACGGTGTTGAGGCAAACTTAACGAAATACAAACTGTTCGAAGGTTCGAAATTAGAGGTGGTTAACGTATCTAATAATGGAGTTGAAAAAGATAGGTTTAGTTTCGATGAAGTTATTTTAGTAAAATTTAGCTTCGAAAACATATCTGGCTCTGGTGGTGGTAACCTGTTACCGCAAAGTATCACATGGGATATAACTAAGGGAGCTTTTGGGACCGCGGGCGGAGGATCGATAGGTTCAGCAAAACAGAAAAAATACATAGCCAACGGTAAAAACTACCCCAGTTATTTCTACCGAGCGGATCAGAGAAATTACAGATTAAAACCGGGTCAAAAACTCTCGGGATGGATACCGTTCAAAAAACCAAAACCATCCGAATACGATACGGATAAGATAAACATCCAGGACATCAAGATAGTAGTTCAGTCACCAGTCTCGGATAATAAATACAGGTGGATTCTTAAAAAATAGCAATAAATCTACCCATCTTAACTACTCCAGAACCACGTCGTCGACGTCGAAATGTTTGCCGCTGAGTTTCTGGACCTTACCGATGTTCCTTCCCGACTTCCCTATCGCGAGTCCCTTGTCGCCGTCGTCGACGTCTACCTCCGCGATCTTCCGGTCGTCTTCATCCTGGACTTCGACTTCGTCTATCTTAGCGGGTTGAAAGGCATTTTCGATGAACTCCTCGGGATCTTCGGAGTACTCGATGATCTCTATCTCCTTCTCGATGCTCTTCTTCAGCCTGCTGATGTTGGCTCCACCCTTCCCTATAGCCTTACCCATCTCACCCTTCCTCACGACATACACGATTCTCCCGAACTCCTCCTCGACGAGACAGTCGACTACGGTTGCCTCTGTCATCCTCTCGATGAGGGAGATGTAACGCATCCTGTCGGGAGACCCACTTTCCGGCATCCTCGGTTTCCTCAGTCGGGACTACCTACCACCAGGTCGACGTCACCGGTACCCATCTTTATGGGTTGGCCGACGATGACGTTTTCCGTAACGCCGTCGAGAGCATCAATCTCTCCGTGTACCGCAGCGTCCAAGAGATGGTTGACCGTTACCTCGAAAGCCGCGCGGGACAGAACACTACCCTTCGAACCCGAAATACCGTGTCGACCGATAGACTGGATGTCACCAGTGGTAGTCATGGCATCCGCTACCAGCATGATGTGGCGTATATCGACTTCTAGACCCTGCTCCTCCAGAGTGCTCGTCATCTCGTCCACGATGGCGTTACGTGCGGCCTCGATACCGAGAGCCTTCTTCATCTCGTGTATATTGTTGGTGCGGGTTCTCGACTCGTCGACGCCATCCACCCGCAGCGCTTTCTTGAACTCACTGCCCTCTGTGTAGAGGACGTACTCCTGTTGGTCCCCGGTGTCCTCCTTACGGATGACGACGCGGTCTATACCGTCGATTCCCTTGAAAACTATCTCCCTTAACTCCTCTACTAGCTGTAAAAGCTCCCTGTAGGAGGGGGCGTCGGGACCGAAAGAAACGACGTTCTCCTCTTCGTCTCCCTCGACGTCGGCACCTAACTCCTCCTCTATGGTTGTAGCTATCTCTTCCACCGACAGCTTCCTTTCCTCCAGCATCTCGCCGTCGAGATCGACGCTGACCTCCATTCCAGCTACATCTATAGATATGTCTCCGAGTGAAAGTATGGTGGAGGCCTCTAACTCCCAGACGACGTCCCGGGCTTTCTCCCTCTCACTCGCCCACTCGTCCTTCAGATAGACCGTCATCATGGGCGTGTCCGGTTCCTTACGAGCATCCACGATCTCTATGAGACGCGGAAGACCCTGGGTCACGTCGATCTCTGCGACACCAGCGTAATGGAACGTATTCATCGTCATCTGTGTTCCCGGCTCACCGATCGACTGTGCACTCACGGTTCCTACGGGTTCAAGAGGATCGATACGGGTGTCGTCGTGCCTATTCTTGACGATATCGATGGTGGCGCGGACGTCCTCCTCGGAAAGTTCTTCGTCCTCTTTCTCAACCGCTTCACGCACCTTCTTTTCGAGCCTTTCATTAAGCGTACTGTCGTCCAGCATGTCGTCGAGAGTGTCTTTGTCTACCATTTTAATCGTCTCCTGAAATGAACTCACGTTTTTCCTGTTCCGTGTCGAACTCGTGCTCCATTACCCTGTCGACGACGTTTTCGACGTCGACGGTTTCATCCTCACCCCGCGGCATCTTCATGGGGTCGATTCCGTCCTCACCGTACTCGAACTGTACGATGTCGTCGTTGCTCGACCGGACGGTGCCGTCGTACTGAGCCTCCAGTTCCTGGAGTGCGTTAATAAGTCGGCGTTGGAGGTAACCCGACTTCGAGGTACGGACCGCCGTATCCACCAGTCCCTCACGTCCACCCATGGCGTGGAAGAAGAACTCCTTGGGATTGAGTCCCTCCTTGTAGCTGTGGCGCACGAATCCACGAGCGTCAGCCGAAAGATCGTCCTTCTCAAAATGGGAAAGCGTCCGGTCCTCGTATCCTCGGTTAATCCTCTCACCCCTAACGGCCTGCTGACCCACACAGCCAGCCATCTGGGTAAGGTTCAGCATCGAACCACGTGCACCGGAGTTCGCCATTATCACACCGGGGTTGTCGCTCTCAAGATACTGTTCGGCGATCTCACCCGCTGAGTCCCTCGCCTGTCCGAGCGCCTGCATTATCTTCATCTCCAGAGTCTCCTGGAGAGTCCTTCCGGGAAGGCTTTCGAGTTCGCCGCGTTCGTAGGTCTCTATCAGTTTCTCGACCTCCTGCTCCGCCTCCTCGATCGAAACGGATATCTCCTCTCTCGCCTCCTTCGGCAGATCCTCGTCATCTATACCGAACGAGAACCCGAAATGCATTATCGAACGTATCGCGAGCGCCGAAAGGTCGTCTATGAAACGTGCCGCCTCGCTTTCCCCGTACGTCTTGGTGATTACGTCGAGTAACTCCCCCACAAAGGATCCGATTGCGTTCTCGTCTATCGTCCCTGATTTAAGTTCGCCGTCCTCTATCACTACCTCTTCACCCATGCTGGACTGGAACGATATATCGAGTCCCTCGGGCAGGAGAAGCGAGAACAACGTCGCACCCGACCAGTAGTCCTCGCCGTCGATCTGTCCGTCGGGTTCGGGTAGGTCGTCTATACCCGTCTGTCTCATCAGGTCGAGAGAGGTTGCCTGGTCGAACTCGTGGTCTCCGTGGGTGAGGAGATACATCCCGGAGATATGGTCCTGGATTGCGCCGATAATCGGTCCACCGAAACGCGGCGACAGTATATGTTCCTGTACCTTCATCAGTACACGCGCCTCGGCACGCGCCTCCTCGCTCTGGACGGCGTGCATGTTCATCTCGTCGCCGTCGAAGTCGGCGTTGTATGGTGGACAGACCGTGGTATTGAGACGGAACGTCTTGTGAGGCATCACGACAACTTCGTGGGCCATCATAGACATCCTATGGAGTGAGGGTTGCCGGTTGAACAGCACTATGTCGCCGTTCTTGAGATGGCGTTCGACGGTCCAACCTAGTCCACGAGGATTGCCTTCGTCATCCTCCTCCAGCATCCTTTCAGCGATGTTCTCGCTGTTCATCTCCTTTACCTTGAGGCGCCGACCGTCGCTTCTCTTGACGTAGTTGGCTCCCGGATGGTCCTCGGGTCCACGTGCGACGTACTCCGTGAGTTCCTCGATGTTGTTCCGCGTAACCGTGATCTTCTGCGTCATCTCCTTGGCTATCGAGTCAGGGACACCTATCTCGTTAACCGAAAGCGTAGGATCCGGTGAAATAACCGTACGTGACGAGAAGTTCACTCTTTTACCTGATAATGAACCCCTGAAACGTCCCTCCTTGCCCTTCAGCCTCTGAGACAGTGTTTTGAGTGGACGACCCGAACGGTGGTGAGCGGGAGGTGTACCCGAAATTTCGTTGTCTATAAAAGTGGTCACGTGGTACTGAAGCAGTTCCCAGAGGTCCTCTATAATCAGCTGTGGCGATCCCGCCTCACGGTTCTCCATAAAACGCTGGTTGATACGGATGATATCGACCAGCTTGTGTGTAAGGTCGTCCTCGCTTCGTTGACCGTTATCGAGGGTAATAGAGGGCCGCGCCGTAACTGGTGGGACCGGAAGAACGGTGAGTATCATCCATTCGGGCCGTGATCTATCGGGATTGATCCCCAGGGTCTCAAGGTCCTCCCCAGGAATCTGTTCCAGCCTGTCCCTTATGTCGCTCGGCATCAGTTTCTGGTCGTCCTCCTCCCTCTCCTCATAGTAAGTCGTGGGTTTCTCGTGGGTTATGTCGCGTGGTTCGGCTCCGCAGTGCGGACAGACCTTAGCCTTCCTCGCCTCACGAATAGCGCTCTTTGTAACCTGGTCCGGATCCTCCCCGAGAGCCTTAATGTCCTCGAGTTCATCCATGAACTTACGTTTCTCCGCAGAATCCAGCATCAGTCTGTGGCAGTCGTGACAGGTACCTCTCAGCAACCGCCTGATAAGTTTGCTGAAACCCGGATGCACTACGGGTGCAGCCAGCTCTATATGGCCGAAATGTCCTTCACATTGACCCGAACGTTTGCCGCAGGTCTTACACTGCAGACCAGGGTCGATTACGCCGAGACGCGGATCCATCAACCCCATGTCGATTGGGAAGCCGTCGTCGTCGTAGGTGTCGGCGGTAATGATCTTCGTTACACTCATGTCCCTGTACTCCTCGGGACTCATCAGTCCGAACTCCACCGAACCGATCTGTTTAGGTGTCGTGTTTACACTCATTTTGGTTTAAATTTCTCCTTTTTCGGTTATCAGTTCTATACGGCGTCCTCTAGATCGAGGCGCGGTGCTATACCCAGCGACTTCATCTCGTCCAAAAGCAGCTTGAAGGCGTAACTCATCTCGACCTCGTGTATGTTGCTTTCGTCGCCGCAGTTCGGACAGTAGACCCGGTTCTGACGGATATCCTCCGTAGCCGTCATTCCACAGTCCTCACACATGTAGATGAACTCCCTGTCACTCTCGTCCAACAGCCTGTCCTTGAGGGCGAGCGCCGCACCATGTCCTATCAGGACGTCGCGCTCCATCTCCCCGATACGTAGGCCACCCTCACGGGCACGTCCCTCCGTCGGCTGTCGTGTTAACACCTGGACGGGTCCGTGGCTCCTGGCATGTATCTTGTTACTCACCATGTGGTGGAGCTTCTGGTAGAGAATGACGCCTGTATAGACGTCTGCCTCGACACGGTCTCCCGTTATGCCGCTGTACATCTCCTCCTTGCCGGACCGCTTGAATCCACGTTCTTCCAGCGAATTACGTAGTTCGTCCTCGTCCTCGCCGGTGAAGGCGGTTCCGTCCACCCTTCTTCCCTCTAGAGCACCGACCTTTCCACCAAGCATCTCGAGTACGTGACCCACAGTCATCCTCGACGGGAGGGCGTGTGGATTTATTATCAAATCTGGTACCACGCCGTCTGCCGTGAACGGCATGTCCTCCTGTTTCGCTATGTGCCCGGTCACGCCTTTCTGGCCATGCCGTGACGCGAACTTGTCTCCCAGTTCAGGAATCCTTTGATCACGTACCTTGACCTTCGCTATCTTATTACCGTCCTCGCCCTCCATCACGATGATGGTGTCCACGACACCAGACTCGTTGGAACGGACAGTCACAGAGGTCTCTCGGCGTTTCTGTGGCGAGATACCGCTCATGTCGTCGGGTTCCTCCAGGAAACGCGGCGGACTGCTCTTCCCGACGAGTACGGAGTTCGAACCCACGTCGGTCTCGGGATTTACGAGTCCGTCTTCGTCGAGATACTTGTATGCTGACTCTCCCTTGTGTCCACGTACGTCGCTGTCAGGTATCTCAAACCTGTCCTCCTGTCCACCCGGATAACGGCGTTCCTCGCCCTCGTAGGTCCGGAAGAAATGGCTACGGGCCAACGCACGATCGACGCTACCCTGGTTCAGAATCAATGCGTCCTCAATGTTGAATCCCTCGTAGGACATCACTGCGACCACGAAGTTCTGTGCCGCCGGACGTTCACCCGCGTTTATGCTGTCGGCGGTCTGGGTCCGAACCATCGAAAGCTGCGGATAATGCAGTAGATGGCCCTGGGTGTCTGCTCGGACACGGTAGTTGGCGCTCGGTAACCCGAGCGACTGTTTCACCATACCCGCACCCATCGTTATACGTGGCGATGCGTTGTGTTCCGGGTAGGGAACACGGCCCGCCGCTATACCCATGATTAGTGATGGGTAGAGCTCCATATGGGTGTGGTTTTCGGTAAGTTCGTCCTCGTCTACCCCAACGAGTATGTCCTCCTCCTCGTTGGCGTCGATGTACTCGACGAAACCCGCCTCCACGAGGTCATCGAAATCGATCTCGTCCTCCTCGAGCATCTCGATATGCTCCTCGTCTATCAAGGGTTCGCCGTTTTCGACCACAACGAGGGGGCGTCGAGCCCTTCCGGGTCCTGCGTCTATAAAAACCTCCTTGGTACGGTCGTCTATCGATATGTTTACCTGGTCGCTTATCTCTCCTTTACGCCGCGCTATCTTCAGTTCGTCCACCAGCATTTCGGGGTGGTCGTGGGTACCAACCAGGCTTCCGTCGATGTAAACTTTCGAATCTTTCATTTATTTCTCTGGTTCCGTATTCAAAATCATTTTAGTCGGCTGCCTCGCTTTCGGCAACCTCTTCCTCTGCTCCTTCGGGTTCCTCTACCTCTTCCCCATCTTCTACCTCTTCTTCCTCTTCCTCCTCTTCCTCTTCCTCTATCTCGTGTGCTATGCTTTCCACACCCAGGCCGCCAAGCTTGTCCTTGATG
>JBDGRN010000031.1:0-11628 GCA_042218125.1 Halobacteria archaeon | reverse complement strand
TCTGGTTCTCGAAGCGGTTCCACTTGATGGACTGCTTGTCCTTGATGTTGCCGTGTCCTTCGATACCTTTCGATATCTCCACCGACTGGGCGAAGTTCTTCACGAGCCCACAGTTCGGTCCCTCGGGTGTTTCACCGGGACATATACGTCCCCACTGGGTCGAATGCAGGTCCCGTGCCTCGAAATGTGGTTGCGCACGCGACAGGGGGGAGACGACGCGCCGAAGATGGCTGAGTACAGCCATGTGGTCCGCCCTGTCGAGTAGCTGTGCAACGCCGGATCGGCCGCCCACCCAGTTACCGGTGGCGAGCGGATGTTCGAGCCTCTCGGTCAGTACGTCACTCCTGACCACCGTGTCCACGCGGAGTTCGCGGTTACGCATGTTAGCGCGTTCCAGCTGGTACTTGACGTCCCGTGCGAGTTTGTTGATGCCCACGCGGAACAGATCCTTCATCAGGTCTCCGCTGATCTTGAGACGTTTGTTGCTGTAATGGTCCTTGTCGTCCGGCGTCCTGCGGCCGAGAGCGAGTTCGAAACACGTCTCCGCCATCCTGCAGAGGTAATGAGCCTTCGCCATACGGACCTCCTTCTCGTTTTCACTCACGTCCTCCAGGTGGGGAAGGAGGTATCTGTCTATGACGTAGTCGGCGCGTTTCTCCTGGTACTCTTTCGCCTGTCCGCGCGCCACTATCTTCCCAAGACGTTCCTTAGCCTCCTCCATGTTCTGTACCTCGGCCTCCTCGAGATTTTCGAGCATGAACTTGACTATCTCGGGGTCGTTGGATACGGAGTTAACTATCTCCTCGTCAGTTTCGAGACCTAATGCACGTACCAGGGTGACGAAGTTGATGTTGTTCGATACGCTCGGGAACGATACATCCAGGAGTGAGTCACGGCCTCTCTCGACCACCACGAGGGCTCGGTATCCCTGCCTGTGGCTGAAGACCTTGGCGACCTGTATGTCGTCGCCGTACTTGGTGTCGTGTTCCGCTAAAATAGTGTTGGGTGCGAGGTCCTCGCTCGTCATCAGGACGCGTTCGCTTCCGTTGACGATGAAGTATCCTCCGGGATCCTCGGGATCCTCTCCGAGTTTAATAAGTTGTTCTCCGTCCAAACCGTCGAGGTTGCATTTCTTGCTCCGCATCATAACGGGCAGGTCGCCGATGTAGGTTTCGGTGGGTTCGTACTCCTTCTCACCCTCCACGATCTTCATCTCCATGAACATCGGTGCGCTGTAAGTGATGTTACGGAGTCTGGCTTCCTGGGGATACAGAGGTTCCTCGCTGCCGTCGGCCTCCCGTACCCTCGGTGTTTCCGTCCTGATGTTACCGAGTTTGACGAAGACCTCCTCCTCTTCCTCCTTCTCACCTATGTCGGTATCTATCGTTTCCTGTTCGTCGATAACCTGCTGCATCCCGTGGTCCAGGAAGTTGTTGAAGGACTCGATATGGTGTTCCGGGACCCTCTCGGCGTCAAAGTAGGCGTCTGCTAGTTTTCTTCGGTCGAGTGACATTTTATATTAGTTTCCGTGGTTGTATTGTTCTGCGTTCTATACCCGCGCGTCCTACCTCTCAGTTGTCTACGATTATCCTGTACGTCACCGCTTCGTCGGTTGTAAGCGACTCACGGATGATTTTGACGACGTCCCCCGTGTCGGCGTCAAGCTGTTTGACAGGTGAATCCACTCGGCTTATCTTCGGGAGATCCGTTTTGTCGATGTCGTATCTCTCCGTGACTTCCTCGATCTCGTCCTCGTCGAGAACCACGTGTTCCGGAACCATTTCGTGTTTCGTAACATCGACTCCTCTCATGTTTTACCCCCGGTGTAAAAACCCATATACATCTGAGCGGATGGATATAACTCAATGCAAACATTAAACTTTTATCTTTTCAACCCATAATTTTTTCGCTCGGGCGACTCTAAAGACACATGTATTAAACTGGAGTTCCACTACTTAAAAATGCCACGTATACTGGTTCTGGGTGCGGGTTACGCGGGAGTGAAAGCCGCGCAGACAGTATCCGGCGATCCAGAACACAGCCTGGTCTGGATCGACCGGAACCCCTACCATCTTGTAGTTCACGAAGTTCACCGTCATATCTCCTCCGAATCAGTCGAAAACATCATCAAGATTCCGGTAGACGAAGTAAAAAACGTCGACCTGGCCGAGCAGGCTAGAGATACCACGAACACCGCTGAGTACAACCCCTTTGCAGAGGAGGTCCCCAAGAAGGGCAGGGGAGTTTTTCTTGAAGCCGAGGTAAACTCCCTGGATCTAATGGAGAAACACGTGGAAACGTCAGCCGGCGTTCTCGACTACGACTACCTTATCGTGGCGTTTGGGCAGAGAACGTCTTTCCAGGACATACCCGGTGCGATGGAACACTCGGTCACCTGCAAATCCCTTGAAGGCGCACTCCGGATTAGAGAGTCTGTCAGAAACGACCTTGAGAGGGAGGGTAGGACCCGTGTCGTCGTTGCGGGAGGGGGTCTAACTGGGATTCAGGCGGCGGGAGAGATCCAACGTTACTGCCGTTCTCTCGGGGAGGACCTAGATAGTTTCACGGTCACGGTTCTGGAGAAACGTTCCCGGCTGCTTTACGACTCCGATACCGAGTTGAGGACAGAGGTGGAGAGGCTTCTCAGACGGAAAGGTATCGTTACCCATACAAACTGTACAGCTACGCGGGTTGAGGACGGTGCGGTTAAGACAGAGGACGGCAGTTACGAATTCAACGTCCTCGTCTGGGCCGGAGGACTAACGTCGCGGGACGTCACCAACACCTCCGATATAGAGGAGGGACCACGGCCTGCCATCCCAGTCGACCCGGATCTCGAGGTCGAGGGTCTATCGGACTGCTACGTCGCTGGTGACGCCGCATTCCTCGGGGGAAAGCTACCCCAGACTGCCTGGGCGGCGAAACAGATGGGTAGATGCGCGGCGGAGAACGTCCTGGCTGACGCATCCGGCGAGGATACCTCCGCGCTTTCTATCGAGAACCCCGGGACTCTCGTCTCCGTCGGTAAGGATGCTCTCGGAATGGTGAACGGAAAGCTAGTGAAAGGTGAGACCGCGAAAATACTCAAGAAAGGTGCCGCTGTCAGGCATATCTACGACGTCGCGGGAACAAAGAGAGGTTTCGAGAGTTCACTTACGAACCTTTGACATCCTCCCCGTATGCAAATCACTGATTTGCTTGCCCTGAACGTCGGGGCTTTAGCCTTGAAACTAACGTAAAACATTACCTGAGTTCCTAAAAGATGGTAAAAGCCGGAAAGATGGTAAAACCGCGCTCATCCCCCAAAGAATATCTATTTATCTCTCAACTAAATCCATCTACCACTAACTATCCTCAACCCATTCTCAACTCATCCTGAAACAACATCCACCTCAAACAACATCCACCTACCACCAACTATCCTCAAACCAATCACAAACAATATCCAATAACCAACAACAAATAACCTCAACTCCCCATCCATCCAACAGATCCGGGTATCTTTTCCTGACGGACGGAACTGACAGTTTTTATCTTTACCCCCATTATAGAAGTACCATGGACAGTCAGGAGTTTCTGGATAAAATAGAAGAGGAGAAGGAGACCGAACTCGACAGACTCGGTTCAACCAAGGGGCTAATGGCGGCGACGAACGGCGACATCGACCTCGACACGGTGCTGGAAACGGCTGTTGCCGCCGAACACCGTGCCGCTAAGACGTTCTCATGTTGGAGTAGTTCGGAGGAAGGCGAGGCGGGACGTGTCTTCGGTGAGGTTGCGGTGGTGGAGCGCGAGCATCAAGAAAAAGTCGAGTCCCTCGTGGACGACGAGATCGAGCCGGAGGGAATCGATGATCTCCACGAGTACCTCCGCGGCGTCGAAGATACCGTCGAACGTGTCGCGGCGGGTATGGTGGGCCGTGGTCTTGTCTCCGACGCGGCGTTAAAACAGACGGTATCCTTCTTTACGGGACAGGCAGCCAGGAAGAAGGCAGACAGGTTCCGCGAGTTAAGAGAGGAGAACGAAGATATAGTGGAGAAAGGTCTGAACCTGCTGGACTCGGTATGTGACGATGATGAGGACTGGGAACGCGCGACCGAGGCGGCAGGGAAGACCGTCGACGTCTACTACGACGACTACGTAGAGTCGTGCGAGGAGATAGGCGTTAATCCGAAGCCGGTCTGTTGAATCCGGTGAGTTCAGTCGGAGCTTTGATTTTCAAAAGATTGTCAATCCAGTATTATTTATAATATTATAAAATAATGCATAGTCTGATAAAAAACCTTAAAGAAAAAACTAAAATTCTCAAAGAAAAAAACTACCTATCTCTTCGATATTGATCTTTTCTACTTCTCTATGGGTGCGTCGACCAGGTTACCCCATTCGGTCCAGGAACCGTCGTAGTTCTGGACGTCGGTGTAACCCAGGAGTTCGCTGAGAACGAACCACGAGAGCGAGGAACGTTCACCGATTCTGCAGTAAGCAATGACCTCCTGGTCGTCGGTAACATCCTCGTCGCCGTACATCTCCTCCAGCTCCTCCTTTGTCTTGAACTTGCCTTCCTCATCGACATTGTCTGCCCACGATATGTTCTGTGCGCCAGGAATGTGACCTCCGCGCTGTGCGGTTTCCTGCATTCCAGCGGGAGCTATGACCTCTCCGGTGTACTCCTCGGGGGATCGGACGTCAACCAGGGGTACGCCTCTCTTGATTGCTTTCTCTACGTCGTCCCTGTAGGCACGGACGCCTTCGTAGGGACCGCTCGCGTCGTACTCCCTCTCGGTAAAGTCGGGAACTTCGTCCGTCGTTGGGAAGTCGTTATCCACCCAGTACTCGCGACCTCCGTCAACGAGCTTGAGGTCGTCGTGTCCGAAGTAGGTTAGCTGCCAGTAGGCGTATGCGGCGAACCAGTTGGAGTTGTCGCCGTACAGGACGATGGTGGAGTCCTCGGTGATTCCGTGGCTGCCGAGGAGTTCCTCTAGCTCCTCCTCGGTGAGTATATCTCGCCGCGTCTGGTCCTGGAGCTGTGTCTCCCAGTTGAAACCTATGGCTCCGGGTGCATGCTCCTCGTCGTATGCCTCCGTGTCAACGTCGACTTCCACCAGACGGAGGTCGGGGTCGTCGCTCTCGAACTCGTCGAGTCTCTTCTCTACCCATTCGGGGCTAACCAGTACGTCGTTCGCGTACTCCTTCTCATTAACTTCTGTTGCAGTGCTCATTGCGTATGGAGCTATGTGACCCCATTCTATAACCTTTTTAATACCGGCAAATAATGGTAACAACCCTACGAAACGCAAGAAGGCGTTGAGGTACGGCTCAGCTCAGCGGGGTTTCAAGTTTTTAAATACCGAAAAAGTACCGTTCAGTCGCTAAAAGCTAGACTGAGTTTGAGACAAAACACGCACCAGATATCCAAAAAATTCCGTCTGTTCTATACGCAAAAGATTTCGTCACCTTCAGTCAAAAAAGCCTCAGTTAGCTTTTCAAAAAAAACCTCAGTTAGCTTTTCTGACTTGCGACGACTTTCAGACTGTCGCCGTTTTTCATGATATAACTCGCGGGGTCGATCTCCCGTCCGTTTACGGTTATGTCAACCGTCGTGTTAGGGTTGGAGTCCCTGTAGGTTTTGCCGTCGAAACTGAGGTTTCTTCCATGGACCTCGATACCCAGGGTGTCCAGGGCGTAACCCGGCGTTATCTTGGTCGCGTGGCCGTGCCACTGGCTACCGTCTCCGTTCTCGAAATGGAACTTCCTGTCCTGGTGCTGGTACTTGTCCTTGCTGAAGTCCAGCTTCTTTCCATCGATAGTGACGTTGATGAGTCCATGTGTATGTGTGGAGCCAGCTGCTCCCGGCTGTACGTCCGTGACCGGACCACCACCGCCGCCGTCGCCGCCCGAACTGATGACAAAGTAAGCACCCCCGATTACTACGACTGCAACTACAACTATACCTACAATCACTTTTCCGGGAGTAAGTCCGCCTTCCCCTCTAGCCCTGTCTTCGACCTTTCTCTCCTCAATCCGACTTAACTCGTCGTAATGGTTTTCCTCCAGATGGTCCAGATACTTCTCCTCCGAATCCGTCTGATAGCCACAGTGATCACATTTCATGTTATATAGAAAACGTACAATGGGTTATTAATTTCTTGTATTTGCCCCCTCAGCTATTATCAGACCAGGTAAAACCGGGTAACCCACCGTCGGGATTAGGTTAACCTGACCAAAGAGTTACACCCAAGAAACCGACTTTCCCTGCAGTTGGTCGTTTATCTTGTCGTTGAGGTTCTGTAAAAAACGGCTAGGATTAAGAAGTTTACTTCGGTTTTTCCTGTCTTGGTTCCACTACTTCCTGCTTTTCTTCGCTTTCCACGGCTTCCTCGGCTTCCTTTAGGTCATAAAGCGTACGACGACCGTCGGCGAGACACGGGACTTTGGTGACCAACTCCTTTTCTTTCAACCGATTGAGGGCGTAACGCACCGTCCGTACGGAGAGGCGGGTTTCCTCCGCTATCTCCTTCTGCGTCATCTGTTGGTTGTATTCGAGGACCTTGAACACCAGTTTCGCGCTCGGCGGCAGGTCGTCTATTTTTTCAGCTATTTTGCCGTCGGTGGCAAAAACATTCACCAGACATGATTATCTTACTTCGTTATATCCCAGCTATACGTATATATCTTTCCAAAATATATGAACAGAATGTATTAATTCCTCCCGAAATATAACTCCAAGTTATTAATATGGCGTTGTGTAATAACCCGGATTTAGCCTCGGTAGTTAACTTAACGACAAAGACCTACGAAACTGAATGGAAGAAGCCCGCGAAACTTTTCTTACCCAAGCACCTGTCTGTTTTTACACCAACACCTGTCTCTAATACTGGAGCTTACTCCTCTTCGTCAACCTCGTCCTCAGCCGTCTCCACAGGCTCGATCACTTCGAAACCCACGTAATCGCGCAGAACTTCAGGAACCACAACCGAACCGTCCTCCCTCTGATTCTGTTCGAGTATCGCGCAGATCGTACGTTGACACGCAAGAGCCGTCGAGTTCAGTGTATGGGCGGTGCGGTTGTCCTCGCCACGTATCCTGACCTTCAGCTTGCGGGCCTGGTAGTCCGTGCAGTTGCTGCAGCTTACGAGTTCACGGTACCTGTCCTGCGCAGGGAACCAAGCCTCCAGGTCGTACTTCTTCGCAGCGCTATCGTTCATATCGCCGGTGCAGACGTTGACTATACGGTAATGGAGGTCGAGCTCCTCAAATATCTCCTCGAAGTTCTTCCTCAGCTCCTCGAATATCTCCCAGGAGTTCTCCGGTTCACAGAATACGTACTGCTCCACCTTCTCGAACCGGTGAACCCGAAAGATCCCCTTCGTGTCCTTGCCGTGGCTACCAGCCTCACGTCGGAAACACGATGAAACCCCGGCGTACTTCAGAGGTAGTGCCTTCGGCTCCAGTATCTCGTCGAAATGGTATGAGCCAAGTGTCTGTTCGGAGGTAGCGATCAGGTAGGTGTCGTCGTCTACGCTGTAAAGCTGCTCCTCGAAGTCCTCGAGTTCCGCAGCAGCGGTCATGGCATCGTCGCCCAGCATGTACGGCGTCTGCATCGGAGTGAACCCCTTCTCCGTGAGTCTGTCGAGAGCGAACCTCTGTAACGCGAGGTTGAGCGCCACTAACTCGTTCTTGAGGTAGTAGAAACGGCTACCCGTTACTTCGCTCGCCTTCCCTGTATCGACCATACCTAGTTCCTCTACGGCGTCTGCATGGGGTACTACATCGAACCCCTTCTGGGGCTTCTCACCGACCAGGTTAACCTCGACATTGTCCTCCTCATCCTCGCCCTTGGGAACGCTGGGATGGAGGATGTTACCGATCTCGTACCGGAGATCGTCTCTCTCCTCCTCCAGCTGTTCCTCCAGATCCTCGAGGTCAGCGATCTCCTCCTTAATCTGGTTCACCCTGGATATGAGGCTCTCGGCAGTTTCGCCTTCACGTTTCTTCTGTCCGATCTCCTGTGACAGCTCGTTCTTCTCGTGACGTAAGTCGTCGGCTCTCTGTCTCGCGTCACGCCACTCCTCGTCAATCTCGACCACCCTGTCGACCTTACCGGGATCCTTATCCCGGCGTTTCTCGGACTCTTTTATTTCCCCGGGGTCTTCCCGGAACTTATCCATTGAAAGCATCTTTAGAGATAACTCTATGTTAGAATGTATAATGGTTTAAAGGCTTCCTACCTGTTCCGAACTGAGAAAAAAACGTCGGAGAGTTCAGCCTTTATCCAGACCCTATCCTGGATTCTTTCGAGTGGTTTCGGATCCACATACGTGACAACGCACCTTCTCGTCGTAGACCCTTCCACATCCCTGACACTGGAACTTCCAGTCGCGTTCTTCCTCGATACCCTCCTTCGCTATCACCTCGACTTCGACATCTGCCCGTTCTGCGACGTTCTGCATGGCGTAATCGTCCGTAACCAACACGCCGTCAAGCTCCAGAGCCACACCAATTAGGTACCGATCAGTCCTGCTGAGTTCCTCGAAGTCACCGGTGTCGCGGGCATGCCACTCAACCTCCTCCCTCACCTGTCTAGAAGGAACTTCGACACGCATCCCGCTACCCTCCATTGCGTCGAACCTGTATCTGCTGGCACCCTCGAGTTCCCCCCGTACCTCGGGCACCGACGCTAACTCTCCGTCGACATCGTACTCCTCAATAAAGACGCTCGAATCAAGTACGTACATACATCCCTCTATTATTGACTATACTGTTGCTGTATAAATGATTACCACGGTCCGTAAAAACATACGACAGCCACCGGCGGCGTCGTCCGCAGCTAATCCCTGGATATACGGTTATCTACCTCTGTTTTTTCTATCTCTTACGGAACTCTATCTCTTAACCACTATGTAGTCCTTCACCGCAGTTAACCGACGCGTGGGGATATTGATGTATCCGTCGTCGTCCATCTCGTATATCTCCGCTCCCTTCTCGCTTGGTTCAATCACAAGATCACCAAGCTTTCCGGTCTTTATGTCACAAGTGATGTTGTGAAGGTCCCCCAACTCTGTCCCGTCGTCACCCATCACCTTCATCGCCGTTAAATTCATCGCCAGCACGTTACTCATTAGCGTATCTATAATCAGCCTGTATTTTAAGCCTGTCGCTGCCGTTCCACGAACCCGGGTGTGAAACCGTAGGTAACCGGAATGCGACCGAAACTCACTGAAATCCGGTCACGGAACACCGCTATTCGTAAAGCATCAGACGGTTACGGAATACGTCTCCATATCCCAATGCGGCGGCGGGATTCACCACAGCCACTTTCGGTTCCTGCGTTAACTCCGAACTAAACGCGGCGGCGAAAGCGACCGCACCCGCCGGAGACAGCGGCACACCCGCCTCCTGCATCACCTCTATACCGACGTCGAGAGAATCGCCGTCCGCGACAACCGTTCCCTCGACTGTACGTTGTTTATCCATCCGGGCCAGAGCCCTCTCGGGAACCGTCGGCTCGGGATATTCGAGCTCCCCCACCACGGTGTCGGGTTCCTCGACTGCTTCGTATACCCCGTCCGAGAAAAAACGCGCCAATGGACAGCATCTCTCGGGCTGTACGACGTGTAGAACGAGTTCGTCATCCAGCCCATGATGTAAGCAGTACGGAAGTACTCCACCACCCGCGGGACAGAAGACGTGGTCGACCCCCTCTTCATTTAGTTCCCGACCTATCTCGGTTCCCCCGGCGACGAACTCCGGTCGTTTCACCGGCGAAATATCCGCTCCCCCAAGATCCTCCAGCCGCTCTTCCGCCGCATCCATCTTCCCCCTCACTACAGACATCTCTCCGCCATGGACGTTGACGTACGCCTTCGCGTCGAATGAGGATCTTGCGGGTACCGCCGCCTCTACCGACACGCCGGCCCTTCCGCCGTACGCCGCCGCGGATACTGCCGAAGCTCCCGGCGAAGAAATCCTTACTCCCTCGACATCATCTTCGTCGATCAAACGTGAGAAAACACGCGCCATCCCCCTGTCGTAGAAACTCCCGGTGGGGTTCGCCGCCTCGTTCTTGACGATCAACCCGGATACCCCCAGCTCATCCGCGAACCCACCGCAGTCGACTTCCGGCGTACCGCCCTCGTTCATCGAAACCGCATGTTTGAGAACCGGGGACTGAGGCTCCAGGTAGCCGCCACAGGAACATATCGCCTTATCCGGATCAGACAGTTCGCTGCCACAAACGTCACAGATTACGTCCATCGTAGGATCACATCCATTTTACAAAGATTACCCCCATCGGAACTGTGTACTTCCTTATCTGTCGTCCATATATATTATCGCTCGTATATATTGGCATTATATTTCATCGCAGGTAAAACAGCCTGTGTAACATCCCGAGCAGTAGCTTGAAGAGTTGGTCGATGATTAGTCTGTAAATTGAAAGTTACGGTCAAAAGAAAATCTATCGTTCTTCCAGGTGTTTTTGGATCACTTCCTCCACCTGGACAAAGTCGTCTATCAAGTAGTCGGGTTCGAAATGTATCTCTTCGTTAGACAGTTTTATCCAGACTGTCGTCATGTCGAAGTAGTCCGCCATCAGAAGGTCGTCGTTGAGTTCGTCACTCACCATCATCACGTCATCGTATCCGGCTTCCGCTCTGGCGTAGCCCCTTGGATGTGGTTTCTCATCACCCAGATCGCTCGACACTATGACGTCGTCGAACAACTCCTCGATCTCAAGTCTCTTGAGGTCCCGACGTATCCAGGGACGCACCTGATCCGTGAAAAGAACGAGGGAGTGATCGTGAGCGAGTCTCTCGAGTACACGTCTGTGTTCCTCCGGGAACTCCGGAGCCCTTCTCCTGTCGGCAAGGTAGTCCTTGCACTCCTCGATTGAGGCGCCAGTAAGCATAGAGAGTAACTCCAGGTATCTCTCCTCGGACTCGATTATACCGAGTGAAAAAGCTTTGTATGCGATATATCCACCCATGGGAAAGGAGTCCTCCCCCGAAAGAGCCTTGGAGTACTGACTTTCGTCCACGGAGGTAACGAGGGTGCCGCCATAATCCAGTACTAAACGCATCCAGATGTGGTTATGAAGACCATCTGTATCCATCTTTCGCAACTTCACGCGTTTTGAAAAGATTGTGTTCTGGGATACGACGTAGTTTTCCGTAGCCTGAAGGATATATCCGGTGTTCGGACCGGATCTACAGAAATTCAGCGAGAGTGCCTCGGGGCTTGACCCCGAGGGTGAATCGCGTAAACTATATTAATTAAACATGTTCTATTCGTTCTATATATTTTTGTATAGTGTCTGAGCTTACTTCTCCTGCTGTACCTATATAGTAAGATGTTTCCCAACAACCGCCACCCCAAAAATACTGTTCCATTAACTGTTCGTGATTTTCCCATAGCTTTCTTGCTGTAATACTTTTTATTCGATGGATTATTTCTGAGGGACTGTGTTTTGGATGTGTTGATAGGAACAAGTGGATGTGGTCTGGTGATATATGTAGTGAAATTATTTTGTAGTCATTGTTTTTAGCTATTTTTTGTATCCATTTTTCTAGGTTTTCTTCGACTTTTTCTAGTATTTTGTGTCGGTATTTTGGTGTCCATACGTAGTGGTAA
>JBDGRN010000085.1:0-26420 GCA_042218125.1 Halobacteria archaeon | reverse complement strand
AGCTCCCTGTGGTATAACACCCCGTTAAAACCCTCTTATAAACCGGGATAACCACGATAACAACGACCACAAAAGCTACCAACGACCTCTATAGACGAGATTCGTTGACGACAGATCCTCGGTCTATGTCGGCAACTGAATCTATACCAGACAACCCCATAGTGAGGTCGAGCTGAGAAATGAAGTTCCTAAGCACTGTCTCGACACCCTGGCGACCGTCGTATGCGAGTCCGTATGCGAACGGCCGTCCGAGGAATACGGTGTCGGCACCCAACGCGAGAGCTTTGAAGGCGTCGCCTCCACGTCTTATGCCGCTGTCGAAGAAAACCGGGACGTCGCCGTCCACCTCTTCTGCCACGCCCGGTAGAGCCTCGATCGCCGAGATGGAGCCATCGACCTGTCTTCCGCCGTGGGTGGAAACCCCTACGCCGTCGGCGCCGTGTTCGATCGCTTTGCGGGCATCGTCGGAATGTAGGACGCCTTTGATAACGATAGGAAGATCCGTTCTCTCACGTATCCATCCCAGATCGCTCCATTCTAGGGACGGATCGCCGAATATCTCGAGGAAAAGCTGTACAGCAGCCGCCATGTCGTCCTCCGGGGGTTCTTCGAGTCTGTCACGGAACGCGGGGTCGGATAAGTAGTTGGCTATACCCTCACCCTCCAGGAAGGGATAGTATCCCCGTTTAAGGAGACGTTCCCGCCATCCGAGTGTCGGTGCGTCGACGGTAACCACGATGGCGTCGTATCCCGCGTCCTCGGCACGGTCTATGAAGGACGCAGCCACAGATTCGTCGGTCGACCAGTAGAACTGGAACCATTTGGGTGTGTCACCGAGGAGTTCGGAAACCTCCTCCATCGACGTCGAACTCAGGCTCGACAGTATATATGGAACGTCGCAGTTCCGGGCCGCCGACGCGGATCCATGTTCGGCTTCCTCGTGCAGGAGAGACTGGACACCGAGAGGAGTGACCATAACCGGGTATCGATGCTCTCGTCCGTATAGCTCGACCGATAGATCGCGATCCTCGACACCCTGAAGCATCCTGGGAACTATCCTCCAACGGCTGAAGTCCCTGTTCCTCTCGAAAGTCTCCTCACTCCCCGAACCGCCGTGGACGTAGGCTACGGCGTCGTCGCTCATCGCTTCGTGTGCAGCGTCCCTGAGTTCCTCGTAGCTAACGGGATATCCCGGTGGTTCCCCCTCCAGCATCCCCTCCCTGTAGATCTTTCTTATTCTACCCACTCCGTAGTTGGGTTCCTCCCCTCCATTTACCCCGTTACCCGAACTTTCCGGGTCAAAATCCCTGTTTCCTGAGTCTTGAGTCATGGTGTAAAATTAGGTTTCTCGAACCTATATCTGCCGACAGAACATGGAAAACCGATACGATTCCCCCAATAGATACGATCCCCCACCCCCATGGTGTATAAGATTCAGTCCACCGAGAAATATACAGCTCAGTCCACCAAGAAATATACAGCTCAGTCCACCAAGAAATATACAGCTCAGTCCACCGAGTTAACGAGTTCACGAGTCTTCCCCTCGACGTCGTCGGACTGCATTATCGACGTACCCACCAGGAGAGCGTCTGCGCCGGCGTCCACCATCCTTGCTGCATCATCCACCGTCGATATCCCGCTTTCTGCTACCGCGGTCCTGTCATCAGGTATCTCCGGGAGGAGGTGTTCGCAAACGTCCAAGTCGACCTCGAGTTCCGTTAGGTCTCGGTTGTTCACACCCACAACATCCGCACCTGTCCCAAGTGCAGTCTTCAACTGATTCTCCGTATGTATTTCGACGACGGGCTGAAAACCGAGGGCGGAGGCTTTCTCTACCATCCCGGCGAGATCGTCGAGGAACTCGGCGATCAGGAGAACCATGTCCGCCTCGACCTCATATAACTGAGTTTCGTTGAGAACGAAATCCTTCCGTAGTACGGGAACGTCTACGGCATCCCGGACCTCCTTCAGGTATTCGAGACTCCCCCCGAAATGGTAGGGCTCGGTCAGGACGCTGAGTGCCACGGCACCGCCTTCCACCATTTCACGCGCCACCTCACCCGGATCGCGGTGTTTTTCGCCAGGTGTGGTGGGGGACGTAGGTTTAAGCTCCGAGATCACGGGAACCTCACCCCGACCTTTCTTCTCCTCCACCCTTTCACTGAACTTCCGGGCTTCGACTCCGGAGATATTTCTTTCAGCTTCCTCGGCTCTAACCCTCGAGTTATCGATTATCTCCCTCACGTCGGGATGCATATCAGTCTCCGTTTCCGCCGTCGAGTTCGCCGTTCCATTCCCGAAGTCCCGGCGAGAGGTTGTATACCTCTTCGCCGTCGACGCCGCCGTAGGAGTTCAGCAACAGTCCCGCCTGTCTCGAGGCCTCACCTTTCTCACACACCAGCAGTATCGGCTCCAATCCTTCGAGGCTTCCGAGATGGGCGGTGAACTCCGGCATCGGCGTAGAAACCGACTCTGGTATATGTCCCTCGGCGTACTCCTCCTCGGTTCTGACGTCCACGATGGTTGCACCCTCGTCGAGAAGCTCCCTGGCTTCTTCGACATCGACTTCGTTACTCATGTTTGGAGATAGCATGTTCTGGTTTAAAAATACGTTTTTATCGTTGGCGATTATCGATGTTATCAATAGCCACCTACTTAGCCCAAACCGGTAGGGGGAGCGGTTTATCCAAGGTTAAATACCGATCCGATACGGAACTGTAACCAGACATGGACCTGCGTTTTCTCGGAGGCGTGGAGGAGATAGGTCGGAGTTCGGTGGAGGTAGACGATATCCTGATCGATTACGGCGTAAAGACCGGCACCCCTACCGAGTTCCCGGTCGACTCCTCCGTCGATCCCAGTGCGGTTCTGGTGAGTCACGGACATCTCGACCACGTTGGCGCAGTACCCACACTGATGAACCGGAAACCACCGGTACATGAGACCGCGCCGAGCCGTGACCTCGCACGCCTCCTTGCGGAGGACACGTTGAAGATAGCGAGAAGAAATAGATTCAACATGCCTTTCTCCGGGGAGGATGTTCATAGGCTCTCCGAGACGGCGCACGTCCATCCCGAAAATACGGTTTTCGAGATAGACGGATACACGATCGAGTTCCACCGCGCGGGCCATATACCCGGAAGCGTCATGATCGAGGTCGAGAAGAACGGCACCAGTCTTCTCTACACCGGCGACTACAATACCGGCGACACCCGGCTCCTCAAATCCGCTGTAGAACCCCCCAAGGTTGACGCCGTAGTTACGGAAAGCACCTACTTCACCAGGAAACATCCCGACAGAGAAAAGCTGGAACGGGAGTTCGTGCAGTCCATCCGTGAGACGTTGTACGAGGGTGGAGACGTGGTTATACCCGTGTTCGGTATCGGAAGGACACAGGAGATACTGATGGTTCTCGCGGCACATGACGTTCCCTGTTACGTCGACGGCATGGGATGTGACGTCACGAGGATATTCAGACAGTACCCAGAATATCTCCGGGACGCAGATGCCTTGAAGGATGCGTGGAACCACACCGAGGAAGTCAAGACCGGCGAAAGAAACCGAGTTCTCGACAGGGGGAAGGCAGTGGTAACGACAAGCGGTATGCTGTCGGGCGGTCCTGCTATGAAGTACATCAAGGACATATACCAGGACCCCACCAACAAGATATGTCTCACGGGATACCAGGTCGAAGGAACGCCGGGAAGAAGTCTCCTCGACAGCGGTGCGGCGGAGATAGACGACAGATACCTCCGTTTTAGCTGTCAGGTAGAACTACATGACTTCTCCGCACACGCAGACGCCCTGGGTTTGAGGGGATACATAAGGAGAGCGGTGGACAACGGCGCGGAAAAGGTGTTCTGCGTACACGGAGACCCGGAGGACTGCGGGAAGTTCTCGGAATGGATCGAGAGAGAACTCGGTATCACTGCACACGTGCCCTGTATCGGTGAGAAGTTCGAAATATAGAACTTGGTAAGGAGTACGAAATATAGAACTTGGTAAGGAGTACGAAATATAGAACTTGGTAAGGAGTACGAAATATAGAACTTATCACCGATATTCCACATCACCCGTACGATGGCTGTGCAGCTAGCACAAACCACAGATACGTCCATTCCGACGGCTCTTTAACCTATTTCCGTCAACAGTACTGATGTATTGCAGACGGAGTTCAAACATCTCGTGTATATAGCGGTTGGAGGAGCATTGGGGGCGGCGTCTAGATACGGTGTCTCGGCCGTCATCCCGGGACTCTCGGGAACCTTGACCGTAAACGTCACCGGTAGCTTCGTCCTCGGCGTAGTACTGTACGGCTCTATACTTTCGGACGCCTACTCGAGGAAGATGAGGTTTCTGGTTGCAACTGGATTCCTTTCGAGTTTCACGACATACAGCACCTTCGCGTTGAAGACTGTCGAAGGTGCACCTCTGGTAGCAATCGCCAACGTATTAGCCAACTACGTACTGGGTTTCGTCGCCGTTTTCATTGGAAAGGAGATCGTGGAAAAGACAGATGGGGAGGTGTCCACAGGTGGTTGATCCCGTGGTATACGTCACCTTGGGAGGTAGTTTTGGAGCCGTATCCCGCCACCTGGTAGGCGAGATGGTTGACGACACGGGTTTTCCCGTCAGTACGCTCGCAGTAAACGTGTTGGGAAGCCTTGCTCTCGGACTCCTGGCGTTCGGAAACGCCGGTACCGCTGCCTTTACGACGTTCGGTACCGGAGCCTGTGGTGCATTCACGACTTTCTCGTCATTCAGTTTCGAGACCGTGCGTCTTTACGAAACCGGTGCACGGGCAAGAGCGTTCTTCAACGCCGGAGTCAACCTGATTGGGTCGTTGACTGCGATCGGTCTTGCCTGGGGGTTAACAGGTATTTTTCTGTAGATGTTGGTTAAGCGGACCACGAACGAGTGGCTTTATTTTCCGTTAATTCGAACTACCACCCGTGTCACGCAACCAACAGGTAACAAGTGACCAGGAAGTTACCTACGTCTCACATCCACTCTTGGAGGACGAAGTGATCGAAGAGCGGATGTACCAGCTTGAACTTTCGAGCGCCGCACTTTCTGAAGATACCCTAGTGGTTCTTCCGACTTCAGCGGGAAAAACCACCGTTTCCCTTCTATCAACGGCGGCGAGGCTGAAGAACTACGGTGGAAAGTCGCTGTTTCTCGCACCTACCAAACCTCTCGTCGAGCAACACGCGGGTTTTTACAGGGAAGCCCTCGATATACCGGAGGACGAGATCAAGGTGTTCACCGGCGAGATCAGACCCGATAACCGTGCCGAGGTATGGGATGATGCCCGCGTCGTGATCGCGACGCCGCAGGTCGTCGAGAACGACCTTCTCGGAAACAGGTTCTCGCTCGACGACGTAGTCCATCTCACCTTCGACGAATGCCACCGCGCCACGGGGGACTACGCCTACAACTACATCGCAGAAAGATACCACGTCGAGAGCGACCAGCCCCTCGTTACCGGGATGACCGCCTCCCCCGGCAGCGACAAGGAGGCTATACTGGAGGTCTGTGAAAACCTGGGAATCAGCAACTTCGAGATAATAACCGAGAACAATCCCTCACTCGCGAAGTACAGCCACGAAACCGAAGTCGACTGGCGGAACATCGAGGTTCCGGACGACGTACTTGAAATACGTGATCATCTTAACGACGTTATAGGGGAACGTATGGACCGTCTTCACGACATCGGGGTCGTCGACTCCAGCAAGGTCGACATGTCGATGAAGAAACTCTTGAACGCACGTGGCAGGATACAGAACCTGATGGACGACGGCGAGTCTCAAGGCTACGAGGCTATGTCGCTCCACGCCGAAGTCATGAAGCTACGTCACGCCGTCAAGATAATCGAAACCCAGGGTGTGGACCCACTGGTTTCCTACTTCGAGAAACTCGAAAACGAGGCGGGAGGTAGCGGTGGCAGTAAGGCGGTTAAACGGTTGATGTCGGATACGAGAGTCCAAAAGGCTCGGTATAAAGCTGAGGAGTACGACGACCTCCATCCCAAGATGGACGTGATGCGTTCATCCGTGATAGGGGCGCTAGGTGAGGGAGCTGAACGTGTTATAGTCTTCACGGAGTACAGGGATACGGCATCTACCCTGGTGGAGTTCCTGGAGAAACACGACGGTATAGATCCCGTAAGGTTCGTGGGTCAGTCGAGCAAGGACGGCGACTCAGGCCTGACCCAGAAACAGCAGGGCGAGGTCCTCGACTCCTTCCGAAGAGGGGATCACAACGTCCTGGTCGCGACTTCGGTTGCCGAGGAGGGTCTAGACATACCTGAGGTAGATCTCGTGCTTTTCTACGAACCCGTTCCTTCGGCGATACGTTCGATACAGCGCCGTGGCCGTACGGGACGTGAACGTGCCGGAAACTGCGTCGTCTTAGTGGCGGAGGACACACGCGACGAAGCTTTCTTCTGGAGTTCGAAACGGAAAGAGGACAGGATGAAGGAGGAGATGCGTGACCTCAAGAATGCCGAGAAGGAGATAAACGAGGAGCTTGAACCCGACGATGACCAGAGAAGTCTAGGAGACTTCGACGATGAAGAGGAAGGAGAGGAAGATACAGAGGAAGAAGACGTTCTAAACGTCGTGGTTGATCAACGTGAGACAAAGTCGAACGTAGCGCGGTCACTCGACGGCATGGAGAACGTGGAACTCAGTCTCGACACCCTCGAAGTTGGTGACTTCGTGGTGAGCGACCGTGTCGCGGTCGAGAGGAAAAGCATGGATGACCTGATATCGACTCTAACGGGCGACCGATCGATGTTTGAACAGGTAGGGGAGCTGTCGAGAAACTACAGTAAACCCCTCTTGATACTCGAGGGCGAGCCGGAGGAGCTTTTCTCCACAGGCGTACACCCCAACGCCGTCCGTGGAGCCCTCGCTTCCCTCACCACCGACTTCGAAGTGCCGGTGATATACAGCAGGGACGAGGATGAGACGGCGGAGTACCTCTCGATACTGGCGGAACGTGAACAGAAGGAGGAGGACCGCGTCGTCAGGGTGCACGGCGAGAAGTCAAGCGCCACGTTGCCGGAACAGCAGGAGTACGTGGTATCCAGCATCTCGGACGTCGGCATCGTTACGGCGAGGTCGCTCCTGAACGAGTTGGGTTCCGTCGAAAACGTAGTTCTCGCGGACAAAGAAGAGCTAATGGAAGCTGATGGCGTGGGTGAGAAGACGGCGGAGAAGATCAGGCAGGTAGTGGAATCCAAGTACGGAAAGTAGGGAAAAGATAATGGATTTCAGTTACAGAAAGTAGAGAGAAAGTTGTAAAATCCAGGACAGTAAAGTAGTTTTTTTTTTTACCGTGGACTCGGCTGACCGCCACCCTTCGGGTCGAAGGTATCCTTGGTATCTGCGGCTATCGACTTGACCTTGTTTAGTAGACCTTCTTTGTCCCTGTCTACGAGAGCATGATCGAGAACTTCCGAGATATTGCTTACGGGTATTATTTCGATCTGGTCCTTGTACTCGTCCTCGATCATTACGTCCTGTTCGTTCGCCATTGGTATGATGACCTTTTCGATACCTGCCTTGGCTGCAGCCTCGATCTTGTGGGTTACGCCACCGACCGGCATCACGTCACCTCTGACGGACAGGGAACCGGTCATGGCAGTGTCTTGCCGCACCTTGGCGTCCTCTAGCGCGCTGATTACCGCCGTCGCGATAGTTATGCTGGCGCTGTCACCCTCGACACCCTGGTAGCTCTGGAGGAACTGGATATGGACATCCATTTCGCTGACTTCCTGACCGGTGAACTTCTTAATTATCGCGGAGACATTCTGTACCGACTCCTGGGCTATCTCCTGAAGTTTACCCGTCGCTATAACTTCACCCTGTCCCTGGGTGACCTCGGCCATCACGGGTTTGACGACCCCGGAGTCGTCACCCATGACCGCGAGTCCGTTCACGCGGCCGACTATTCCGCCCTCGTTTCTCGTCATGTCGTACTCCTTCTTCCTCTCGATGTAGTTATCGCTGAGCTGTTGCTCTATTGAACGTGCCCTGTCTTTCGCACCGAGTACGTGTTCCTTGTCCACGAATTCGGCTCCCTCACTGTGTGCTATATCTCCCGCCACACGGACCAGTCCTCCGAGGTCACGTAGCTTGAGCGTCAGGTGACCCTTCCTTCCCGCTCTTCTACGTGCCTCACGTATGAGTTCCTCGACGGCTTCACGTTTGAAGTGGGGTATGTTGCCGTCCTTGTCGACTTCCTGGGCGACGAACCTCGCGAACTTCCTCCTTATTTCGGGTTCGTCCTCTATGGTGTCGTCCATATGTACCTCGTATCCGTATCCCTTAATACGGGAACGCAGCGCGGGATGCATGTTCTCCATCGCGTCGAGGTTACCTGCCGCGACCATTACGAAGTCACACGGAACAGGTTCTGTGTGAACCATCGCACCACTTGATCTCTCGCTCTGTCCTGTTATGGAGAACTCCCCCTCCTGTATAGCCGTCATCAGCTTTTGCTGGTTACGGATGTCGAGAGTATTCATCTCATCGACGAACAGGACTCCGCCATTAGACTCGTGGATCGCACCCGCCTCGACCCTGTCGTGGCTTGGAGTTTCGAGACCTCCGCTCTGGAAGGGGTCGTGGCGTACGTCGCCCAAGAGTGCGCCGGCATGTGCACCTGTCGCGTCGTTGAAAGGTGCCGTTTCGTTTTCGCTGTTGTCGACCAACAGGTTGGGTATCACGGAGTCTGAGTCACGCTGTCCGTACCTGAAGGCGAGGAAGATTATACCCGCCGCGATCAGACCCAGTAGAAACATTCCCTGGATGAATGCGAATCCAACTATACCGGCGATAATGATCCACATCAGGATCGTTCTCATCTGGTCACGTTTCTGTGCCTCTTCCTTGTGGGCGTCCACTATCTCGCGGCCCTTGCCCGCTGGAACCGTCCTTATCTTGGGTTCGTTGCCGTCGTCGGGGTTATGGTATACGAGTATGTCCTGTAGATCCTTCTGAGGAAGCATCTCCGCCATTGCTTTCGCCAGCATCGACTTTCCGGTACCTGGAGTACCTATCATCATAACGTGGCGTTTCTGTTTGGCGGCTTTTTTGACGATGTCGACGGCGTGGCCCTGGCCTATCACGTGGTCGATAAGGTTGTCGGGAACCTCTATCTCTTCAGTTGTCGTGATATCGAGTCCGCCAAGCAGTCCGTCCTTATCCTCCTCCTTAATTTCGTTGAGGTCGTTTTCGTAGCTATCTACCTCAGCGCCCTTATCCTCTGGGACGTCGTTTCCATCGTCCTGTCGGTTTTCTAAACTAACTTCCTCCGAACCGTCGATTTTATCGACCTGTACTTCCGGTTCTTCTTCATTTTCCTCCTTCTCAGCCTCCATCTCGGCTATTTCCTTTTCCACGTCGTCGTCGCTGTTCTCCCCCTGCTCTTCCAAGGAATCCCCGCCAGTGGATTTCCCCTGGTCGTCTTGTGGGACTTCCTCTTCCGGGTCTCCCCTGCCGGTAGGGTCTTCCCCTTTACCCTCATCGGTTTCTTTGGAGGAGTTGTTTTCAGATTTATCAGTCATTTTTCTACCTAGGTAACTGTAACTGGGAGAAATTAGGTCGGTCGCCTTGATATATCTTCTGCACTTCAAACCAACCCTATAACGACCGAAGGCACCGACGTAATCTTAAAATTTAACCTACTATATTTTTACCCTGCAGAAACCGGTAGTTAGTTCCCGTAAACCAGTAATTCAATCCTGTAAACCAGTAATTCATCCCAAGAAACCATGGTAGTCTGTTAGTTCTTAACCGTAAACCAGTAATTCAATTCTTTAGACCAGATATTCATTCCAAAAACCCTGGTAGTCATTTATTATAAAATATACTGATTTTACAAATTATTCCGAACTTCACCGCTAGTTTAAACACACATTTAAAAAAAGCCGGTACATAACTGAAATAAGGATGAGGGGTTTCTATATAGGACGTTTTCAGCCGTTCCATCTCGGACATTACAACGTTATCGAGCATATAGGCGACCAGGTTGACGAGATCGTGGTAGCGGTAGGTAGCGCGCAGGAATCGCATACGGTCGACAACCCGTTTACCGGTGGTGAACGGATCAACATGATAACGAAGTCCCTGGAGGACCTGGAGCCGACGGTCTACAGCATACCGATACAGGATATAAACAGGAACTCGCTCTGGGTCTCACATGTCCAGACGATGTGTCCGCCTTTCGACATCGTCTACAGCAACAATCCACTGGTGATGAGGCTGTTCCAGGAGGAGGGTATCGATACAAAGAGAAACATACTTTTCGAGCGGGACAAGTACTCGGGAACCAAAGTCCGAACCAAGATGTTACAGGGAGAGGACTGGAGCCACCTGGTACCCGAACCCACCGAGAAGGTTATAAGAGAGATAGATGGTGTAGAAAGGCTGAGACAGGTGAGCCAGACGGACGAACCTAACTCTGTTTAGCTATACGCCAAGTTCCCGACGGATGACTTTCAGTAGCTTCCTCCCTCGATCTCCAGGAGTTTACGTTTGATCTCCCGTCCTCCACAGAACTCACCTATTGAGTCGGTTTCTACTACTCTATGTGTGGGATACACGAACGGTATAGGATTGTCGTGAACCTGATGGACTACCTCCTCGGCATCCTCCTTTCTGCCGAGTGATGCCGCGAGTTTTCCGTACGTCACGGTGTCTCCGTACGGTATATCGGCGGTCCTTTCGAGAACCTCCCGGTGTTGGGTAGATACTGTCAGGCTGGTCTGGTAGTCGAAGGTGCGTTCCCTGCCTGAGAGGTATTCGAATATGTCGTCGAGGAGTTCGATGCCGTTCTCCATGGAGTCGGGGGCCGGTTGGTCGGTGAACTCGATCTTGACGACTTTACCTGACGCTAACCCTGCCTGTACGTTGGTTTCCAGGTAGGAGGAGTGCCTGTGGTATATTCCGGTCTCTCCCGGCATACCACGTCAGTCGAGCAGGTCGAGTTCCTCTAGCTGGTTTATGATTGTCTCGACTGCCTTGTCGGCGTCGTCGGGTTTTTCGCCGCCCGTCACGACGAGTTTTCCGCTTCCGAACAGTAGCACGACGACTTCGGGGGATTCGAGCCTGTATACGAGTCCCGGGAACTGCTCGGGTTCGTACTCGATGTTTTCGAGGCCAAGGCCTATCGCTATAGCGTTGAGGTTGAGGTCGTGTCCTATGTCGGCGCTGGCGACTATGTTCTGTACCTTGATGTCGGGATCGTCGTCCACCTCGATACCCAGGTCACGGAGCTTGTCGAAGACTATCTTGAGGCCCTTATCGACATCCTTCGGGCTCTTCGCTCCTGTACATACTATCTTACCCGATCTGAAGATCAAGGCGGCGGTCTTTGGTTCCTGCGTCCTGTAGACCAGGCCCGGGAACTGGTCGGGGTCGTAGTCCGCGCCCTCCATGTCGAGGGTTACCTGTTCGAGGTCGAGTTCCTGCCCTATTGCGGTTGATGCCACGACGTTCTCTATTTCGATCGTTTTTTTAGGTTCTTCTACCTTACTCATTTCCGTTTAAATATGTATTAAAAGGGTTATATAAACCTTCATTATATCTTCCGTCATATCTAAATCCAGTGAGCTTAAACCAGTATATTCAGTAAAACAGTGAGCTTAAAAAAGTGTATTTAGCCGAAATTAAGGAGTCCAACCACGAACTCGCGTCCGCTGAACTTAATTCCGCAGGAGACGTGCGTGAAGAATATACGGGTGTCGCGGTAACACCCTACGTAGACCACCCGGAGTATCTCGCGATGACACACCGTATAAACCGGTATCTCGGTAAAACCGAACTCCAGGGAGACGGATTCACGGAGGAAGACAGGGAGGCGGTGCTACGTATGGTCGAAGCCGCAGACACAGAGTTCGAGGGTAGCTACAGCGTACGGGTCAAGACAGTGGGAAACCAGGATTCAAGTGTCGAATCCCTCGAAAGGGATGCAGGCTCCCTTCTCTTCGGGGACAGTCGTTCCGTCGACCTGGAGAAGCCGGAACACCGGTACAGACTGATATTCACCGATGGACACTGTTTTTTCGGTAGAGAACTCGTGGAAACAGGAAGTTTCGAGGAGAGAAAACCCATGGAGAAGCCGTACTTCCGACCGGGCTGCATGGATCCGATGACTGCACGGGCGTTGACAAACCTTGCAGGGGGTCAAGAAGGTGCGGTTTTACTGGATCCGATGTGTGGGACCGCCGGAGTTCTGATCGAGGCGGGGCTATGTGGCGCAGATACACTGGGTTTCGACGTCGAACCTGAAATACTGAGGGGTGCACGGATGAACCAGGATGAGTATCTCGATAGCAGATACGAACTCTGTCTGGGTGACGCGGCAAACCTTCCATTACCCGACGACTCCGTCGACTGCGCCGTAACCGACCTTCCCTACGGTAAGGCAAGCCTGGTCGAGGGTAAATCTCTCGACGGATTAATTTGTGGAGTCCTGGATGAACTGGATAGAGTGGTGAAAGGTAGAGTCGTCGTGGTTTCGGACGGATGGATCTCCGAAAAGGCGGAGGACGCGGAGTTCGAAGTCAAAAAAGTGATCACCGACAGGGTCCACCGTTCCCTCACCCGGAAGATCCACGTACTCCACAGAACATAACTATCAGTGTACCGGTTGAAAACATAACTATCAGTGTACCAGTTGAGAAGATATACAGACCCTGGGAAATACGAAATAGAAAATACGGGCATTTTTAAACGCGGAGTATTCGAGGTAAATTGGGTCTCGAAAACCCAGACACATTATATATCTTAAATATCCAAAAATCCGAAAAATGTGCGTTTAAAAACGGCCGAAAATACGAAATGAAATACGGTTATGGCTGAGTAAATACCTGGTTGAGTTCTGCGCCGCCGTCACCCATCACGAAGGCGTTGACCTCTACTTCTTCCCCTCTTCTGTCGACTACGAACTCGGCCTCTCCGTCACGTGAACTCAGTTTGGCTTCGTAACTGGTTTCGAAGCCTGACACGTCGAGTTGGTAGCTCTGTGAAAGTTCGTTCTTGACGCGAAATAGCCATTTCTGTACCTCCCTCTTCTCCATCGTCGTCAGATCGGTGGATTCGGCACGTTCCAGAAACAGTTCTCCGTCCTCGACGTAGCCTTCCATTTTACTCGCCCGTGACGTCCTCGTTGAGTATCTCTAACATGTCGTCCTCAGTGGTCTTCTCGGCGTAGTAACATACCCGGGATCCTTCCTCGACACCTATACCCATACGGAACGACGTTACCCATCCATCGCGGTGCGCCTCCACGACGTGTTTGGTTTCTCCGAACGAGTCACATATACGGCAGACCGGTTCGCCCTCTCTAACAAGTTCGCCGGGTTCAGTAGCGGTATCCAGAAGACCGGATACGGGCGACTCGATACTCGTCCTGCGGGCGGTAAAGTCGTGTGGCATCTTGGTAATACCTCCGACGTCCTGTATTTCACCGTCCAACATACCCATTTCTCGCATAACGTTTTTTATTCCCTTGACGGCTGCTGATACCACATTTTTCTCGACTATGTAGTCGCTCCCCAGTTCGGCAGTAAAGGCTGGAATCCCTATGTTGTTGAGGACTGAAGCCGTTAAGGTGCGGTGTAGATCCAGCTCCATCATCCTTTTTGGTTCGGGGCCTATAACCGGAGTGAAGCCAAAGGAATCGACGTATTTCTTCTGCTTAGCGATCAGTTGCTCGGTGTCGTCCACGTTTTCATTGCCCCTAAACACTCGATCCAGAATAGTAAAAGGGACGCTACCGAGATTGCTGCAGTGGAGATCTATTACGGTGTCAGCGTTATTCTCAATAAGTTTGAAAACGCGGTTGTTTATGAGTTCCTGGGTGGTTCTGTAGACATCATCTCCCTGGTTGAAGTCGGGAAAAAGCCTGTTTGGATCCCGCGTATCGTAATGGCTTCTCCTGTCAGCGCTCCGCAGGCCGCTAGGGTTGAGTGTTATTACACCCACGACGGTACCGTTCATCCTTTCCGCTAAATGTTTGGTTACCGTCTGGTGTACCACAGGTATTCCTGTTACTTCGTTACCGTGCAGGTTCGCAGTCAGCCAAAGTGTGGGAGAGTCGTTTCCGTCCTCCCCCGTAGCCAGCATAACCGGCGCTCTCTCCATCCCTCCCGTCGGAAAGGAAACCATGTCAATGTAACCCTTAGATACCTCACCGGGTTTAGATTCCGCCGTTCCAATCTTCATATTTTGTATTTAGAATTTTTAACCGAAACAGTCGATATTCTATCCGGTTTTACAGTTATGTTCGGTCGGTTAAAAATAGAACGGTCCCGTTCCGTGGTTATGCATCCAACCAAGCCTATTTCAGGGGTTTCTACGGATCCGAGACCTGGTTGCTCCACAGCTACCTACCCTATTGAAATCTATCACAGTTACCTACCCTATTGAAATCTATACACCTATCGTAGCTCTTAGGAGGTTCCTGGTTCCCGGACCAAGACCGACCGCAAGAACTGCAACCAGAAGCAGGTATGGTAGTTTGTCGTACTCCTCGAAGAACTCCCGGTCGAACGCGTACAGTATGAGAAGTACTATAGCTATTTTTACCGGAATGAACGTAAACGTCGTACCTGATATGTCTATAATTCCCTGGACAAGGGGATGTTTTTCGCCGTATCCCAGGTACTCTATACCTACAGTGGTGGAGGCAGCGTCCACCATATGTCCCCAGAGTACGACTGCACCCATCCAGCCGGTTCCCTCCATTATCATTGCGCTGTATTTCTCGACGGGGAACCAGACTACCCCCCAGGATACCGTTGCGAGTGCGAGCGAGGCTACCGGCACCCAGATGATTATGGCTCCCCGCTGGAGCCCGTTTAGTACCAGGAAAGCCAGTGTTACTGTGAGGGCGGCTGCACCCAGGACCCCGAGAGGTTTAGAGTAGCTATCGACGTAACCCTTTCTCTCCAGGAGAATTGATATGAGCAGAAAGGCGAGAACCAGTATGAACATCGTGAAGTAGATTATAGGTGAGATGAAGACGTAGTTGATGGGAGGTTTGAGTGCACCTGTGTCCTCTACTACTCGGAGTGCACCGCCGAGGAACACGGATGGTACCAATGAGTAGAAGAAACGTGGACGGTTGCCCTTGTCGAATATTTCGAGTATATTTACGACCGCCAGTACCGCCAGTATCAACGTGTACGCGTAACCCAGTTCACTGATTAACGTATATCCCGGTTGGGCGCGAACGCCGTTGTGTACCACCTCTGCTACGTTCCGGGAATCCGCCACCACCGGGCCCCAGAAGTACTTCCATATGAACCGGTCGTAGAACAAATCAGGTTTCAAAAGAAGTCCGGCGGCCAGTATTGCGAACGGAGCCAGAACCAGTATCCACCATAGCTCTACGCCTTTCCGTTTACTCGTCGTATTCATTGTTCTACTTTATTTCCACGCCTTATCAAAGGAGTTACGAAGCTATGAGAGAAGTATTCACATACCTTGACGTCGAACAGATTCGGGAACGTTGTCTTCGAAGGGGTATGTACCGACTACTCCAACGCCGCCTATCCCGTGGATAGGGTTAGAGGTATGGTTGCCGAGGAACTGGATCCGAGACATAGAGATCCAGCGATCCATATCGGTCTAACCTTGATTGACGAAGGTATTCTGGATTGGAACGAGGAAAGAGGGTCGTACGTCACCTCGCGTGAAATGATCGACAGAGCAGCTAATTCTTCAAGCTGTAACGAATGCAGTAAAACGAAACCTACGAAACCATCAGTAAGTGATCATAAACAAATAAGTACGAACTCTGGAACGAAGTCCCCAGAAGATAACGAACCCAGTAAACAGGACAAACCCAGTAAACAGGAACTTCGTGAGGTATGTTGTACGAGTCTCGACATAGTGGTAGTCGAGGAAGGTGGAAGGGAGGACTTCCTGGCGTTTCTGAACCTCCTGGATTCTGTGGTTATGGCCTTGACTCGAGGACAGTTTTCAGTTTTTTAGAGGCTATCCCTACGCTGTCTTGCGGTTTTATTGCTATATCTTTTAGTAAGTATAATGTATGTAGATGGACAGGTATGAGTGAGGAAGACATGCATTACGTGGTGTTAACCAAAGGCGTCCCGGACTTTCGAGAAGGCCAGGTCGAGTTCGACGAGGACGGACATCTGAAGAGGGGGTCCACGCCTACGGTGATGAATCCTAACGACAAGGTGGCGTTGAGGGCGGCGTTGCAGACGAAGGTTAAACATGGTGGTAGGGTTTCTCTGACGGCGATGGGTCCGCCCGATGCGGACGAGATTCTGAGAGAAGGTATGGAGGACGTCTACGCCGACGATCTTTATCTGCTGACTGATCGCGCTTTCGCGGCTGCAGATACCTGGGCGACGGCTATAACGCTTGGTACCGCGATTAAAGAGATGGGGGAGCCGGATATCGTCTTTGCCGGATTTAAGACGGCGGACGGCGAGACAGGTCACACGGGACCACAGACAGACTGGGTTCTCGACAGACCATTAATAACTCATGTAATAAACCTGGAGCACGACCCCGAAGAGGGCATTATACGTGCTGAACGTCTCGTGGAGGGAGACGAGGACGAAATTGAGACGGTGGAGGCAGAGACTCCCGCAGTCGTCGTCACCGATCCTGAGTTCGAGCCATTCTACGACAAAGCATCTCACAGGTTGAGACATAAAGAGCTACGTTTCGAGACCGAGGAGAGATCCGAGAACCACGAGGAACACCTGACTGAATGGGGACATGATGAACTCAACCTCGATCCCGACAACGTCGGGCTAGACGGTTCACCTACACTGGTTTCGAGCGTTGACGCTATACCAAAAGCTCCAGCCGAAAGGGAGGTAACGTATATCGAACCTGTTGACGACGAGGGAATGAACGACGTTTTCGAGACAATCGAGCCACTAGCGGGTGACTAAAAAATGGATCCAAAGGAACATACAGTAGACGAAATAAAGGAAGAGATCTCAGAAATAGAGGACCCCGAGGAACTCGAGAAGGTTCTCGAAAAGGAAAAGGAAGGAAAAGACAGGGTTACCGCGAAGGAAGCCGTCGAGGATAAGATCGATAAACTCACTCCGAAACCCGATGGGGGAGAGGACGAAAAAACGGACGAAGCCGAAGATGACGATGGAGAAGACGAGGAAGAAGAAGGTGAGCCAACTGCGGACAAGCAGTACATAGAGGGTAAACACAACGGCGTCTACCGCGACATGTGGGTTTACTGTGAAACCCAGCACGGTGAACTTATGGACGTCTCTAAGGAGATGCTCGGTGAGGCTCGTAACCTGATGGACGAGTACAACGAGGATTACATAGGCGACGAACGGCCCGACGACGCTAACGAGAACGAGAACTACACCGAGGAAGAGAAGGTAGTTGCAGTCCTCATTGGCGACGATATGGAGGATCTCGCAGAGGAAGCTATCGAGTACGGTGCCGACCTCGCGATATTCTTCGACGACGACAGTCTTGAACGGTTCCTTCACAAACCCTACACAGAGGTCTTCGTCGACATGGCGCGTGCAGACTACGACTGGCACGACTACGACAACCCAAGGTACGTCCTGTTCCCCGCCACGAACAACGGACGGGACTTATCTGCTATGGTTCAGGCGGAACTGGACAGCGGCCTCGCCAGCGACTGTAACGAACTGTTCATTGAACCACATGAGGAAACCAACCCGATGAAGACCGGAGAGAGGGGCGAGACCAAGGTTTTCGAACGTACCCTCCACATGAAGAGACCGGACTTCAGCGGATTCGAATGGTCCACCATACTCTGTCTCGACAATCCCGACAGGGACTTCCATCCCCAGGGCGCATCAGTGATTCCGGGTAGTTTCGATATCCCCGGAAAGGCAGACAGGGAAGGCGAAGTAGTAGAACACGAGATGGATATCGAGGACGAATGGTTAGACGTCGATATAGAAGGATACGAAGTTCTGGACGAAGGTATAGACCTCACGGGACACGAGGTCGTCGTTGCCCTAGGACGTGGAATCGGTGAGGACCCAACACGTGGACTCGAACTCGGTCAGGAACTCACCGAACAGTTCGACGACGCAGCTCTCGGCCTTTCACGCGGAATCGTTACCGCGAGCTACGACCTGGATGGCCACGTAGAAGAGATCGTTACTGAAGAGCGCCAGATCGGTGAGACAGGTCAAGAGGTCGAACCAGATCTCTATATTGCTGCGGGAATAAGCGGCGCGGTCCAGCACAAGGTCGGGATGGACGAGAGTGAAGTCATACTGACGATAAACACCGACAGGGACGCCCGGATAAAGGACTTCAGCGACTACTTCATAATAGGCGACCTTTTCGAAGTTATCCCACAGCTGATCGACTCCCTCGAGGAGGGAGAACTCAAGCTACCCGCTGCTGCCGACGGCGGAGAAATAAAGCTAGAAGGAGGTGAGAACTAATGTCCGAATACGAACATTACGAAGCGGTTGTCGTCGGAGCCGGACCCGGTGGATGTGCGGCTGCAAAGTCGCTTGCAGACAGGGGTGTGGAGACCTTAGTACTGGAGAGAGGCGTCGAATCAGGTTCCAAGAACGTCAGCGGCGGCTTGATCTACGCGGAGGAGTCCGCGAAATACACCGTCGAGGACCTTTTCCCGGAGTTCAGGGAGGAAGCGGCGGAACGTCCGATAACGGGCTACCATATGCACAACGTCTCGGGCGACAAGGTCAAGTCGGTTGACATCACCCGTCTCCACGAACACGACACGGAGTGGAGCGACGCCGTCTTACGGAGACATATGGACAGCTGGATGGAGGAACGTGTCCACGAGGTAGCCAGCGAGACGGGCGGAGGAGTTCTAAACGACATACGTGTTAACGGACTCCTCCGTGAGAACGGTGAGATAGTTGGTGTAACCTGTGACGAGATAGATCCCATAAAGGCGGACATGATAGTTGCCGCCGATGGCGTCAACAGTGAACTGGCACGGGACGCCGGAATGATGGACTGGGATGACCCCGAGGAGTGGTTCCAGGGTGTCAAGGCGGTAGTAGACATCGGTGAACAGGAAGTCAGGGAGCGGTTCGGAATCACAGATTCGGAAGGTGAGGCACATCTGTTCTCGGGTGACCTGTTCGACGGCGTACGTGGAGGAGGTTTCCTCTACACAAATGAGGAAACTTTATCGATAGGTACGGTGTTCCATCTCGACAGTATAGTCGACAAGAGAGCCGAACCGCATGAACTCCTCAACAACCTTCTGACACATCCGCTTTTAGCGGACTGGATCACAGAGGACGACGTCGAGGTAGAGTACTCGGCGAAACTCGTACCCGACGCCAAAAAGGCGGCACATCCCTCCCCCCACAAGGACAACCTCGTACTCGTAGGAGACGCAGCGGGACAGATGCAGGCAGCCGGACCCGTCATCAAGGGGATGAACCACGCCGTAAACGCCGGCGCACTCGCTGGAGAAGCATTTGCACAGGCCCACGACAAGGACAATGCCGGAGAGCTCTACACCAAGAAGCTGTACGAAGATGGAATGTTCGACAAGATGCAGCCCAAGAGATACGAACTCGTCGGCAAGATGGGAGAGAACGAGGCTCTTACCTCCATAGTTGACGGTTTCCTCAAGTCCTCTGTAGGACGCGCCGTCATTGGATCCAGCGTATTCGAGAGTCTTCTACCACGTTTCCTGGGTTCACCCACTCTCTCTACCATGGTTCCCGACACGAGAACCAGCTACGTCACTATCCCTACAGTTATCGCGGAAGAACTGGGTGAACCCGTCACTCAGGAAAACGACTGGGTACCCAAGAGCCTATTAGACAGGATAGGAGACCTTACCTACGACACCGACGTAGGAAACCCCCACATCGACCTGCTGGACAACAGTTACGTGGCTAGCGGCGACGCCGTTACAGCCTGCCCGGTCAGCGCCAGGGACTTCGGCGGCGGATGTTACCGTGAGGAGACGGTACAGGCTAACGGACACTCCAAGAAAAAGGTCAGCCTCGACACACAGCCCTGTGTCGAATGTGGTACGTGCGCCATAGTCGCCGACACCGAATGGCGACATCCTGAAGGTGGAAAGGGCGTCGAGTTCAAGGAAGGATAGACGGCTAACCCAGCTCTAATCTATCTCCATACCCTTTTTTCTTCAACGTTTTTTACTCACGGTACCCGAACCACTATACCCGTACCCGAACCACTATACCCGTACTTGAGGGGTGTTCCGAACCGGAGACCTTGTTCCGAAACCGATTCTCGTCCCTTGGTATTAACTGTTTCTTGAGTTAAAATAAGTCGAGGAGTAACTATTGGCTCCCACAGTCGAGCTTATCACGGTCGTCGCCACGATCCTGGGGTTAGGCGTTATTGCACAGATCATATCGGACAGGCTCCGGGTCCCCAGCGTCCTGTTCCTGATACTGGCGGGGGTGACCGTAGGACCGGAGGGACTGGGTTTTATTACCCCAATGGTCTTCGGGGACGCGCTTCCCGCGATAGTAGGTCTCAGCGTAGCTATAATCGTTTTCGAGGGTGCCTTTCACCTGCATTTCGACCGTCTCAGGGAGGCCCGAAAGGAGACCCTACGACTGGTGACGCTCGGTGCGGCTATGTCGCTCGCCGGAACCGCGGTAGCGGTGAGGTACGCACTGGATGCTCCATGGGACCTGTCTCTACTCATCGGTTCCCTCCTGATCGCCACCGGCCCCACGGTGATCACGCCGATAATGAACGTCGTACCTGTCCGTGACAGGGTGGCGACGACGTTGGAAACCGAGGGAGTGGTTAACGACGTAACCGCCGCGATACTCGCGATAGTGATGTTCGAGTACGTTTTGCTGGAGAACAAGGGGTTGGCGGGACTGGTACGGGAGTTCGGGGTACGGCTCGGTGTGGGCGTCGTAGTAGGCGGCATCGTCGCCGGCATCATATGGTTCGTGTTACGACACGTCAGTCTCTCGCTCGATAACGCACCACAGAACGCCAGACTGATGGTTCTTATCGCGTCGCTCGTGATGTATGGGCTCGCGGAGTTGGTTGCCTCCGAGGCAGGTATCGCGGCAGTAGCCGCGGGTGGATTTATCCTGGGTAACACGGATATCCCCTACAAGAAAGATATCGAGCGGTTCAAGGGCGACATAACCCTCCTGGTTATTTCGTTGGTGTTTATCACTTTGGCTTCGTTGCTCTCCCTGAGCGACCTGTTCGCCCTAGGTCTTGGGGGAGCCGTTGTCGTCGTTGCAGTTGCTTTAGTGGTGCGTCCCGTTCTCGTCCTGACCTGTACCTACGGCGAACGTCTCACGATGGACGAACGTCTCTTTATAAGCGCGATCGGGCCCAGGGGAATTATTCCCGCCAGCGTCGCGACGCTTTTCGCCCTGGAACTTCAGCACAGCAATCCCGAAGCGGCGACGACGCTCGTCGGCACCGTTTTTCTCGTGATCTTTGCTACCGTTATATTTGAAGGAGGTCTGGCACGTCATATTGCCCAGGCTCTCGACGTGATTCCAATGCGCACCATAGTTATCGGCGGCGGCCGAGTGGGACGGGCGTTAGCCGAAAGGCTGGAGGAACGTGGCGAGGAGGTACTGATTATCGACGAGGACGAGGATACCGTCGAGAAACTGAAGGCGGACGGGTACTCGGCTCGGCACGGAGACGGGACCAGCCAGGAGGTGCTCGAATCCGTAGGTGCCGCCAACGCGAAGGTCGTTGCGGCTGCGACGGAGGAGGACGATATAAACCTGCTCGCCTCGCAGCTAGCGAAAAACACTTTCGACGTCGATACCGTCGTCGCCCGCGTGAACGACCCCGACAACATAGACGCGTTTGAGGACCTCGACATAGAGGTGATATCGGCGGGAATGTCGGTTGCGTGGTCGATGGACAACGTGATCGAACGTCCGGCAATCTCGCGCTGGATGACGGAGTTAGGACGGACGGGGGACGTCCAGGAGGTCGAGGTCACCACGGAGGATATCGCGGGTATGACGGTGTCGGAGCTGATGTCGGAGCTTTCTGAGGACTGTCACCTGGCGTTGCTGAGCCGGGAGGAGACCAACCAGATTCCACACGCCAGCGACGTTATACAGTACGGCGACCACCTGACCTTCATTGGAAGGACGGAAGCCGTGAAGGAGGCGTTCGACTACTGTACTGAATAACTTTTCTTTAACCTTTAGAATCCCGGACCCGAAGTTAAGTTCAATGACGTCGGACGAGGAAGAGAATGACTACTACAGAGACAAACTGACAGAACTCGACGACAGAGTCGACGGGCTGAGAGAAGAGTTCGACGGCCCGTACGACCATCCGAGGAGTGATCTGGCAGACAGGTGTCTCCAAGAATGTTTCGGACCCATAGTTTCCCTCTACGTCGAGTCACGTACAGGTGGAACCTTCATACATTACGATCAGGAGGAGTTCGACCGGATAGAGAGAGTGATGAACGACTCCCTCGAAGTTTACGTCGGATGTTACGGACACGATCACCGTCCCGACTGTTCGATACGTCCCGCCGGCAAGCTCATGATGGAGACACGGAGCGCGAGAGTGACGGCGGAGAACCTGACGAAAGTTCCGTAACGTTCCGACTGACTGAGATGAGAGAGCCAGGGTTTCATAGAGCCAGGGTTTCATAGAGCCAGGGTTTGAGTTCGAAAGAAAGAAAAGTAAACGAGTTTTTCACAAAGAATACATCCATTTCAGTGGTTTTCTTCTTCAAACTTGTGGTAAGGATGGGTGTAGTGGTTTCGTATTACGTCCTCGTCTACGACTTTGAGCCCTATAGACGATAGGTCACGCCCTATTCTTGCGAGGTCGTCACCGTCGTCCCCTACCGCAGTAACTATCACGTTGCCGTCCCCAGTCATCACTTCCTGTACGTCAACCACGCCTGTCACGGAAAGTGCTTTCCGTGCGAGTTCCTCCCGTTCGGGTATCGACGCTGTACAGACTATGAGTGTATAGAGCTGGTAGCCGATCTTTTCGTAGTTTACATCTGCCTGGTATCCGTTTATTACGTCCTCGTCTTCGAGCCTCTTTATTCGGTTCCGTACCGTGCTGGGTGATATATCCATTTTTTCCGCTATGTCGCTAGAGGAGGTGTGTCGGGCATCTTTCTGTAGCTGATAGATAATATATCGATCAATACCGTCGAGTTCTACCCTTTCGTTATCCTTCATTACCTTAATTTTAAATCCAGTTTCGTAGTTTAAATACTACACGTTCCATCGGTTCAGAACAGTTTGTAATGGAGGAAATCGCGGATCGAACCCCCGTTCTTGTTAACCGGATGGACGATTACCGCGGTACAGTCGACTCCATCGATTATGTAATCGGATGGACTCCCGAACAACGCACCCTTCAATCCGTCGTCACCGGAACTTATCACTATTATGTTCATGCTACGGCTGGCTTTTATTAGTCCTTCACGTTTGTCTTTGGCTTCTATGAGGTTTATCGACACCGGTGAGTCGAACTCCCCCTTCAAACGGTCGAGGTACTCCTGTATGGTCTGCCGCTGTTTTGGTGGAGACGAAGGATCCATCCCATAAAGTAGTTCTACGGAACCGCCAGCCCTTTCGGCTATAGCGTCCGCAACCATGACTTTAACCGCCTCGTAGGGTTTTCCGTCCGTAACAAGCCCGACGTTCTCGATATTCTCTATACCCCTGTCTTCGACCTCGATTACGTCACAGTCGGCGTTCCGTTTTATCCATCTTACATCGCTACCGAAGATCGAGGCGTGGATTAGCTCCCTACGTCTCTCCATTATCAACGCGTCTACATCCCGGGTTTTAGCATGGTTAACGACTGAGTGTTTGAGGTCGTGGCTTACGATTTCACCGTACATTGTAGTTACTTCCGAAAGCTCGACCTGCTTCTCCATCCTCGTCTCAAATGACAGGTCACCCGAAGTTTTTTCCGCAGAAGCGGTTTTCAACGGAGTTTGATCAGGTACCTTGTCGAACCTGGTTACCTGGACAGACCCGCCCCGACTCCCCGCTATGGTAGACGCTATCTTGATCAAGGTTTTTTCGCTGTCCAGAGATATCTTTTCAGTTACTACGGCGAGGACGTCATACAGATCGTTCTGGGCTATAGCCTGCGTGGTTTCCTCCATTACCTGTCCTCCGATACGTTGTCTTATTGCATCTTTTGCGGCTCCCTCGCGATCTACGTCTCCACGTCTCCGGACGTAAATGAGGTACCATACAAGAGAACCGGCTACGATCAATACCGATCCGGCAAGAGGAATAAAACCCATTAATGGTATCAGTGCCAGGCCTCCTACGATACCGAAGATCTGTGGCAGAGGATAGATCGGGGTTTCGAAACTGGGTTCGTACTCCTCCAGGTCCGCCTCCCTGAACGCTATCAGGGCGATGTTTATAAGTATGAACACCAGAATCTTGAAGGCGCTCGCAAGTTTTGCTATCTTCTGGATAGGCAGGAAAGCCACCATCACCAGCAGGACGCCTCCAGTCAGTGTAATCGCCTGAACGGGAGTTCCAAAACGTTCACTTACGGTACCCAGTGAAGGTGGCGCCAGGCTGTCTCGACTCATAGCCAGTGGATAACGTGACGACGACAGTATTCCTGCGTTTGCCGTACTTATTAAGGCGATCAGGGCGGCACTGATGATCAGCAGCACTCCAGTGTTCGAAAACACTGACTCGGCGGCCAACGCCATGGATATCTCGGATCCCTTGAGGTTCTTGGCTGGTACGACTCCAACCATGACGAATACCAGAGCGATGTATAGAACTGTGGTGAAAAGTAGGGATCCCAGCATCCCTAGGGGTATGTTTCGGTCTGGATCCTCGATCTCTTCCGCTACGCTGGCTATCTTGGTTACTCCGGCGTAGGATACAAAGACGAACCCGGTTGCTTTTAATAGTCCACCGATGCCCTGGGAGAAGAAATTTCCGTAGTTAGCGGAGTTTATGGATGGCGCGCTGTTAGCGACGAACCAGGTCAGTATCCCGACCATTATAACGACTATAAAGGTCTGAATTTTACCCGTTTGTTTAACGCCTACGAGGTTAATCACGATGAGTAAGAATCCGATTCCGACAGCGACGGGTCTTACAGGGAGTTCGAACAGGAGTACGAGGTAGGGTGCACCTCCAACTAATGCCAGTGCTCCCTTGAAGGTTAGAGAGAACCAGGTACCTATTCCTGCTATCGTACCGAGGAGTGGACCCATCCCTCTTTCTATGTATAGATAGGTGCCTCCGGACTCCGGCATGGCGGTAGCCATCTCTGACTTGCTTAATGCTGCCGGTAGCACGTGCAGTGCAGCGATACCGTAAGCGGCGATTACCGCGGGACCAGCCATCTTAAGAGCCAGTCCAGGTAGGATGAATATACCGCTACCGACCATGGCACCTATACTAATCGCCATTACCGATGGTAAGCCTAGATCCCTTTCGAGGCTCTTACCCATACTTAGAGATTTTTATTCATATACCTCAGATGCTTCCAGGCGTCGTGCTAGTTCCGTTCCAATTATTTTTGAAGCATCTACTGTCTGGAGCGATAACTGCTCGAATTACTCTAGATACTGCCGGTCATTTACCCGGACTACTATGTCGTCGATTCCGAGCCTCGTTCTTAGATTCTGGGAAACGAGCAGATTCCTGCTGTCGTTAGAAGTTGCAACGATAGCGGTATCCGGTTCTACCTCAGTTTTCTTTAGGAGCTCGGTAACTTTCGGAAAGCTGTATGTAGTATCGAGGTGTCTCTCCGCTCCATTTACCATCGATTCGTCAGTTGTAAAGAAAACCGGTTTTGCTTTCTCGATCCTACCCGACGCCTCGATACCTGCGTAGTCGTTCCCTACAACCAATACTTCGTCAGTTATCTTCCTGTTTTGTTCAACGAGTCGGTTTTTTAACGATTTCATTGGGTTTTCTGGTTTTTATTTTTAACCTCAAACAACTGTCGGGGAACCCTATGGAAAATTCCCCGGTATACTGCAGTTACTATAGTATAATTATAGAATTAGTAATAAATGTATGGATATTTCTCGTATCGTGATTATATTTGCTATTATTTGCTGTTCTGTCCTCTTTGTTTCAGCTGGGGGGCCGAGGGCATTTGAAAACACCAGATGTTGAAAACCTTTGTGATATGGGAGATTTTCCCAGAAAAATTGCATTTTATGACAGATTACTCGTTTCCCTCAATAATATAGACTATATATGTTTAAAAGATAAAATAATAAATATGGATCTTAAGGAAACTCAGGATCTTAGGCTAAGTGATCTGGAAATACTAACTAAGTGATCTAAATATAAATTAACTATGCACTTAGGGGATTTAACTACCCAGATATAACAGGATGAATAGAGCCCGTCTGAGAATTTGGTGTTTATTTAACGACTGATTGGCCCGTCTGTAACT
>JBDGRN010000043.1:0-27163 GCA_042218125.1 Halobacteria archaeon | reverse complement strand
CATCCCTCGCATTCGACCCCAGGGAGAATCAAGGGGTATGTCAGAACCCATCTGACTCAATCCCTCGCATTCGACCCTAGGGAGAATCAAGGGGTATGTCACAACTCTTTCTAACTTAGCCACCTCAGCGGAGTCTCTTGGCGAGAAATTTTCTAAGACGGAGAAAAACTACCTTATCGAATCAAAAAGAAACCGTCGGTTGAATGAAGTTGATGGTACTGTGTCTACTGGTTCGGATTGTACGTGTGCGGTTGGTTATCGTAGCTTGAGTGAACGCCGTCCTGATCGGGGTCTAGCCAGCGGGCGTTGTTGAAGTACTGCGGATGCTCCTTATCTTGGCCGTTCGGACCGAACTTGTCGTTCTTTTTGGCGTACGTGTATGCCTCATTCCACTCGACAGTTCCATCGCCATCCGAATCGGCATTTACCGACGAGCCTCCTGGAAACTGTCCTGCTAGTGCTGCCACGAAGTTCCATCCGTAATCCTTGCCCCACGATAGCTCTTGGTTATTTGCCGCCGTTGCGATCGAGGTTACGGAGTCCTTTGTACTCCGTCCGGTCATGGAGCTAGTGAGGTTGATGAAATGTCCGCTGTAACACTGCATCATCATGATGTTTATTTGATCTGCCCCCTTGGTACGTAGATCGACGAGATGGTCCCGTAGTTCGTCTGGTGTGAGGATCTGACTGCCGATTAGATTCTTACCCTTATCTTCCGATCCGTGGTTGTACGTGAACATCATTACCTCTGTGCGTACACCTTTCTTCGACTGGTTCTGGCATTTGCCGACGCGTTTTTTGAGTTCTCTGAAGGTCGCGTCGACGTTTGACTGGCGGGCGTTGCGGTCGACTATGTTTCTACCGTTCACCTTCGAGTCAGGAGTGCCGTTCCAGTAGTTTACGTATATCTGGTCATCAGGGAGGTTGTAGGTGCCGTTCATCGCCTGATAGGTCTGAACTGTGCCTTGCCAGTAACGTTTGAAGTTATTCGCTTGGTTGATTCCGCCGCTAAGTATAACTGCAAACGGGCAGGAACTCCTGGTAAGTTGAGGTTTGGGTACTCTAAATTTATCGGGTTTAATTTTCTCTAGGTTCAAGTACGGTTTTACCCTGTTTTCGAGTTCTAATATACCGACTTTCTGTACCTCAACCTTAACCTCTGGCTCCCAGATATCTGCCTTAACTTCTTCTTCGGTTGCGTCTTCCTTTTCTAAATCCCCGTTGGGTTCGCGCTCTTTCACGACACCCATGACCTGGACGGTATATCCCTCATTCTCTCTCGTGAGTTTACCGTCGGCCTCCTCGGGAATCAACGGTACGTACGAGTTTTTGGGAAGGGGATTGTTGGTTACGACATCTGTGTAGTTGGATACGAGCATGTCGATGCTTCTGGTCGAGTAGTATCCCTCTATCTTTACCTTCTGACCCATGAACTCCTCGGGGTTCCGGTTGAGTTCATCTACCTTTACCGTCGGTACTTTGGATGTCTCGTTTTGTTTTTGTTCAGGTTGACCTGTATCCCGTTCCTTTTCTTCTTCCTTCTGTCTTTCATCCATACTGCTTTTGGACGGGGAATGTCTTACATTCTCGAAAAGCTTGGTGATGCGGGTGGTTTCGTTGAACTTGTTAGAATGTACCGATCCGGCAACCACTATATCGTCTTTATCGTTTACTCTTGCAATTTGAACGACTATATCGGTACCGGAGCTACTTACACCGGAGAAGATGCTGGCGGTAGTCTGCTGGCTCAGCATCGTTACCTTACGCGTACCGGTTTTCTTTAGTCTGCTTACTGACCCGTAGGGATTGGGGACTCTTTTTATAAACTGTTTGTCGGACCAGCCATCGACGGGGTTCGCCGTCTGAGTTGCGATTTTAGCCTTTGGAGTTGCGAACACCCCGAAACCTCCTTCAGTTCCGTTTCCGAGCGGACGACGGTACTCGGCGACGTAGTTCGCAAGGTCGATCGTTCGTTTTTGTCCCGCCACAGTTACATTGCGAGTTACGTTGTTCCAACCCGACGAATATGTACTGTATCCCGTGTCAGAAAGGGAGTTTTGTTCGACACCTACCGGGGTAGCTTCGAAAGAAAGTTTTTCCTGAGTCACTGGATTCGTGCATCCACTAAGTGCAACTATTCCAGCCAGTAGTACGAAAGTTATTAAATGCCAATTTTTCATGAAACAAGTATTGAAGTTTTTGTTATAAAACTCCAGGTAATCATTTGACCTGGATGAAAATCGTACCAATAAACAGATATATACTTTTAAACACGTCATCCACCTCGAGAACACCACCTTGAGAGTTATCGCCTGACTCAGTTAAGCAGTCGACATCTTGGTCTCGGATCTTTTGAACATGGAAGGTGTGACGCGAGTCCGTCCACGTAATGAGGGTTTGCCATTGTCATACCCCCTTCGGTAAATGTTATATTAGATAAAACCACTCGATCCCATTATCTAATAGTATATAAATGTTCTGTAGAAAACCCGAAATGCATATACAGCGTCTCCCTCTTAGTTAATCACAAGACGAGAGGATCCCCACTATAATGAGCGATGAACTCACTAACTCAGAGATCAAGAAAATGGTTAAACACTCCGCCATCAACCACCTCAGGAAAGGCGGACCCCAGACAAACAAGGAACTCCCGAGACGGGTTACCTCGGACGCCCTTCACGGATACGTCGGCGTCCTGGAGGTAAACGGCTCGAAGAAGTCACGAGGGACTACGCAGGCCGTGTACTACCTCTACGGTGACGAGAGAGGTGCGGTCAGGAAGTTCATAGAAGTCAACAAAAAGTTCGTGGAAAGCTGTATGAACGACCCCGCCAACCCGATCAACCTGAGGCTCGACGATTTCTGGTGGCGTATGTTTCTCGAGGAATGGATCTGGGGAGGATACGGTGAGACGGAGATAGACATCGAAGTTAATCCAGAAACGGACGTACCCGAACCGTCCCACGAACAGGAACGCGAATACGCTGACTGAAGAAAGCCGTCACTCGACAGAACTGAAGGTTTCCTGAGCTCGATACCTTATTTCCCGACCCCTACTACGTCATCGACCGGTTTGTCGAACCTGCTTCTCACGTAGACGGGAGCCCTCAGGCTGCCGTCGTCCGTAACCTCCTGGTACCTGACTTCCACCACGAAGGGATCCACCGGTGTATAGCTGCGTTCCACTGCGTCCCGGGATACCGATCTCTCACCGGTTTCCTCGAACTCCTCTATAAGACGTTTTCTTTCGGATTCGTCGAAACCAGTACCTACTCTTCCGACGTAGTTTTCTCCATCGGTCAGAACCAGGGCACCGAAGGTTTCGCTCCTGCTCCCCTCACCCTCCGTGTATCCAACGACCACGCAGTCCCTCTCGCTGAACTTCTTCACCTTCAGCCATTCGCTGGACCGGACGCCGGGATGGTACCGACTCCTTAGACGTTTCAGCATCAATCCCTCGCCCCCGCTGTCCACTACCTCCTGGAAGAAACAGTCGAACTCCCCGTTTCTAAAATCCACTACCTCAATAGACTCCGTTCCGTCGACAGTTTCCTCCAGAGTTTCCTTCCTTTCCTCGAGGGATTCGCCAACTATCCAGCCTCCGTCGACTGCGAGAACGTCAAACACGAATAGCCGGGGAGTGACGTCCTCGTCGTCGAGTTCCTGCCGCCTCCCTTCACCGACATGTATGGGATGGAACAGGCGGAGGGACTGTCGCGGCATCTTGACAGCATGACCGAGAATGAGGAAGACGAGACTGTTGAAAATGGAATGAGGGAAAACGAGAAGGACGATAAAAACAAGGCAGGAACCGGGAAAGGAGGAAACGGTGATGACGGAAGCCGTAATTAGGGAGTGGACAGTTAAACCGGAAAAATCCGCAACTCTCTACCAGCCCGATTCGATTTCCTCGAACTGCTCCGGATCGTGGCCGAACACAACCTCGGCGTCGTGCCGCCTCTCCAGTTCCTCCACGCGCTGCAGGCTCTCCCTCCAGTCTCCGCTGTCCCACGTCAACGCTCCACCGATCGGTGTTCCTCCTACGTAGTTCTCCTCGAGATAGAGTTCGTCGCCCGCGAAGAGCACGGAACCAGAGTCGAGATGGACCAAGGTTCCCGTCATACCGGGGGTGTGCCCGGGAAGATGGATGAACTCGACGTCCTCGAACAGCGTCTCCCTTTCGCCATGGATTATTCTCCAGTTGAGGTCATAGTCGAAGTCATCGAGCAGGTAAGAGTCGTCTCCGACACCCTCCGGCGTCTTGACCGAGTAGTACCCGAACTTCATCTCCTCCTCATGGACGTATACCGGAACGTCGGTTCCATCGAAGACGTGGATACCACCGGCGTGGTCGGGATGCAGATGGGAGATAAAGACCGTGTCTATATCCGAAACCGACCATCCCTCCCGTTCGAGGTCGGTCTCCAGGCCGTGTTCGCCGCAATCGTATGGATAGAAGGCATCGGCTATCTCCTCCGGCCAGAGTTCGAGCGCGTCACCGTGGTGTCCGGTGTCCCAGAGAACAACGCCGTCGGGATGATCGATCACGAGGCTGTATACAGGAATATCGACGAACTCGCTGTCCGGGTTCGGGTTCGACTGACTCGCCAGCGTCCCTCCCTCCACGAGATAGTTCCTGTCGCAACGGAGGCCGCCGCGGTATACGACGTCTATCGAAGCATCTACCATGGATTACCGTCCGTCGAGATAGAATATAAAACTGTCTTAGATCCTTCTTTCACAGTTAGTTCCTTCTTTCAGAGGTGTTCGAACTGTTTTATATAGAGGTCGAGTTCCCGGATTACGTTTATCCATGACAGCCTCAAGGCGATGGATGAACTGTCTGTCCCTTTCGTCTGTCGGCTAATATGCAATCTATCTCGATTAAAAAGAGGGAATAAACCCCGGTCCCGGGTTTATAGACAGAAAGTTTGTACAGTTTTATGTTTTAGAGACAGTTTCTAAGCTTGAGAAACAATTACGAATAAATTAGATATTTTTGAGGTTCGGTTCCGTTTCTTCCTTTAACTCTACGTCCTATCCGGTAAGTTTACCCTCATCGAATCCGACGACTCCGACGGTTTCAGGTGTGTGACCCATTTCGGAGTCGACGCTCCGCTCCTCCTCCAGAGTGAAGGATCCGTCCTGCTTCATCCTGATTCCAACCGGGTCATTACCCTGGAAAGACTGGATATCCGCGAACATGGCGTCTTTCCCGTTTCCGACAGTTTTCCAGGAGTCGTCTAGCTGATGGTTCTTCGCTCCATCTCCATCGATGGAGACGTATCCCACTGTCTCCTTGGCGTGGACGCCGTTGTTGCCTTCCTCCTCCTGGAGACGGAGACCGAATCCATTCGAACCTACGTTCCTGTGTCGGGTGACGACGGACTGAGCGCCGTTGTACGACATAACCTGGCTTAGTACAACTCCGCCACTCGAAACCGGGGAGTTTACCGAACTCCATCCGTGGTCCGCCGTCAACCTACCTGCATCCAGGGTCACACCTTTACTCAAGCTATGACTGCCCTCCTCGACGACCATATAGTTCACTGTCTCTGTCGTATGCTTCTCGTTAAGATAGTTCCACTCCTCGACCTGCATCTCAAAACTGCCATTGCCTACGTTTCTGACACGGACGTGTGCGGGATCCCTTCCCTGATACGTTAGAGGTGAAGTTACCACCACGGGATTCCGGTAACTACCGTTCAGATCCACAGTCTGCCAGCTACCAGCAGCACCAATCTCGACAGAACCTACCTCACCGACGGCCTCGGTGCTACCGCTGGTTGCGTTTAGGACTGTGTTGTCGAATCCAGCGTAACCGATTTTTTCGACCGTGTGGGCCATCTCGTTGTCGACACTGCGTTCTTCCTCGTAGGATACGGAGTCTCCCCGCATCCTGGCATGTCCCGGGTCGTTACCATTGAATGTCTGCGTTTGTACCAGTCTACGTCCTGTGTTCTGCGTTATACTGCTCCACGTGTGGTCGGTTTCGGACGTTCCTACGTCTTCACCTTCGAGGGCGACGTAACCTACCCTCTCCGTCGCATGTACGCCGTTGTTGCCTTCCTCCTCCTGGAGACGCATACCAAAGCCACCTGATTCGACGTTCCTGTGTCGGGTGACGACGGACTGTCTGCCCCTGTAGGTTAACGTCTGACTCATAACTACCGGGTTCGAGAAGCTTTCTCCGAGGTCAACGGAACTCCACCCGTGATCGAGGCTCGTCTTACCTGCTTCCACTGTCATTCCGTTTTCGAGTTCGTGATGTCCTTTCTCAACCACGAGGTAGTTCATCGTTTCTGTAGCATGTTTCTCGTTGAGGTAGTCCCACTCCTCCACATTTATCTGGAAGCTGTCACCGTTTACCCCTCTTACACGTACGTGGGCGGGGTCCCTTCCGCTGTATGATAGAGGTGAAGTCACGACGACGGGGTTCTCGTAACTCCTCTGAAGATTTACTACCTGCCATTCGTTACCGGCGGCCGTTAGTTCGACCGTCCCTGTTTCCCCTACGGGCTGAGATCCAGTCACGTTCACCGTCTTCTCCGTTGTTGCCGTGTTTCCGTGTGCTGTGACGTTCAGCGTCACATTGTAACTGCCTTCTTTTTCGAAGCTGAAGTTCACCGTCTTTCCGGTCATCTGGACTCCGTTTATACTCCATACGTAACTGGTGATCCCTCCGTTGGGTGTGGAGTTGGATCCGTCGAAAGTCACGGTTTCACCCGTACCGGGTGACGAGGGCGTGTACTCGATGACGGCCTTCGTAGCGGTGTTGACCGCCTCGGAAGCGTCAATCCGTCCGTGTCCTGCCTTCTTGTCAAAACCCGAGGACTCTATATCCTTTGTTGAGTTTGTTAGTATCTGTCTGACTTTTTCTGTTCCGTAGTCTGGATCGTTTTTGGAGGCGAGTATGAGTGCCGCGGCCCCCGAGACGTGTGGTGTCGCCATCGACGTTCCACTCCAGGTACTGTAGCCGCCAGGTGTCGTGGACTTGACCGATACACCGGGTGCGGCTACATCGAGCTGTTTACCTTCGGCGCTGAAGTAGGCGGTCGAGTCCTGTGAGTTAGATGCCGCAATCGCCAACGAACCGTTGTACTTCGCCGGATACTCTATCTCGTTCGTGGACGGGTCTCCGTCTCCATAGTTACCCGCAGCAGAGATTATGACTACGTCGTCGGTAACGTTTTGGACGGCCTCTCTTTTGCTTTGGGCATCTGGTCCGCCGAGACTCATCGAAATTATGTCGGCATCGTCAGCAGTTCCCCTGACCCCGTCAGGTCCTTTATGAGCTTCCTCTATACCTTGAGCTACATCGCTGGAGTAACCCCAGCCGTCATCACTCAGGACTTTTATCGCATAAATACTTGTGTTGGGTGCAACGCCCACGACACCTAGCTGGTTGTCGTTGGCTGCGATGGTTCCCGAAACGTGTGTTCCGTGTCCGTGTCCGTCCATGGCTGCGTCTTTACCGTAATCGACGCCGGAGCCGTGTGTGTTAACTCCCCATTTGACTGTGTTGTTGAGGTCTTCGTGTGTGTAGTCTACTCCTGTATCGAGTACAGCTACATTTATACCATTTTCAGCGGAGTCCGGTACAGAACCTTCAGCTTCACTCGCGTTGATCTTTCCGATACCCCAGGGTGTTCCCTGGCTCTGTGTACCGGAGTTGGTTTTCATCGTATCTATCGAGTTTTCCGTATCGTCCGGTTTCCCCAGTGCTTTAACTTTGTTATCTTTCTCAACGTAGCTGACCTTCGGGTCGTTTTTGAGGTGGTTAACCTGTTTATCTGTAAGTCGCGCGGTTTCGAAGGTTAAATTACCGGAGCTGTAACGTTCCAGGCTGCTGTAACCTAGCTGTGATGATAAGCTTACGGAAGAACTAACCTGGTTCTTGTATCCGACAACATATTTTTGTTTACCGTCTTCGGTGTTTTGTTTACTATCTTTACTCTTGTTCAGGAGGTTATCGAGACCCCCCTCATTTGAGGATGTCGGGCTTTTCGAAGTTTCCTCATCCGTGTCCCCCTGGGAATTAGAGCTGTCGTCGGAGTCTCCGTCCAGGCTCTCGGATAGTGCTGCGATGTTGGACGAAACGCGCTCGCCGTCAGCGTCCGTGATATTACTTACACCCACGTCCGAACCTCCGGGTATGTCTGTGTGGTTCGAACCGCCTGCTGCCGCTACACCCGCGAAGGCGGTGGACGTAACGAAAGCCACCATCAGAACCGCACAAAGCTTCAGTCCGATCCCTTCTTTCCAGCTCCCCAGCAGGTTAGAAGGTAGATAGTTTCCTTTAGACTTTGCACCATACGACCTGTCTTCATCTGCAACCTGACCATCTTCATGGTTCGAGTTCATTTCGACTCTCATCAATTCTCCCTTGGCTGGCACTCAACGTATAAACCCCAAATACTACAGCTGATTTAACCGTTTAATCCGGCTTAAACGTCAAATGACTTAAATAACATTACATAAACACCCTGGATTAACAGGTTAAAACTGTTTCAACGACCACATTCAACGCGCGGAAATCAATCCTTAAAGAGGTAGTTCCGGGGAAGTTCAAACCGGACGTGGACATTAGACAGGTAAGTTAGATAGTTAGATTAAGTTTGGTTAATCATAAAATAAAATTAGCAATAAACAACAAAAATAGAAAATGGCGTAATGATAATCATCCCTACTTTTCGGCTTATATATACCAAACTTCAGGTTCCAGCTCTCAACACTCCTTGAATCCGGATTCGAACTATATGCCATACGTTCCGGGATGCTGGCTACACTACGACTCCGGGCTGTGACTTGCAGGGTTGCGAATCGGTCCTACTCCCCCACTCGCTCACAAAAGTTCGCTCGTTCAGTGCGTGGGACCGGATTCGAACCGGCGGACCCCTACGGGACAGCGTCCTAAGCGCTGCACCGTTTCCTGGCTTGGTTACCCACGCTCTACACCACATATACCGCCGACCGTAATATCATTTGTGAAGAAAACCAGAGTGTCTGTGAATTTAACGTAGCCGTCTGTACAGTCGCCACAATACCCCGATGCTAATTATTAGCGACGCTACTAGTACCCAGAAAGCCGTCTCGAAGTTCGATACCTCCGCAATCACTCCTACAACACCCGGTCCGGCCGCGTTTGCGGTGAGGAATACCGCCCTTGCCGCCCCCATGTCGCCACCCATAGCTGCATCTGGAGCGGTGTCCATCAGTATTGTATCCGATATCGGAAACAAGGTCTTGTATCCGACGGCAGTCATAACGGTACCTGCCGCAACAGCGGGTAAAGCTGGAGCCAGAAGTATCAACGAAACCCCGATAACCGCGACCAACAGGGCTCCCGCGGCGACCAACAGACGAGGGTACCGGTCGCTGACTTCGCCCGCCAGAGGTTTCGTAAGAAAACCCGTCGCGAACAGTAAAGCGAAACTGGCACTGGCGACAGTATCAGAAAACCCACCGGAAACCAGGAGTGTCGGTAAGAAGTTCGTCAAACCACCTACGAAGAAGTAAAACAGCGAAAAAGCAATCAGTATCTCTCGCTGGTTTTTGGTCGAAGCTATTCTTTCCGCGGTTTCTCCGGGCGAAAGTTCAACCCCGGAGACTTCGTATCCCTCACGGTTCCATACGACGTATAGAGCCGTTGTACCTGTTAGTACGATTACGACAGGAAGGAACCCGATACGCCAGGTCGCAGTTGCGAGGACCAGGACGGCGAGCCCCGAAGCGACGAAGCCTCCGACGTCGGTTCCTGCGGAATAAATCCCCATGGCTCGTCCACGCCGTGCGGTGAATAGATCTCCCACAAGGGCACGCGACGGGCTGGCGTACACCCCCTTCCCGACACCCAGCGCCAGTAACCCCCCGATCAAGAACAGCTTTGAGAAAGCTAAACCGACAGCGACGAAACCCGCAAGAAGTACAACGAAGCCGGGTACGATGAGGGTTGCACGCGAAAGCGAATCGGAGTAAGTACCGCTGGGATACTGAGTCACCGCATAGATAAGGCCGAAAGCCGTTAGCGCGGCGCCGATTCCCGCGGGAGAGAACCCGAGTGTTTCCGTTATACGTGGAAGTAAAGGTGGAAGTAGAAACCGTCCACACTGCAGAGTCGCCCAGCCGAGTGAGAGAACGACGAGAATTCTACCCGAATACGATATTTTTGGCAAACGTGACATCCGTTCCGTCCTGATTATGTCCAGTGATGCATAACTATATTTGGCTTTACCTGTGGCTGAAACGCAAATTCTCAATAATTATTATTCTTCAAACTACTGGAGTTTAGTTCGGAAACAGTTTGTATTTAATAAAGGAATAAAACGAAGCCGGACGTCCACACCCACAAACTATCCAAGCTGAGACTGGTTGATCCCAAATTAAGGAAAGTTCGTCCCGACTGGGATTTGAACCCAGGTCCCGGGCTCCGCAAGCCCGGAGGATAGTCCACTACCCTATCGGAACTACGACAGGTAGTTGATTCGAACCATGATTCAAAAAACCCATCGAAACCCGTCCGGCGAAAACAACGGTTTTATGGATCGACCGAAAACCCATTTTTGGTACTGATGCACATAAATCTACGCAAAAACCTGGAGGGATGGAAGGTTCTCCTTGCGTCCACGACGCTGCTGCCCGTAGCCGTCGGGCTCGTTAGCCTCCTGCTCTTCCTTTTCGCGGAGCACCGCGGCGGATTGATCCAGGCCGTCAACCTGATGTTCCTGCCATTCTCCATCATGGTCTTCCTACTCTCGCTTCCGTTCGTCTACCTAATGAAACGCGACGTCTTCAAAAAAGGCGTTTCCGCGCTCGTCGTCGTCCTGAGCGTACTTCTCACGGTTGCATCGGGCGGTTTTCTATTGCCGTTCACGGCGGGGATGTGTGCCGGCGGCGTGCTCGGATACAGGGAAACGGGTTAGGAACTACCCGACTATCTTTATTACTCGAACCCCAAGGTCGTACAGATGAATATAGACGGATCTATGGGCGAAGGAGGCGGCCAGATAGTAAGGACATCCGTCGCGTTAGCCGCCGCGACGGGCACCGAAATCCGTATAGAGAATGTCCGCGCCGAACGCGACCCGCCGGGGTTGAAGAACCAGCATCTCGCCGCCGTGGAGGCGGTCGCGGAGATATGTGACGCCGAGACGGAGGGGGTGGAGAAAGGAAGCCGGGAGTTCAGGTTCGACCCGGAAGAGCCGACAGGTGGGAGATACGAGGTGGATGTCTGTACAGCGGGTTCCGTCAACCTGATCGCCCAGACCGTCCTGCTTGCGGCGCACGGCATAGACGAAAAGCTCGTCGTCGAGATTGAGGGAGGAACCGACGTCAGATGGAGTCCGACCTATGACTACATATCTGGAGTTTTCCTGCCTCTCGCACGCAGGACCGGTTTACACACCGAGTACGAACTCGAGCAACGCGGACATTACCCCGAGGGCGGCGGGAAAGTGGTTCTGACTGTAGAGCCAGTCGAGGAAACAAAACCCCTCGAACTCCGGGAGAGGGGTGAGATCGAGTCGGTCGCGATCGAGGCGCACGTCTCGAACCTACCGGAAGATATCACCGAGAGGGAGGTGGCTTCCGCCCGACAGGCAATCGAGGAACGTCTCCCGCTATCCGACATCCCGGTGGAAACGCGGAGGACCGAGGAGGAAGCCATCTCGAAGGGAACCTCGGTAACCGCAGGTATCGAGTTCCGTGAGACGGTGCTGGGAGGAACCTGCGTTGGAAAGATCGGGAAACCCGCGGAAAAAGTGGGTAGAGAGGCAGCAGACCCTGTCGTGGAGGCGTTCCAGGCCGACGCAACTGTGGATCGGCACGCCGCCGACCAGTTAACGCCTTTCGTGGCTCTTCACGGAGGCGGGTACATCGCCCCTGAACTTACTTCTCACCTCGAAACCGTGGTCCGCGTCTGTAGAAAGTTCGGACTCGGTATTGGATGTTCGGAAGGTGAAAGAGTCGAGGTAAACTCCACATCTTCCCCGAGTTAAGTTCTTTCTAAGGTTAGGTTCTATTCGATGCAGGAAATAATATCTTCAGCGACATTACCGAACTCTATCGGTTCGCTCGGCGATCGAAGCGATTCGTATACTTCCTGTACCGATCGAACTCCGTTAACTTCCGGCGGTTTACATGGATTCTCTTCCACCGTCACCAGTTTATCGGCTTTCGACGCCGCCTTCAGGTTCGGTAGGTTCCCCCCACGGGGTTCGACGTCGAAAACGACTGTCAGATCGCTCTCCACGACCTTCCCCTTCACCGACGCTTCCTTTTCGGCATCTATCCCAGAAAATGGGGCTACGGTTACGGCATCCATCCCCAGTGCTTTCGCGGCTTCGTGAACGGTGCTTCCCTCGGAGACTGCGCCTACACTGACCTCCAGCCCCTCGTTATACAGGGAGTAGAGTAGTTCCGAACATCCCCTCGAACCGGGTACCACGTGAACCGAGGTATCTTTCTTACTGTTCTCTCTGTTAACCGCCCGGACGTCAACCGAACCGGTGACGGGGTGACGGGAGACCACCGCTTCGGTTCCGAACGCCGACTCGATGTTACCCGGCACCAGAACTTCGGCTGGCGCGCCGGAGTCGATTATTCCGTCGTGGGACATCAGCTTTATTTCGTCGCAGTACTCCGCCGCAAGGTTTAGGTCGTGGACTGCGGCGACCACCGTCTTTCCCTCGTCGACGAGTTCACGAGTCATTTCGATAGTTCTTGCCTGGTGTTTTATGTCGAGGTTTGCCGTGGGTTCGTCTAAGATCATGACGGGTGTCTGCTGTGCTAGCGCCCGCGCTATCAGAACCCTCTGACGTTCACCGCCACTGAGCCTACCCACCGACCTTGCCGAGAGAGGTTTTACCGACGTCCGCTCCATAGCCGACTCTACCGCGGAACGATCTCTGGGACTTTGGCCAGTTAACCTGTCTCTGTAGGGTGTACGTCCCATCTCTACCACGCTCTTTACGTCGAAGTCGAAGGATAGATGGGTTTGCTGTGGAACCACCGATACAAGCTGGCTCGCCTCCCCGGACGGCAGGGAGTTAATATCCCTACCGTTCACGACGACATTTCCACAACGGGGTTCGAGTGTGGCTGCGATACTCCGAAGCAGGGTGGTTTTCCCGACACCGTTCGGCCCTATCAAACCCCTGAAGCTTCCTCTTCGGAACTCTGTAGAGATAGAGCTTAGAACCTCCCCTCCACCCCGGTGAACCTTTAGGTCCTTCACCCGTATCATAGCTCCATCACATCCCGAGTACGGAGAAGGTAGACGAAAAACGGTGCGCCGACGGCGGCGGTAACGATGCCGACGGGAACCTCCGCGGCACCTGAACGTGCTACCGTATCTGTTGCGACCAGAAAGGAGGCTCCCGCGAGGGCGCTGGTCGGAAGAAGTATCCTGTGATCCGGCCCCACCAGGAGCCGCATTATGTGGGGGATTATCAAGCCGACGAAACCTATGACACCAGAAACAGATACCGCAAGAGCGGTAACGAGACTGGATACAGCCAGCAAGACCTTCTTGGTGTGTTCGACATCTATACCGAGTGATTCCGCCTCCGTCTCACCCATGAGTAGGACGTTCAGGTCCTGCCGGTACAGTAGCAGTATCAGGAAGAGTAGAGCGACACCCAACGACAGTATCTTCACCTCTCCCCATGTTGCGTTATGGAGATGCCCCATAAGCCAGTACATCGCGCTTCTTAACCCCCGTTTACTCTCGACCAGCATGTACGAGATCACTGCGCTCAGAAAGATCTGGACCGCCACACCCGCCAACAACAGAGTCGCGACGGGGGTTCGTCCACCTTTGCTCCCCAGCCTGTAGATCCCGAAGGCGGTTATCAGTCCTCCGGCGAATGCCGCCGTATGTAGACCGAGACCGAACGGAAGTCCGAACGGCAGAGTCAGCACCGCTACCGCACCTGCCGCGGCACCCGAAGATACGCCGATGATCGATGGGTCTGCCATTGGGTTACGGAAAAAACCCTGCATAACGACTCCCGCGGCAGAAAGCGCAAATCCGACCGTTGCACCGAGAAGAATCCTCGGAATACGGACCCCCAGGACGATGGTTTTGCTCGTTCCCGGTACCGATCGGGACAGTACCGAGATATACTCTATCGTCAGTTTTGAAGCAATATCCGGCCGATGAACGTCGATAGAAACCGAGGGTATCTTTATCCCGTCCAGAATCACCGCTCCGACAGTGCCGGGCGGAACGTCGACGGGACCGATTCCCGCGCTAACTACCACGGTAACTACCAGAAGCAGAAGTAGACCGGTGGTCCATACAGCGGTACGTACCGAACAACGCATGAAATTCAAATTGATTTGTAATAGTTAAATTCTTATTGTATTATTCCATGGATGTCATTATAATGAAACTAACAGAATCCCTCGGTTCCCTGACTTTACTTGCGCTGGTGCTGACATTAGCAACAGCGCCGGCATCTGCTTCAGTCGACGGTAGCGAAAAACTCGATAACCGGGAAAGTATATAGGAGTTGGGGTTAACGGACCGGGAATGTTCGTTTCCCGTAAACCGGACAGACGCAACTAGAAAACAGGTTTCCCTATCGGCACAGCCGAAACGTATAGTCACCCTGAACCCCAGTGCCGCCCAGATTCTCTGGGATATAGGAGCAAAATCCAGCGTAGTCGGTGTTTCGAAATACGCGTCTTACCTCGATGGAGCGGGGTCGAAGACGAACGTCACCGCATCAGGGGATAGCTACGTTTCGGACGAAAAAGTTGTTAGCCTGAAACCTGACCTGGTCCTCGCACCCAATACGATGCCCAACCAGACAGTGGAGAGTCTACGTGTCAAGAACCTCACGGTGTACCGTTACAGGGACGCGGAAACGTTGGACGATGTCGAAAACCAGACGGTTCTCACGGGAACACTGTCGGGCGAATGTCGGGGTGCAGAAGAGGAGGTTTCCAGGATGCGTTCCGAGCTGGAAACTGTACGAAGCAAGGTATCTGACCGTGGGAAGCCGAAGGTCCTTTACGTATTTTCGGGCTACACGTCGGGCAAAAATACGTTTATCGACCACGTAATAGAGTCGGCGGGAGGCCGGAACGCCGCCGCCATGGCCGGAATCTCGGGATACAAAAAGATCAGCAAGGAGGAAGTGATAAAACAGGACCCGAGATGGATTCTCCGCAACACCGAATCTTCGGTCCCCGAAAACCGGGCGTATAATAACACCTACGCAGTAAAACACGGTAACGTCGTCGTGGTAAACGACAACTACATCAGCGAGCCCGCACCGAGAATACTCCAGCCTATAGAAAAGCTAGCCAGAAACCTCCATCCCGAACAGTTCGGTACCGAGAATCTGACATCTGCTCCGACCGAGGGAGTCAACGATTCAGGGGATGTAAATATACCTGGGTTATCCGGAGATGGAAACTCGACCGAAAACCTCGAAACCAACCGGAACACGTCGGTAGCCGAGGGAAGGGGCACCATAAATGGAGGGCAGAATAACGTTACTGAGCCCGGAGCGAACAACTCTTCGAGCCATAAGTTCGAGTCATCAAACCAGGAACACGGGACGTCTAGTCAGGAGCCCGGGTCATCAAAATCCAGGTCGTCAAACAAGGATTCGGTGTCCCAGGACAACTCGTCTGAATCGGATTCGAGGAATCAGCCCGGATTTGTTCCTACTGAAGTCCTGACCGCCGTGATCTCCTCAGTTGCGGTCTCTTCGGTTATTCGAAGGGGCGGTGGCGACTGAACTTCGAACTGTCAATCTGGCATCAGTGTATCCAAAAAATGATAACTTCGTTTGACCTGTTCGGGACACTGGTCGAGGTACGCCAGCCCTCACCCCACGAATCTATCGCTACAGAGTTAGGGAAAAGAAATATAGTCGTGCCGGAGGACTGGTGCGATGCGTTCCACGAAAACCACCTGGATCTCCCTGCCTGGAAAGAGGTACCGCTCCCCGAACACGTCGGTGCAGCGCTCGAAAGTCGCGGAGTAACACCCCGGGATAGTACAGAGGAACCCGAATCAGGAGGGCGAGAACCGTTACACGAGGCGGTTTTCGACGCATTCGCCCCCGAAACCGTGGAGACGAGGGAGGGCGTCCTGGAAGCAGTCGACTGTGCCCTCAGTTACGGTGAAACCGGCGTTCTATCTAACTGCAGCGTCCCCGGACTCGCAGAACTGGTTCTGGAGAGATCCGGTATTCCCATCGAATGCTTCGACGTAGTGGTTACGAGCGTCGGATGCGGATACCGGAAGCCGGACTACAGGGCGTTTGGTACCGTCGCTAACCGTCTAAACGGTTGCGTCCCGGAACTCGTACACGTCGGAGACGACCCCTCCACCGACGACGGACTGGAGGAGTTAGGAGGTACCGCTATCCTTACTGAAGATACGTCGCTAACCGAAATACCCGATAGAATGGAGGAGCTGAAATGACGTTTACGGCGGCGGGCTCGGTCGCATTCGCCTACCTTCTCGACGCTATCATATCCGAACCCCCGGAGAAGATCCATCCGGTCCGGCTTTTAGGTCGAACCGTCGAACGTCTCGATCGTCACTGGAGACATCCCCTGGCGGCAGGAGTAACCATCGCCATCATTCTCCCGTTAACGGCGGGAGGAGCCGCTTTTATCTCAGTAGAGGTCTTGCGAATCCTTTCGGCTCGGGTCACGGTTTCCGCGGGGGTAACCCCGTACATTACCCGGAAATACGCTGCCTCCGGTGTTTCTCTGGTGACTGCTGGTTCCTGGCTTTTCGTATCGACGAGCCGCAGTATGTTGCTCGACGTAGATCGAGACGTCCTGGAGTCCGTATCTGAAGACCTGGAAACCGGCAGACTGTCGGTATCCGGGCTAGTCGGGCGGGATAGTTCGGGCCTAACTCCCGGACAGGTCAGAAGCTGTGTAGTGGAGAGTACGTCCGAAAACCTCGCCGACGGTGCCGTGGCACCCCTGATGGCTTTCGCGGTCGGAACGACGTTTTCGCTCTCCCTTGGTGCCCTCGCAGCAGTCTGGGTCAAAGCAGTAAATACACTCGACTCTATACTGGGTTACAGGAGTAAACCCCACGGCAAGCCCTCCGCCTTTCTCGACGACGCCGTGATATGGATTCCCGCACGTGTGTCCGCGGTCCTGTTAGCCCTATCTGGTTTAAAACCGGGATAGGTAGCACCCCCATCCAGGACCGAGACACCATCACCCAACTCCGGATGGCCGATGGCAACTGCCGCCGAAGTTCTCGGCGTCCGCCTCGAAAAACCCGGTGTTTACGTCCTGAACCCCGGGGCAGAGCTTCCGGGCTACGACGAAACCATCCGTTGCCTCGTGATAGTCAACCGTGCCACGGTACTTGCTTTCGTTTTTACGGGGGTGGCCGTCTGGATATGAAGAAGAAAGGAATGGTGGCGTATCTACTTCGGCTGCCGTCGGCGGTTCTCGGAGCTATAGGGTTCCTTACCCGGATACCGGTCGTTCGGGGAGAGGAGAGTTGGAGGGCTTTTACCAGGACTCCTGCTGCTTTCCCTCTTGCAGGTTACCTCACGGGAACCGTGATTGCCGCTCCGTTCTTTTTACCCCTCGAGCCGCCGCTCGTAGCGGCTATCTTCCTCGCCTGGATCTACGTCTTCACCGGTATACCACACATCGACGCCGTTGCGGACTTCGGTGACGCCATGGCGGTCCAAGGAAACCCGGACGAGCGCCGGACTGCCATGACGGATACGTACGTGGGCGTCGGAGCGGTTCTTTCGGTCGGGTTGGTGCTGGTTGGACTCTGGTCGATCGGTTTCCGGATTGCAGGTCTGCCTTCGGTCTTCCCCACCGGTATTACTTCGGTGGTCCTGACGGCCGAAGTGGCTGCGAAAACCTCGGTTGCTGCCGTAGCCTGTTTCGGTCGCTCCGCACACCAGGGCCTGGGTTCGAGTTTTTCCGAAAGCCTAAATCCGAGTTCGCTCGTTCCCACTCTCATCCTGGGGTTTCCCGCCGCCGTACTTACCTGGCCGAACCCCACGTCGGTTGCAGGCGTCGCGGGAGCCTTTGCCACCGCCTTGCTGGTTATCCACTGGTCCGAATCCCGTCTCGGTGGAGTGAGTGGGGACGTGATGGGTGCGGCTAACGAACTGTCGCGCCTTACCGCACTGTATCTGGGGGTGATCGTGTGGACGCGGTTTTGATGGCGGGGGATAAGGGTGAAAGACTCCGAAGCAGGGTAGAGAAACCTCTCTTCGAGATCCGGAACCGACCCATCGTCGACTACGTCGTCGAAGCCCTCCGGGATAGCGGCTTCGAGGAGGTATATGCCGCCGTAACCCACGATACCCCCGATACGTCAGACCATCTTTCCGGCACGGAGGTCACGGTCAGGGAAACCCCTGGAAAGGGATACGTTGAGGACCTGAGAGAGGTTCTGGAAGAGACGGGGACCCCGGTACTCACCGTTTCCGCCGACCTTCCCCTTCTGAACGGACCCGCGGTCGACTTCGTCCTGGAACGGCATCCCGGAATGAGTACACAGGTCTGCGTCCCCACCGCACTCAAAAGGAGACTAGGATTCAGCCTCGATACTGCCTACCGGAGTTCGAAGGGGAGGGTCGTGCCTTCGGGCATAAACGTCGTAACCGAAAGCCGGAAAGAAACCATGTATCTCAGCTACAACGTACGTTACGCAGCGAACGTGAACAGACCGAAAGACATCGAAGCAACGGAGGCACTGTTGCCATGAGGTTCGTGCTGGTAGCCGGAAACACCGAGACGGCGAAGATAGATGGAATAAGTGCTGCAGGCGAAAGCCAGGCGATGATGGAGTACACCCCCTCGGCGGACGCCGAGATACTGGCGTACGGATACCCCGTATTTACGCCGGTGTTACCGGTAAGTCCAGGTGGATGTCCAACTCCAGCGCTCTTAACCCGTGCTGTGAGAGAACTGGTGGATTTCGAGTTCGTGACGGCGGAGGCAGGCCTACCGGCCCGTACTGCGGCGCCGTCTGTCGTCTTCAGCAAAAAACCGGGTAACGACGTACGTGAGGAGGTAGCCGTACCGGATGCACGGGAACTATACCGGGATTCCTGGAGTTACGCGTCGGAACTCCCGGACGACGAACTGATGCTCGCCGAAACCATACCCGGCGGAACCACGTCGGCAATGGCGGTACTCAGATCCTTGGACGAGAAATGGATGATCTCGTCTTCCCTACCCGAAAACCCTGTGAACCTCAAGAGGAAAGTCGTCTCCGAGGGGTTACGGAAGAGCGGTCTGGAGTTCGGTGATCTCGCGGGAAAACCGTTGGAGGCCGTCGAATTGATGGGTTATCCCGTGCTCGCCGTAACTGCAGGCATGTTAAACGGTGCAGCCGAAACCGGGAAGTCGGTTACGCTCGCCGGGGGAACCCAGATGATAGCGGCCGCCGCACTGGCCCGCCACGACTCAGTCACCCGAAACATGACGCTGACAACCACCTCGTATATCGCCGACGACGACTACGCAGAGATCCGAGAAGCAGCCGACTCCCTCGACCTGGATCTCGAAATCACCGACCCGGGTTTCGAACGTGGGAAACACGTTGCCATGGATCGATATCTCGATGGGGTCGCAAAGGAAGGGGCCGGGATGGGTGGTGCCCTTTATCTCGCAACAAAAAACGGGGTTGGGATGAAGGAGGTACGTGAGAGGTTCGCCAGTATCTACGAGGAACTCGTATGAAGCCAGGAGCAGTCCAGGAGGTCGGGAGAGTAAAGCACGGTGGATCCGAAGACGCGGGATTGATCGACTTCAGTGCAAACGTCAGCCCGAGGATACCGGAGGGAGTGTCCGAAGTATACGAAAATGCTCTGGAGAAGTCGCGCCGGTATCCCCAAGACCCGCCTTACGGTTTCGGGGATTCGGTGTCGGAGTACCTGGACTGTCCACCCGAAAACGTCGTTCCCACCCCGGGTGGACTCGCCGCCCTGCGTCTCGCTATCGAAACAAACGTTGCGGACGGAGATCACGTACTGGTACCGGCACCGAGTTTTTCCGAGTACGGCCGTGAAGTACGTCTCCAGGGAGCAGTCCCCGATTACGTACCACACGACCGAATCCTCGACCTAAATCCCTCCGGATACTCCCTGGCTATAATATGTAATCCGAACAACCCGACGGGAGAAATCTACGACAGGGAACGTCTACTCGGGTTCGCCCGTGACTGTCGTCGTTCGAACACAACCCTGTTGGTTGATGAGGCTTTCCTGGGTTTCACACGAGAGGAGTCGCTTGCCGGTACCGCTGGGGTAATCGTCGCCCGTTCGCTTACAAAGATCTTCGGGCTTCCCGGAATACGGATGGGGTTCTGCGTTAGTTCGGGTGATCTGCTCGACCGACTGCTCAAAGCACGACGAACCTGGAACGTCGGTCGTCCTGCAGTCGAGGTGGCGAAATACTGTCTCGGGAAGGACGACTTCGTTGCGGAGACCAGGAACCGCGTAGAATCCGAGCGTCGCCGTATGAGAAAGGTCCTGTCGAAGTGTTACGGCGTACATCCCTCTCAGTCACCCTTCTTTCTACTAAACGTGGGATCGAGATCCGTGGCAGATCTCGTCTCGGAAGCACGTAGACGGGGAGTCGCTGTAAGGGACGCGACAAGTTTCAGGAGACTCGGTTCACATGTCCGGGTGGCGGTCCGTCTCACGCGTGAGAATGACAGGTTACTGGAGGTGCCTACGGATGTTTGAGGAAACCCGAAGCGACGGTGTTTTTCGCCTATTCAACCAGGAGGCCCGTTGGCTTTCCACGGGATGGAGGGGCGGATTTTCGGAAGACGACGCAGCGTACAACATCTCGGTCCCCGAGGGATGGCCTCGTGTCGATATCTCCGAATACGTGGAGTCGAGGCTAGATCGTGCCGGTTTCTCCGAACCCGGTCCAGCGCTACTGACCGGCGTAGACCTTAAACACCTGAGAGCCGCAAGATCCGGTCCAGCGGTGGTGTATGCCACATCCGGAGTCTCGAACCCAGCGGTTCTACCGGTCAACCCTTCGGGAGAGGAAAACCATACTGAAGGACAGAACGGAGATTTAAAGAAAAAAGAGTTCAACCGAGGCGGCCACCGAACCGGAACCGTCAACATAGTCGTGACGGTCGACGGGGGTCTAAGCGATGGAGGTTTAACCAACCTCCTGTCTGTCGCGGTAGAGGCTAAGACCTCGACACTTCTAAAAACCACTGGCTTCCCCGGAACCACCACGGATGCTGCCGTGGTGGGTTGTACCACTCGGGATCCCAGGGAGAATTTTACAAGCTCCTGTACGGAAGTTGGTGCCTCGGCCAGGGCTTGCGTGAGGGATGCGGTTAAAGCGTCATTAGAGTCGAGATACCTTGATGTCGATCCCCCCGACTCGTTGGAAGACGCGGAACATGGAGTCTCTACCACTCGAGAAGCGGAGGTGTACCGTCCGGTACGAGTTCTCGAAAGCAAGTATGGATTTTCAGAAACTTGACTCCAGTCGGGGGAAGGAGAATCAAAACACAGAGTCAGGAAAACACAGTACATCCAGTTTTTTAAAAAAAAAATGTCAGAAAATAGCCACAATGATGTAGAAAATAGAGGGAATACGCCCCAGAAACATGAAAGAGATAAGCTTGAAGACGGTGTATCACCACAGACCATAGAACCGTCCTCACCCGGGGATTTCGGTCTCGTCCAGGTATGGTGGGGGAACGGGAAAGGGAAGACCACCGCGGCTATGGGTATGGGAATTAGAGCAGTCGGCCACGGATACAGGGTACATATGATACAGTTTATGAAGGGGGGTACCTCGACGGTCGAAGACGTCCGTGGGGAGTACAACGCCATCGAAGTTTTACCGGGGTTTAGTTACGAGAACTCGGGGCATTACGGATGGCATGGATTCCTCGACGGCTCAGATGACGGCATCCACGCCGCCAAAGCACGGGGTGGGTTACGCAGGGCACGGGAGGTTCTGGACTCCTCGCGGGATGTCGAGGCTGGCTTACCTCTCGACGGTTCACCCGCCGACGGCGTCCATATGCTAATCCTGGATGAAGTTCTTTACGCGGTCTCCCAGGGCCTGTTGAAGGAGGAGGACGTCGTCGAACTGGTCGAATCAAAGCCCGATGATCTCGAACTCGTTCTCACCGGTAGCCAAGAGAAACCCGACTATATCTACGGAAAAGCCGATCTCGTAACCCACGTCGATAAAGAAAAACATCCGATAGAGAAAGGGCAGGGCGCCCGGAAAGGCACAGAATACTAACTCGCTTTTAAATAAGCAAGACCCACACTCCCCGCAAAACGGTAATTTATACACCAAGCTAGATCGTATCTTGGCGGGAATGAGTGATTTACTCGTAAGGGCTGCCCGCGGCGAATCCGTCGAACGTCCCCCGGTATGGATCATGCGACAGGCAGGCAGATACATACCCCGTTACCGGGAAATACGTGAGGACCTGAGTTTCAAGGAAGCCATCAAGGATCCCGAGGTAGCCGAGGAGATCACGCTTCTCCCCTATGATATCTTCGAACCCGACGGAGTCGTGATGTTCAGCGACATACTGACGGTGCTGGAGCCGATGGGTTTCGACTACCACCTCAAGAGCGGCGTCGGACCCGTGATCGAGAACCCCGTGTTGGAGGCGGGAGACGTCACCGGCAGGGACCTATCGGCGTCCCGGGAAGACATCGAACGGGAGATCGAATACGTCGGCTTGCTCCTTGAGAGATTGAACGACAGCGTCGGCGACCTTACCTCCATTATCGGGTTTTCGGGCGGCCCCTATACACTCGCGTCCTACGTCGTCGGCGAGAGCAAGGGACGTAAAGACATACGCCGTCTCCGTGCGCGGCACCCCAGGGAGTTCCAGGAACTCCTGGAGGAGTTCGCGGACGTCGTCTGTAGCTACCTCGAGTACCAGGAGGAAATGGGTGCCGACGTCGTACAGGTCTTCGACACCTGGGCCGGGGTGCTGACAAACGACGACTACCGAGAGTTCCTCCAACCCCTCCATTCAAGAATCGTGGACTCAGTCTCGGTACCCGTGATACTTTTCACGCGGAACACGGGACCGAAGTTAGAGCTACTCGACGCGGCGGGACCGGACGTCGTTGGTGTGGACTGGACCGTCGATATTGATGAGGCGCGGGAAAGAATCGATGCAGGAGTACAGGGAAACCTGGATCCCAGCTACCTCTTAGGGGGGAAGGAGTTCATCGAGGAGAGGACTTTGGAGTTGATAGAGAGAGGGTGTGGCGAGAACGACTCGGGGCATGTGGTGAACCTCGGACACGGTATCTCGCGGGACACGCCTGTGGAGAACGCCGAGGAGTTCGTGGAGACTGTTAAGGGGTATAGGTACTAGCTTTTTACAGGACGGTTTCAGAAAACCCTTGATTGCAGGAACCCTACAATATCAGGTCATCCATAGGACTCATCTTTCTTGTACTTGTATATGTACTTGTATGGGTTCGAAGAATATCACGATATCGGAGGATGCATACGAGTTCCTGAAGAACATGAAGACCGAGGATATGAGTTTTTCCGACGTAATAACTCTCCATGAAATCCAGGAGAACGAACGTTATGGATTACGCCGGTTCTCTTAGTTCGGCCGATCTCGATTCGGTGAAAGAAGTTAGAGATGAACTCAGGATGGACTGGAAAGATAGATGATCGGTGCGGATACCTCCTTTCTAATTGACTTTTTCAACGGCGACGAAGAAGCGATTACCCTGATGGATAAACACAAAGATGTACTGTATCTCTGTGAAAACGTGGTCTATGAGTTCCTTTGTGGGAACCTAACGCGAGATGAAAGAAAGACATTCCTGGGTTTCGTTAACCAGTTTCCGGTTTTCGGTTTCGACAGAGAATCAAGTCTCGCTGCTGCCGAACTTCACCGTAAATCCAGAAAGGAAGGTAGACAGGTACCCCACCCTGACGGCATGATCGCAGGGACCTACATAGCACACGGAATCGGCGAGTTAATCACCGGGAACCCCGGACAGTTTCGAGAAATAAAAGACCTGGAAGTCATAACTTACAGGGAATAAACTATATACGAAAACAGACTACAAACCCAAACAGATCCAACCCCACCCCCCCCTATTCTAAAGACCGAATTTCGAAGACCTACTAAACTTCGCTGACTGTGATCTGCCTGCCCCTATCTATGGCGTCTTCGAGCGAGTCGGCTATCTCGCTTCCCCTCGATACCTTGATGTCGCCGTCGCCACCCACCGTGGCGGTGAAGAGATACTGGTCGTCGGCGTTGAGTTCGACGGTTTCGCCCTCCATTCCGTCAAGCGACAGTATGACGTGTCTGCTTGAGATGTCGATGTCGGGTGTGACGCCCTCGACATCGTGAAGGTTACCCTCCTTTCCTTCCTTGAGTTCCTCCGGACGTTCCTCGTGGCTCTTAACCTCTATCTTGAATCCGAGACGTTCCTCTATCTGGTTGATAGTCTGGCCGTCCTTACCGATAACGAACGGTATATCATCCTCCTCAACGTATATCACGGCCTGATTGTCGCTCTCGAGTTCGACGTCGATGTATCCCCTGGCGACCTCTCCGATTTCGCGCTGGATCTCTTTCTTGACGAGGTTCCAGGCTCCACCCTCACGTTCTCCGGACTCCTCGCCAATCGGCATGACGACGACCTGCCTGTTGTAGCTGTATATCTCGAACTCGACATCACCTGTCTCGAAGTTCGACACCTCGATGACAGGTCGGGCTAGGTCCTCCTCCACGAGTCCCTCCGGCACCTTTACACGGCTTTCGAGGTCGTAGACGCGCTCGATACCTCCGTCCTCTATATGGACGACGGTGTCGACAACCTGTGGAATCATACCGAGTTCGACGCGTCCGATGAGTCGCTGTATGCTGTCTATCGCCCTGGTGGCGTGGACCACACCCACCATTCCGACGCCTGCGAGACGCATGTCGGCCAGGACTTCGAAGTCGTCTGTCTTTCTGACCTCGTCGTAGATGGTGTAGTCGGGACGCACCATCAGAAGCATGTCCGCCGTGTTGCTCATCTCTCCCTCCAGGCTGGTGTACTGGGTGATCTCGTCTGTCACCTGAAGATCGCGGGGTGACTCCATCGTCTTGACGGCGTACTCGTGGTCGTTCAGGAACTCCGCTATAGCCTGAGCGAACGTAGTCTTACCCGCACCCGGCGAACCCGCTATCAGCATTCCGCGCTGCTTCTCCAGTAGCCGGTTTTTGAACTCCTCGCTCATCCTGTAGTCCTCGATGTCGACCTTCGCTATTGGCCGTACCGCCGTGATCTCGTGTTTGTTTGCGAAGGGTGGACGCGCGATAGCGATACGCATGTCTCTTATCTGGACGATCGACATCCCGTCTTTTTCGACCTCTATGAAGCCTTCGTGGCTCCTGTTCGCCGCCTCGACTATCTCCTGCGCCATCCTCTCTATCTGGTAGTGCTGGAGCGGTTGGTCCCTGATCTCCCGGAAACGCATCTCACCGATCTTGCCTCTCTTTGCCTTCGGCGGCACGTCCTGTTTCAGATGGACCGACATAGTCTCCTCGTCGAAGTACTTCTCTATCTCGAGCGTACCGAACTCTGGCTGTTCGGGCTTGAGGTAGATAACGTCGAGACCCTTGGCACGGGCTATCTCGCTCTGTATCCTGTCACTGGTGACGAAGGTGGCGTCGATGTCGACCGCGAGAGACCGGATCAACGAGTCGATCTCACCGCTTTTCGCCAGCTTAACCTCCTCCAGGTTCGGTCTCTTACCCTTGTACCTAAGAATAATATGTCCGTTCTGAGCAAGCTCACCTAACTTCTTCAGCTCCTCGATCCCGCTATGTCCCGTCTCTCTGCCTTTGTTAGCCTGTGATTCGAGTTCGGCGACTACGGCCTCAGGTACAATCACCTTGGAACCTTTGAAGTCACCTTCCTCGATCTTCTGCGTGATACGTCCGTCGACAATCACGCTCGTATCTGGAACGACTTTCATTTCTACTTAAGGTTACTCAACCGGTCACTTGAACCTGGCGTAAAAAAGTTAGTGTTAGACCGATCCTGACGTATCCTGGTTATCTCTACCAAAGGTCCTTTGATCTCGGGTAGTTTTACAGCCTTAACGTTAATCGGTTAGGTTTCAGGTCAGTACGTCGTCAAACTCGCCATCGTCTATCTTGTCTGCCGCCGTCCTGGCGTCCTCTCCCTCTATCTTGACGCCTAACGTGATACAGGTACCGGCTACCTCTTTTGCGGCGTTCTTTGTGTCGTAGGACAGGAGGTCCTTCGACTTCATGTTCGATATCTGTTTGACCTGCTCTATCGACAGTTCAGCGACGAAGTCTTTCTGTGGTTCGCCGCTCCCCGTGTCTATACCGAGTTCGTCCTTGATCAGCGCCGTGGTCGGGGGTAGTCCAACCTCTATCTCGAAGTCGGAACCATCAACCTCGACGGTAACAGGTACCTCTGTCCCCTCGAAGTCAGCGGTTTCGTCGTTGATCTCCTGGACTACCTCCTGTATGTTTACGTCCGTGGGCCCCAGCGCCGGCCCCAGGGGTGGGCCCGGAGTCGCCTCTCCTCCTTCAACCAGTAGCTCTATAGTTTCTGCCATACATTTAGGTTTGAAGTCGCGGTATTAAGAATTGTGGATGTTTGTCGGCATTCGGTAGGTATTACAGGGGCTATCCAGTTAGTTGTCCGGCTTGCTTCCCCACATGAAGTTCATTAGGTGGGTAAATATCACCATCTACACTGTTTCGTTTGGCGACGGTGGGGTATTCGGCATAGATCATCTAACTTAGTCAGGGATTTCGTTCGTGGATTCTACTTCAACCGCTTAACCATCTGCATAAGCCGCTTAACCAGGATTAGTATTATCGGCTTGGGTATTTAGTAACCAGATTTAGTTATATGGGTTTAATATATAACATCTAAGTACGAACAGGTTGATATATAAAACAGGGTTTAAGCCAGATTACACGGATCAAGTTTACGTCCACCAGTTTGAGGTCGTATGGTTTATGGATTGTTTGAGACCCAGATTATGACAAAATATAAAGGACATAATGACCTACCTAATACAGCAGAGCTACAAAACAGTTCAAGTTAAGAAAATTTACTAAAATTTAATCAAAGAGAATTCAAATAATGGACTCAGTGAAATATAGTCTGGGAATTCC
>JBDGRN010000095.1:17564-27233 GCA_042218125.1 Halobacteria archaeon | reverse complement strand
ACGTAAACCAACATCACCAAACCACCTAAACCCCCATCAAAATACCACGTAAACCGGCATCCCGTAGACAGGTTACCAGTCCGAATAAGTCCAAAACTCCCTACTGACTTCTTTTATATCATCCTCATCAATTACTCCGTTTTCCGTAACTACCCCCGAGATGTTTTCGGCAGGAACAGTTTCGAACATAGGCGACTCTACACTGAAACCATCCATCCTTTTCTTCCCCTCCCTTTCGCAATTTTCTCCACCCAAGCCTGGTTCCAGTGTGATATCCAGAACGTCGTCAGCCTCAGCCATCTCACGTTCCAGGTTACCGTCCTCCACGGTTCCGGACGCATCATCCCGCCACGGATAGATCTTGTCCCTGCTGGTTACTACATAAACGTCACATCCCTTTTCCTGCGCCACCGAAGAGGCGGGATAGGTACCCACCTTGTTTACCACTCTGCCGTCGGGAAGCACGGTGTCCGCACCCACTAATAACGCATCGGCTTTACTGGCGACCCAGGCGGCGGCACTGTCCGGAACCAACGTAACTTCCCCATCTACGTCCGGGTTTCTGGCCAAACTGCCGGCAACGTCGACACCCTCGTCTCCCGGACACGACTTTGAAACGTAGATCCGTCTAAGTTCACACGCACGTTCGAGGGTTTCGGTTACGGTTTGGGATCTGGATAAGGTGAACACCACATCATCGAGGAACTCCGCTGCATTCGATGCTGCATCCGAATCGGCGGAATGTACCCGTTCGAGTTCCTCGACCGCGAGATCCAGGAGTTTCTCTTTGTCCGTACCGCTGTCTTCATCATCACCATCCCGGAAAGCCCGGTACATCAATCGGTTGACCCTGTTCGCGAGTACCTGCATCGAGGGTCTGGCTTCGACTAAACTTTCGGCTTTCCGGCGGAGTTCGTCAATCCCTTCTTTTGCCGCGCCGTCTCTCAGTACCTCCAGGGCTCTGATGGAGAGATAGCTCGATCCGTGTCTTCTGTCAGTTTCGACGGTTTCTACTGTGGGCGCCACCTTCTCGTAGGAGGTCCAGAGCTTCGGAACTGTATCCAGATCGAAAATAGCGGTGGGATGACGGTACACCCAATCGGTGTTCTCGTAGTTTAGGTCGAACTCCGTCAGTTCGGTTTCGTAAAGAATCGGATGTATGATCCAACGCACCCCAGTATCTTCGTCCAGGACCTCGAAGCTTTCACCGGTTTTTACATGTTCTAGTTTCTCGGAAATAATCCCCAACTCCTCACGAATCTCGTTCTCGGCTGCCGTTTTTACGTCGGATTCGTCCGGATCACATACTCTATCCGTGACGGTTGCCACACCCTCTCTGTTTTCCGTTGCCTCCAGACCCCCATCCAACTCGTCACCATAGAGATGGTCATCTATATGGCCTGAAACCATCGACCATCTACCGGTGTAGGAACCGACGTCCTCAGAACGCCGGAGAAACAGGACCTTGGAGCCATTTCTCATGACGGCGGTGACGACATGTCTTTCCTCCGGATTACTCATATAGAAAAATCAACCCACCGAGTTTTATCCGTTAGGATGGTAGTCAAAACCGTTATGACCCAACGTATAGCCCTTATAGGCGACACTCACATTCCGAGTAGAAGCAGCGGCGTCCCATCGTGGGTGGTGGAGAAAGTAGAGAGTTGCGACGTCTGTATCCACACCGGCGACTTCGACAGCCAGGAAGGGCTGGAGGAGGTACGTGGATTCACGGATGGCCTAACCGCCGTCCACGGAAACATGGACTCCTTCCTGGACCTACCGGATACAGAAAAACGGTTTGTGGAGGACGTGGAGTTCGTGGTTACCCACGGTACCGGACCAAAAGGTGGTTACGAGGACCGGGTCGCGGGTATAGCCAGAGAGGAGGCGGAAACCGATAACTTCGTCGCAGTAAGCGGACACACCCACGAAGTCCTGGACGAAGTCATGGACGGTGTACGAATTTTAAATCCCGGTAGCTGTACAGGTGCTGCCCCCGCGACCAGGGAAACGATGATGGTTGCCGAGGTAGATGGCGATGAGATAAATGTCGTAAAGTACGAGGAGTAACTACCTCAAAAACTTGGCGTCCATCACCCTAATATCTGGGTATCACAGGAAACAACATCCAATCTACCACACCACAGGAAACAACCATCTTATCTCTGACCAACTCGTTACCCAACTTGGCAGCCAACCTAATGACCAACTCGGCAGCCAACCTCTTCTACCGACGTGGAAGAAATCATATATCTCTAACACTAACTTGGATTATGCATCTTGAGTGGCTGTCTCTCGAATCCAAGTATCTCGAGGAGTCCGAGAAGTTCTACAGAAACGTCCTCGACCTCGATGTCGTAGACAAAACACCAAATACCAAATCCTTCCAGGCGGGAAACACCGTTCTTAGACTCGTGAAGCCATCCGTCGTCCCCCGGGGTGGTGTACATACCCATTACGCTTTCTCGGCGCCACGTAGTGAGTACGGTGACTGGATAGACAGAATCGAGGAGACGCTGGAGTTCACGCCGTTTGAACACGAGTTCGGGTCCTCAAGTTCAATGTACTTCTACGACCCCGACAGACACTGCGTCGAGATCGGTGGCCGGGACGACTCCGGTGAGGGAATCACCGGTATATTCGAAGTGGTGATTGAGGTCGAAAACCTGGAAAACTCTATGGAGTTCTACTCCGCACTCGGAGGATCCGTTATAGACGACCCCGGAGACGAAGATAGGGTAAGGCTTAGCTTCGGTGGATTCGATCTCGAAATATGGGAACCCCGTCTGGGTATCGCGGACGGACAGGGAGGCCTCCACGTCGACTTCGGAGTCTCCCCCGATGAGGAAGACGTCGACATGAAGTACCTGTCCGAACACTCAAACAGACAACAATATCTGGAGGACGGCGTAAAGTTCAGGGACTCCGACGGCCACTACATAACCGTTTCAGACCATTAAACCAGGTATCAATTCCATAAAATTAAAGCCAGGATATAATACGATAAAATTGACCGTGTTTCCCGGTATACCAGTAACTTCTACATGTAACTCTCGACCATGCTTTCAACGTACTTCGCCACTACATCGACCTCTAAATGTACCGAATCACCCTCCTCTTTTTCACTGAGGTTCGTCTTTCTGTAGGTTTCAGGAACAATCGCTATCTCGAACTCGTCGTCATCCAGTTCGGCTACCGTCAGACTGATTCCGTCGAGAGCAACCGAACCCTTGTCGACGACGTACCTTCCGTATCCCTCGGGTAGACTGAAACTGTAACGCCAGTCCTCACCCACCTTCTCGATACCGGTCACCGACGCGGTGGTATCAACGTGTCCCTGCATCAGATGTCCGTCGAAACGCCCCGACGCCGAAACCGCCCTTTCGAGGTTTACCTTCTCAGCGGACTCAAGATCGGCAAGATAGGTTTTCTCGATCGTCTCTTCCGCCAAAAACACCTCGAACCACCCGTCCTCACCCCCCCGGTACTCGAAATCCTCGACCGTTAGACAGACACCATTAACTGCTATACTGGCACCAACAGTACAGCCTGCGAGCAGTTCACCGGCATCTACTGTAATCCGACGTCCGTCTTTGTCAGCCTCGTTACCGACCACCGTTCCCGTCTCCTCCACAATTCCAGTAAACATTAACGATGGTTTCTACGTGAGTGAAGACCATTAATCCATAAGCTCAAAAGCCTGGTTGCAACCGATTTATTTTTAACTGTGTCAGTCCAATTCATGCCCAAATGCTAAACCAAATCCTTCTTTCGGTATCCTCGGGAGGCGGTAACATGTCTGCAGCACAGCCACTGGATCTCAACGCACAGTTCATGGTTCTGGGGGCGATCGCTTTCGGACTGGTACTTCTGGCTTACTTCTTCGGTAACATGGCCGTCATCTACTCCGAGGACTGAGATAAAAGGTTTCTCCTGAAGAAAAAACACCCCAAACGCGATAACTGTAGATACGTTATATTCTACAATGAATTACAGTAAGATCGCTGCAGTTGCAGGTGGAAGTGTCCTCGCAGTTATTAGCTACCTCGTCGGGAGAAGAATGATCAAGAGTTACATGGTAGATGAAGTTGATTATCAGACTCTTGGATACAGGGACGACGTGGAGATCAGGAAGTATCCCGAAACCGTTTCCGTGGAAACCACCGCTGAAGACGAAACTGATGCTTTCAGGAGACTTCACAGGTATATCGAGGGCGAGAACATCGGTGAGAACGAGATCAAGATGACGGCGCCGGTAAGGACCGACGAAACTGTCTACGCGGAATCCACCGGGGTTGAGAAGTCTACCGGAGTTATCGAGACGGCGACACCCGTGAAAACCGACGTGAAACAGGAGGGGGTCACGATGGCTTTCTACCTCCCCGGAAACGTCGACTTCAAGACCGCCCCCACGCCACGGGATCCCCGGGTCGAACTGGTTAAGAATCCACCTAAAACTCTGGCAGTCAAAGAGTTTAGCTGGTGGGCAACACCTGAGAAGACAGAAAAGGTGACCCGACAGCTACTGTCAACACTCGGCGAACACGATATTCGGCCCAAAGGCGATCCATTTCTCCAGAGATACGACGATCCACTCACCCCACCCTTCCTGAGAACCAACGAGGTTTGTGTAGAGGTACTGGATCTTTAGACCAGGAACATCCTGTCCGAAAAACTGCTACGACGAGGACACCCCATCCAAAAACCCGGTTTCCGGGAAACAACGTATAAAAAACACCGTCTCACCGAGAACACCCCGTCAAAAACCCGTCTTACCGGATGACCTTATCAAAATTCAGTCGAAATGGATCGACCCCGGAGAATAATTTCAGTACGGATCTAATCCATTCAGTATAATTAAACTTAGTCCAGATCAGTACAACAACCAAACAAAGTCCAGATCAGTACAACAACCAAACAAAGTAAACTTGGGTAGTTCTTCCGGGAGGTAGGTAACTTTTTTCGTCTTACAAATTAATTAACACCTTAGATATGTTGAGAAACCACTGATACGCGGCGTCGGGCGGACACCAGACCGGTAATCCACGGAAGTATTACCTGGTGAACCCGATAACTGAATCCCTACACGGGGATTTTCCGTAATCGTTAATAAGTGGACAACTCAAGATACCTTATCAGAAACGAGGAAAACAATGTCTGAAGACAAACCCCACATGAACTTGGCCATCATCGGCCACGTGGACCACGGCAAATCGACTCTCGTGGGACGACTCCTCTTCGAAACGGAAAACGTCCCCGAGCACGTCATCGAACAGTACAGAGAAGAAGCACAAGAGAAGGGTAAAACCGGTTTCGAGTTCGCGTACGTGATGGACTCCCTCGACGAGGAGAGGGAACGCGGTGTAACCATCGACATCGCGCACCAGCGTTTCGACACCGACGAGTACTACTTCACGATCATCGACGCACCGGGCCACCGCGACTTCGTCAAGAACATGATCACGGGCGCGAGCCAGGCGGACAACGCCGTGCTCGTCGTCGACGTCAACGACGGAGTACAGCCCCAGACGAAGGAACACGTCTTCCTTGCGAAGACGCTGGGAATCGACGAGATGATCGTCGCCATCAACAAGATGGACGTCGCGGATTACGAAGAAGACAAGTTCGAGGCGACACAGGACGAGATCAAACAGCTCCTCAAGAGCGTCAACTTCAGTACCGACGAAGTTACCTTCGTGCCTACGTCCGCCATCGAGGGCGACAACGTTCAGTCCATCAGCGACAACACACCATGGTACGACGGACCCACCATTCTGGAAGCGCTTAACGCCCTCAAGAAGCCTGAGGAACCAACCGAACTACCGCTCAGACTTCCGATCCAGGATGTCTACAGCATCTCGGGTATCGGTACAGTTCCTGTTGGACGTATCGAAACCGGGGAAATGAATCCCGGAAACAACGTTTCCTTCCAGCCCAGCGACATAGGTGGAGAGGTCAAGACCATCGAGATGCACCACGAGGAAGTCGACGAGGCAGGCCCAGGAGACAACGTCGGTTTCAACGTCCGCGGAGTCGGACAGGACGACATCCGACGTGGCGACGTATGTGGACCCGCCGACGACCCACCCACAGTCGCAGAGACATTCAAGGCTCAGATCGTCGTGATGCAGCATCCCAGCGTAATCACCGCGGGATACACGCCGGTCTTCCACGCCCACACGTCACAGGTCGCGTGTACGATCGAGAGCATCGATCAGAAACTCGATCCGTCGAGCGGCGAAGTCAAGGAGAAAAACCCTGACTTCATCAAGGCAGGAGACGCAGCCATCGTGTCAGTCCGTCCGCAGAAGCCGCTCTCGATAGAGCCCGCGAGCGAGATTCCGCAGCTCGGTTCCTTCGCCATCCGTGACATGGGTCAGACCGTCGCGGCAGGTAAGGTTCTCGAGGTAGAAGAGAGAGACTAACGATGCAGACCGCCCGTGTCCGACTATCCGGAACAGAGTCCGACGAGATCGAAACGCTCACATCAGAGATTAAACAGATCGCCGAACGCACGGGCGTCAACTTCTCGGGACCCGTACCGCTCCCCACGAAGACCCTTGAAATCCCAATCCGGAAGAGTCCGGACGGAGAGGGTAGCGCCACGTGGGAGCACTGGGAGATGAGGGTTCACAAACGCCTTATCGACCTTGACGCCGACGAACGGACCCTGCGACAGCTCATGAGGGTTCAGGTTCCCGAGGACGTGTCCATAGAGATAGAACTCGATACTTAGGGATCGTTTTCGGTTTTAACTTTATCTGTGGGCCGATAGATCAGTGGTAGATCGCTTCCTTCGCAAGGAAGAGGCCCGGGGTTCAAATCCCCGTCGGTCCATCGGAGCGAACGAGTACTACGAGTGAGCGAGAATGTCCGCGGGGATTTGTAACCTCGGGAAGTCCGAGCCCGGAATGACCGAACGAAGTGAGGTCACACGCCCGGAAGGTCTGACCAAAGGTTCAAATCCCCGTCGGCCCTGACGCCAATCCCGGTTTATTAATCCTAATAGGTATATCCCGCCGTCAAGAAAACAATGGTTCCTGAATCCGGGAAACGTGGTTTCCGAAAAAATCCACAGAAAATACATATATTAAATACTTGTGAACTTTGTAATCTTGAAAATGGATTTATATACAAGTTGGTTATAATAGGTTAGAACATATGAGTCAAAAAACCGAATCAGCTTTGGAAAACGCTGAGAATGAAAAGTCGGTTATCGATCAAACTGTAGACAGGGGTAAAGAGTTCTACGAAGAAACGGACCTGCCGCTTGAAATGGGTGCGAAGTACGGTGTCGCGGCGTATGCAGTGACCTTCGTTTTAACAGCAGTATACTTCGAGGTAGCCTTTAGCTTTTTCAGTTTCGGTTCATTCGGAATATCACTGTTCGGACTCGTACCACTAATGGTTTTGACCGGAGCAGGTTACTTCACAGCCAAGAAACACGGTTTCGACGACACTAAGAACAACGTTTTGACGGGTATGTTGGTATCTATAGGCTACATACCAGCCTCGATTTTGGGTTCGATTCTGCTGGGCGCTTTAATGGCCGGTCCTTTCATGGGTGCGGCTGTTGGGTTTACAGCCGGCGGCATAATTACCCCCCCAATATTCGGGGCGGTTGGAGGATACGTTGATTACGACCTCAGTAAATCGGATAGAAATAGAGAGGAGATAGAGAAATACTTTGGAATAGCAACCGCAGTGGTGTTCCTGCTGAGCCTCGCCCTTGCACTGGCGTCCTAGATTCACCGTACACACGAAGTTCAGTTCAGTACAAACCTCTTAATTACCGGGGATAGCTTTCCAGACAGTATTCACTCTGTATTAACCACGGTATTAGCCACATATATTTGGTTGTCCTTCAACAGTAACGGATTCTGGTCGATTTCGTCTTTTTCTTCGTGATTCATAGCAAGGACACCGATACGTATGATAGCGCACTCCACCTCTTCCAGGTCGTTATCCTTACCTCTTACTCCCTCGCAAACCTCTGTACATTCCAGTTCGTCGATCATCAACCCCTCCTCCTATCGATATAGGTGGAATGCCGAAACTGACGTCAAGTATCTCTACTTAGATAACGCCTACCAAAAGTTAACGTGGAGCTTCGTGTGACATCCCGAGTTGAGTTATTAAGGAAGGTTAAACGGTTATCAGTTAGACAGGCAGGTAATCTCCGGAGGTATCTTCAACCGAGATCCTGCGTAAGTTCAGGTATTTCCAGTTTTCAGACTTTCAGCAGCGTCTCTCCGTCTATATCTTCGGGTTCATCAATGTCGAGAAGATCCAGAACAGTTGGCGTAACATCCATGATGTCGGCATCGCTGACTTTGTGTGGATCTAGCTGCTGGTCGTCGCCGGGTTCGAACAGCAGTGTGGCGTCGTCGAAGGTATGCATTCCGTTTCTTGCTCCTTTCTTGAAAACCGGTTTCTCGTTCTCGAACGATGCCTTGAGGTCGAAACCCCTGTTAGGTAGTGCTACCAGGTCGGGAGTCATCTCGTACTCGTTACCGTCGTAAACCTCCTCCCTCTTAACGACCCTGTCTACGACCAGATTTCCGTCTGGATCCTCCAGGTCCTGGAGTTTCTCGGCGAGTTCATCCCTAACGTCCTCGTATTCGTCCTCGGGTACGGTGCCCCGTGGTTCCCGACCCTCCGTGTTTATATAGAACCTGCCTGGAATTAGGCTGTATACCTCCGTGTCGTTCGTGATATCCTCGAGGGAGTCTCCGCCCTCCTCGATTCCCTGGAGCCCCTCCTCGCGTAGCCAGGCGTTCATGTCGACTTCGCGCTGAAGTTCGCAGAAACCGTGGTCTGCGGCGACAATCAGGCTGGCGTCGTCGGGTAGCCTGTCACGTATCTCGCCTATCGCGGCGTCGACTTCCTCGTAGAACTCTAGGAACTTCTCGCCGAGTTCGTCGCCGTTTTCGTAGTTCTCCCAGAGGAAATGGTTCATCCTGTCGGTTGTCATGAAGACGTTCCAGAGCAGACTCCAGTCCTCATTCTCCATGAAATGAAGGACGGCTTCCTTTCTCTTCTCGAGAGTTTCGTAGGCGTCATCCACGAACTCCTCTTTATCCTCGTGTCCGAGGCTAGCGTCGACGTCGATACGGTATCCCAGGTTTTCGAGGTAGTTGGTGACTTCAGGATCGCTACTGCTGTTCGATGCGTCGGGTGTGAGGAACCCCGAAACCAGTACTCCCTGGACCTCGTCCGGCGGAAAAGTAACGGGTACGTTGACGACCAGACTGTTTCTCCCGTCATCCCCCACCATGTCCCAGACGCGTTTGCTCTGGACGTGTTTCCCGAGTGGTATGTATGTCTCGTAGCTGTCCCGTTCCCGGTCCTGGAAACCCAGTACGCCGGTCTTTCCGGGATTGGTTCCAGTCGTCATGGCAGGCCAGCAAGCGCTGGACTCAGCAGGTACGACTGCATTCATGTCCTCGAGCCCTCCGGCGTCTGCGATAGCCTGGAGGTTCGGTGCCCTACCTTCCTCTATTAGCTGCTCTATCAACGGACGGGGAACGCCGTCGATTCCGATGAAAGCTACTTTTTCTCCGTCCTCCCCACCCGGAGAGAATTTATCGAGTAAACCCATGTTTGCCATAAAACGTTCCCTGTTATACATCCGTTGTGGTTTGTCTTAGAAACGTAAGAACCTCA
>JBDGRN010000095.1:0-17464 GCA_042218125.1 Halobacteria archaeon | reverse complement strand
AATACATAAAAGCCTCAAATACATAAAAGCCTCAAATACATAAAAGCCTCAAATACATAAAAGCCTCAAATAGGCCAGACACCCAAATACACAACCCACTCAAATACGCAAGAGCCTATGGTCGTAAGAGAAACTTCACAAGCCACATATGGGTGCTGCCGTGAATATTACTCAATGAGCGTTGGCTTAAAGACGAGTTCCAGCGAAGTTAAACAGATATTCCTCGCCTGGATGGGTTTAACGGCAGGATTCACACTTCTGCTTGGTGACCCTGTGAGGAGATCAGTTCCATTGATCACCCTGGGAACAGTATTCATTACCTCTCTCGTAACTGCGGGCCTCGGGTTCCTGCTTCACGAACTAGGACACAAGGTCGTGGCGCAGCGTTACGGATACTGGGCGGAGTTCCGTGCCGACTACGAGATGCTTGCGATCACGGTTGTGAGTGGTGCGGTGGGGTTCCTGTTCGCGGCGCCCGGAGCCGTGATGATACAGGGAAGAACCGCCATATCGGCGAGGGAGTCCGGCATTATATCGGTCGCTGGTCCTTTGGTAAATCTGGCGTTGTTTGGAATATTCGCGGTTATCAAGTTCTTCGGTATCACGTCGGGCGGAGTCATGGGGAGCGTGCTGGAGTTCGGTCTTTTCATAAACGCATTCCTGGCGGCATTCAACATGGTTCCGTTCGGACCCCTCGACGGCCGCAAGGTCATAAAATGGAGTAAACCCGTATTCGTCGTAGTATTCGGTGTAGGTCTTGCTTTGACGGGATACGTGATGTTCCTGCAGTAAAAGTACCAGAGATAGTTCGACTACCTTGAACAGTACCAGAAGATAGATCAGCTATCTTGAACAGTACACGGGCTATCTTGAACATTACCCGCTGCATTTGGGAGTACCCGTTTTTATACGGTATCTATCCGACGTAAAAGTTGATTCTATTTGAGAACAGGTTAGAGTTATATGAGTGCTCTTCATTTTATGGATCTGATATGCTTGTAGCCTTTGACTTCGACGGTACGTTATCTGACAGCGAGATGACTGTTCTCTTGGGAGAAGAGGCGGGGGTGTCCGAGAGGATAGCGGACATAACCGAACTGGCTATGAACGACGAAATCGGCTACGCCGAAAGCCTCAGGGAACGTGTGGGGCTTCTGGAAGGAATGCGTCTGGAAAACGTCGAAAGGGCTTTTGAGAGGGTTAAGCTACGTGACGAAGCAGCAGATGTTATACGTGAACTTTCCCGCGCTGACAGGGATACCGCGATCCTGACGGGTGGCTTCAAGAGAGGAGTAAGCCGTGCGCTGGAAAAAGCGGACGTAGATGTGGATCATATAGTCGCGAACTCGCTTGAGGTGGAGAACGGAGCCCTGACCGGTAAGGTGGACGGAAGGCTGGTCGAGGGAACGAAAGATGACGCCCTCGAGATGCTGGCGGTCGAAACGAGCACCGATCTCGACGAAACCGTTGCTGTTGGAGACGGAGCCAACGATCTACCGATGCTCCAGGTATCGGGGCTCGCCGTGGGATACGAACCCAAATCGGCGGTACGACCTCACAGCGACGAAGTGGTGGGTTCGATGAACGAACTGAAACTGCTTTTCGAGCAACGCGGAATACTATAGATAGATTCGAAAACAAGACCTACATGACCCGGATTCGGCGGTTTATCAAACCTGAAACCTGAAAGATGAAAGCCTCACAAGGACTCCAAGATTTTTCGGACTGGTACCAGACCCTCGGTTTCGACGACCTACCAGGAGACGTCGTCGAACTCGCTAAACTGGAGGTCGCGAACGAACTCGCCGCCGTATACGCTACGCTCCATACCGACCGAACTACGATGGAGTCGGGGGAAGAGGAAGGTGACGGATCGGTTACGGTGGAAGATGAACTCTGTGGCGGATCTTTTTCCCCGGAAGCAGGAGAGTACCCTGTAGTAGGCCGAGGTACCGCCGACCTCTTTTCCTCGTACTTCCTCAACTCGGTACGTTCCATAAAGTACGACTACGACGACTACCTCTTTATGGGACATTCGGGACACTCCGCGGTCTTCGGCTCCCTCGCCGTCGCACCCGACCACCGTTCGACGCGGAGCTTTCTGAGGGACGTGGTCGCCGTCAACGAACTCGGCGGCAGGCTGGGTGCCGCGTCTTTCGTGGGACCGTACAACGGCCAGATGTGGAGCTACATCCACGCTGCGGGTTGTGCCGCGGTGTCCGGCTCCCTGATGGGGGATGGAGCCGGCGACGTTATGGACTCCGTCTGTCTGTCGGTATCCCAGCCTTCATTACCCGTCAGGGACGGGTTTCTTGCGGGGGACGGAAAATGTCTTACAGCGGCGAACTCGGGGGTTCTTGGGTTACGTTCGGGAATGATGTCATCAAACGGTTTTTCCTCCGACAAACGGGTTTTCGACGAGTTCCTCGACGAAGTTTCGTATCTTCCGTTGCCCGAACTCCTTTCGGGGTTCGGCGAGTCGTGGGTAACCAGAACACTGTGTTTTAAACCGTATCCGGGATGCGCATACCTCCAGGCGCCTGTCGAACTTCTCGACCGCGAGGTAGTTGGAGCGGGAGGAGTGGAGTCGTTACGGTATGGCGTTTCCCTCCCCACAGTCGAGATGGATCGGACTTCCGATAACTGGATCAGGACTGAACCGACCGCCGGCGTCAAAAGGAAGGGAGGAGCCGGAAAAGATGCGGCAGGTGAAAAGAAAGTAGGAGATACAGGGAAGGGAGGGGATAGAGGTAAAAGAGAACCGAATTCGGTCGCGGTGGGTTTTTCGGTACCCCACTCGGTTTCGGCGTACCTCAGCGGCGGTGGAGTCGACATCCGTTACCTGTCGGAGAGCTATCTCCAGGATAACTGGAGCGAGATAGAGAGTAAAGCCGGGTCGGTGGACGCTGTTCACGATCCGGAGCTTACACGGGACGTAGTCGAAGGCGTGGCCCACGAACTACCTGTTACGGATCTTCTGAGCGAAAGAGAAACGGTCTCTGTTTTAAGGGGATTGAGGAAGATGTCGTCTCAACACCGTGGCTCCGTCTCTGTCTGGAACATGGCCAGAAAAAGTCTGGGTAGCGAAACCGGAAACCAGGTAGACATAACTGGAAAAGCTCGGTCGTTTTTGTGTGACGCGTCGGAGTTCGGCGAGTATATCGGCTCGTTATCCTCCGGCGGAAACCTCGATCTCGCTGGAGTGGATTTCGGTGAGGTGCGGTTCGACTTCGGTGCAAAGATAGAGGGGGATATGTCTACGGGTACGGTGTACAGTTCTGTGGAGAGACACAGCGGTTCCTGTGGCGAACCACTGGAGGAGATACGGTCGGTGGTTAAAGAGAAGTTTCTCAGGGAGTACGATCGTTACTATACAGACCGGGACGGACGTGACGCCTGGAACGTGGTTACCGACCTGGAAAACCGGGGTTTCGAAGAGTTACTGGAGATAATTTAGGAATTTCTCCTCCAGCGGTCTCCAACCCATTCCTCCAGCCGTTTCCAACCGGTTACTGGGAGGAACAGTTTTCAATCGCGCCACGAACCGTCTCCTCGACGTTGTTCTGTATCCTCTCCAGAGCACCCACCGTGTCTGCTTCACACCTCAACGACATCTTGGGCTGTGTGTTAGACGGTCGCACTAGTGCCCATCCTTCATTGAAGTAAATCTTTACACCGTCCTCGGTCGATACCGGATGGCTGCGGTAGATCTCTGCGACTTCTTCGACCACGCACTCCTTCGCTTCCTCGGGACAGTCGATACGTAGCTCCGGACCCACGGGATACTCCGGAAAGCTATCTAGCATCTCCTCTATATCTTCCTCGCTCGCTATCCGGCAGAAGAGAGCTGCCGCGAAGACGCCGTCGTCCCACGGAACCTGGTAGGAAGGAAAGTAGTAATGGCCGCTGACCTCCCCCGCAAAAACCGTTTCCGGGTCGGCGTGTATCTCCTCCGATATAAAGGTGTGGCCGACGCGGGACTCCCGTCCCTCACCGCCTTTCGCCTCTATAGTTTCGGGGACCAGCTTGCTACACCGGAGGTCGTGAACCACGGAACCTTTCTCTCTATCTAGCGCGTCCTCCGAAAACAGGGCGATAACGCTGTCCTCGTCGACGTACTCTCCACCAACTATAAACCCCGCCCTGTCGCCGTCACCGTCAAACAGTACACCGATCTCCGGATCTATATCATCACCTGATTTCTCTATAGCCTCCAGAAGCTGGCTCTGTGCATCTTCCTCCCCCGGGTCCGGGAGATGGTTCGGGAAGTCGCCGTCGAGATCCTGGTTGACCTCCAGAACGTTACAGCCTATCTCCCTTAGGACGTCGCCGGCAACAGTCGCCGTCACGCCGTTACCGTAGTTGACCGCCACGTCGAACTCCCATCCAGGCTCAATCTTCTCCGCAACGAACTCGACGTAGTCGGCGTCCAGGTCGACGTCATCCACCTCTCCCGGTTTTTCGGCCTCCGAAAAATCCTCTTCGACATATATCTCCTCTATCTCCCTCATTCCACCATCACGGGACATCGACAGCGCCCCCTCGAGAGTGAACTTGAACCCCGTGTACTCTCCCGGATTGTGGCTCGCAGTTACCACCGTCGAGGAAACGTAGTCACGGTACTTGGTTCCGTAGTAGACGACAGGGGTGGCTGCCAGGCCAGCGTTGTCGACGTCGACACCCGTCGAAACCACTCCCTCGACGAAGGCATCTGTTACCTCGGGGCCGTGATTCCTGCCATCTCTCCCCACCAGTATGCGTTCTCCATCGAGTTCTCTCGACACGTAGGTTCCGTAGCTCTTTCCAACTCTCTCGGCTTCCTCGACGCCGATCTCGTCGGGATACTTACCTCGGAGATCATAGGCATGGAAAAACGAAGTCATATCTCGAAATTAGGCGCGAGGTAGTTAAATATCACTCAAACTGGATTCCAGACGAGCCAACCGTAGCCTGGTGCATTCAGTTTTTATTGTAACGTTTTTTGTAACGTTCAGTTTTTTTTATTGCATCCTTCAGTTTTTTGATTGCATCCATCAGTTTTTTTGTGACTGCCCTTACCTGGAATACATATAGAGATATGTAATATAGGAAATTCCAGCTAAACAACAACTTATCTGGGAAAACCAGTTAAACAGGCAGAAAAAGCAAAGGTATTATTCCTGCATCCATTTTATCTCTTAGATTCAGATATGTCGAAGACACAGCCGCTGCTCCCTGACGTCGACCCGAGCGACGTCGACGACCTCGACGTCCTCAAGAACCTCGAACCCTCCGTCAGGGAATGGTGGGTGAAGGAGTTCGGCGATTACGTAGACATCAACGGCGGCTTCTTCACTCCGCCACAGAAGGAAGCCGTACCCCTCATACATAGAGACGAAAATGTCCTGATCTGTGCGCCGACGGGGAGCGGCAAGACTCTCGCCAGCTTTACCTCCATAATCAACGAGCTGTTTATCAAGAGCAAGGAGGAGGAGCTGGAGAACAGCGTCTACTGTCTCTACATCTCTCCCCTCAAGTCACTGGCAAACGACATACACCGGAACCTGGAGGTTCCGCTCGAAGGTATCGACGATATCGCTCGTGAGAACGGCCATCCCCCCGTCGAGATCGACCACGCGATACGCCACGGCGACACCGACAGCCACGAGCGCCAGAAGATGCTGGAGGACACCCCCCATATCCTTAACACGACGCCCGAGACGCTCGCCATCCTGTTGAACTCACCGAAGTTCAAGAAAAAGCTGGAGACAGTGGAGTACATCATTGTCGACGAGATACATTCCCTCGCCGACAACAAACGCGGCGTACATCTCTCGGTCTCCCTCGAACGTCTCGAAAACATGTGCGACCACACGCCGACCCGTATCGGCTGTTCAGCCACCGTAGAACCCCTCGACAGGATGGCGAACTTCCTGGTCGGAATGGAGGACGACGAACCACGGGAATGCGAGGTCGTCGACACACGTTTTGTACGGGACTTCGACATACGTCTCAACTGCCCCACCGACGACCTCATACATACGCCGAGCGAGGTCGTGAACGATCGGCTTTACGACGAACTCGACGATCTGATTCAGGACCACGAAAACACCCTTATATTTACCAATACGCGTTCGGGGGCGGAAAGGATACTACACAACCTCCGGGAACGTTATCCCCATAGATACGGCGAGGACAACTCGGGATGCCACCACGGAAGCCTCGGTAAGTCGAGCCGGAAGTCGATAGAGGAGGACCTCAAGGCGGGGGAACTCGACGTCGTAACCTCATCGACCTCGCTCGAACTCGGTGTCGACATGCCGTATCTCGATCTAGTCGTCCAGATCGGCAGCCCCAAAAGTGTCGCCGCGCTTCTCCAGCGTATCGGAAGGGCGGGCCACTCGCTCGGCGAGACGGTGGAGGGACGCGTCATGGCGCTCGACAGGGACGAACTCATCGAAACCGCCGTGATGATAAAGAAGGCGGAGGACGGATTTATCGACCGCGTATTCATTCCCGAGGGGCCGCAGGACGTCCTTGCCCAGCAGGTCTACGGGATGGCGATCAACAAGGTGCGACCCGAGAGGGAGATAATTGAGACCGTCAGGAGAGCGTATCCATACAGGGAGTTCGGACGGGATGACTGGGAGAGCTTAGTCAAGTATATGACCGCCGACTACGAGGGGTTGGAGGACAAGAACGTCTATCCCAAGATCTGGCGGGACACCAACGATCCTCCCGATGGTGAGTACCACTACCCCGAGTACGAGGTAGGTGAGACGCTGGTGGGTAAAAGAGGAAGACTCGCCCGCGTCATCTACATGACCAACATCGGAACCATCCCCGACAGCTTCACATGTGACGTCTACGTCCGCGGCACCGACGAATGGGTCGGCGACCTAGACGAGGAGTACCTCGACAAGCTACAGAAAGGCGACGTCTTCGTCCTCGGCGGATCGCGTTACGCGTTCTCGTACCGCCGCGGATCCAAGGTCTACGTCGATCCGACGGCGTCCTCCCCCACCGTACCGTCGTGGTACAGCGAGAGACTGCCGCTATCGTACGACCTGGGCTGTGAGATACTCAAGTTCAAACGTGAGATGGTGGAGGTGCTGAGCACCTACGACATCCAGCACGCGAGACAGTGGCTCGCCGACTATCCACTCGACCGTAACAGCGTCGAATCCATCGTACGTATCTTCGACGAACAGCTGAGGTACTCGAGCGAGTACAGCGTCTCCACCGACGAACGGTTCGTGGTGGAGCAGGTTCTCGACACTGAGAGCGGCAGCCGGCACTACTACTTCCATTCGAACTATGGACGAAGGTTCAACGACGGTTTCTCCCGTATCGTGGCGCACGAGATGTCCCGCCGCACCGACAGCAACGTCAGGGTCAGCGTAGCCGACAACGGATTCGCGTGTTCGTTACCCGCCAACAGGAAGGTTGATGTCTACGACGTAATCGAGTCAATAAAGCCCGAGAACGCCCACGAAATACTGCGGGAGGCGCTGGACGGTAGCGAACTCATGAAACGGATGTTCCGAATCAATGCCACCCGGTCGCTAATGATACTCAAGAACTACAAGGGCCGGGAGAAGAGTGCCAAGAAACAGCAGGTCAACAGCGACATGCTGATCGGGTACGCCCAGTCTCTCGACGACTTCATGGTCGTAGAGGAGGCTTTCCGGGAGGTCATGGAGGATAAGCTCGATATCGAACACATCTGTGACGTACTGGAGGAGATACACGACAACAAAATCGATGTCTACGCCATAGAGCCGGAATCGCCGACCCCGATGGCTTTCGGTATCGCCTCGCTGACGGCGAGCGACGTGGTGCTGGCGGAGGACAAGTCGAAGGTCCTGGAGGAGTTCCACGAACGCGTGATGGCCGAGATAGAGGACTAAGTTCAGTATATAAAGGTTAAAGAGTACCTGATAGACCGTATAAGAGTACCTGATAGACTGAGAACTGATCTGTATACAGTTCTTAAACGGGAAATCAACCCAACTCCTGGCGTATAGCGTGCCGTTTTACGAGACCGAAACCCAGCAGTATAAATCCAAAGCCCAGCCAGGTTGCAGGACGTAACCCCTCACCGAGCAGAATCCATCCTGACAGGGCAGCGAAGAAAGGTAGGACGTAGTCTACTAAATTGATTTCTGTAGCCCCCACCTCGTCGAGGAGATAGAAGTATATCAGGAAACCACCCGCACCCGCCACTACAGCAAGGTAAATTAATCCGGTGACAGTCGAATTACTCCACTCTACCGCACTCGCTGAAATACCTGGTACCGTGAGTAGGTAGAGATGAAGCAGCACCGCACCCACCAGCATAGACCAGGTCATATGTGTGGGTGTCGAAAGATCAGTCCTGTACCGACGAGTCAACACCGCACCGAGCGAGAACCAGACTGACGACATCAAGATGAACGCCATACCGACCGTTGAGGCATTCAGGAGATTCCCTGGTTCCGGACCCGCTATAACCACGACGCCGACGAATCCGGAGATAATCCCAATCCATCCAACCATGTCGAGACCCTCTCTATCCAGTAAGAAGACTGCTAGCGCAGGGGTAATCAGGGGTATAGTACCGGTTCCTACGGCGGCGACGGCGCTAGTAACGTACCTCTGACCAGTGAACAGGAAGGAGAAATGGGCAGCGATGAAGAAAACTCCACCCACCGAAACCAGGCGCCAGTTCCGGACCCCACGGGGACGCCACTGGTACGGACCAAGAAAGATGTAGGCGAGCATCAAGAGGCCCGCGACATCGTACCTAAATGCGGCAAGTGCAACTGCGTTTACCTCCGGTAGTAGAGCCTTGACTACTGTGAAGGCTGCACCCCAGACCGCTGAAAGAACCGTAAACAGGATCAGGTGCCTGTACCGGAGTTTCATCGTACAAAATACCGTATCCAACCTCAACTATCTTGATGTTTAGGCTTCCGGAGTCGGACAAATTAAATCAAATACAGATTAAAACAAATACAGATTAAAACAAATACAGATTAAAACAAAATCCAACCAAAACAAAGACAAACCAAAACAAAAAACGTGATTGTCAGTATATAACTATAATATTAGGTCATCAAATAACTAAACCATAAAATATAAACACCAAAATAGTTATAATTGATTGAATATTTTTTATATACTTGTAAAGAACCAATAAAATGTCTCGTCATATAAATAGAGGTAGTAAAAGATGATAGAAAATACAAGTTATGTCATAGCTGCATTGATTGTAGGGATAGTAATCGGGGGATAGTTGGGGTATTCACCAGTGAAAATTTATTAGGCAACGATGGCCTCGCCGCCACAGAAACCGATACGGATCGTAGCCCGCAAAGTATGACAGAATTGGGGTTTTCGTACCAGGAGTCATCTCCAATTTATTTCGTAGAACCCAGGGAATCTAATCCGGATGATCTTCAGTACGAATTAGAAAATGATGTTTGGCGGATTCAAGAAAAGAGTCGGAGTAAAGCCCATGCAGATTTCTTTAATGCCAACGCACCTCCAGAGTTCAGCATAGGATCAGAGACACATGCTGACAAACCTGATAAGCTATACAATGCAGTTTGTACTTCATTCGAAGCTAACGGTGAAAAATCGGGCATATGTGTGGGTGAGGGTAAAGTCAGAGAACCGTTCCCACGAAAAAACTGGTGGCTTGGTGGATGGAATAAGTACAGTGACTGGGAAAAAGTGAAAGGAAGTAAAACTGTATAGGTATGCACAACAGATGCCGGTAAATGTTTCGGGAAGAGTGATTTGAATAGCTCCAAAATAGTAGACTATCCCCTAGTACTGCGGAATCCACTAAATAAAATCTGGAAACCTATAATGTACAGTAAATTCAGATAAATCCACGCTAATATCCACTGACGAATTCTTCCCCACCTCAACTGTGACAGACGTTTAATTTTAATAATAGATAAAACACTATTAGGTCCTTACTGTGTTTTTCTTTGAGTTGAAGATAGCTTGTAAGCTTTTCCAGAACATATCTTTAACTTATAGTTAAAAACCATGATTTAATGAAAAGCCATGCTCAATGGTTTTTAAATAATGCACCGCCTGATGTTATCATTTTAAATTCCGCGATTAGCTTCAGTGGTAAGCCTGATAAGTTGTATAATGCAATGTGTACAAGGATAAATGTAAATGGTGAGTATTCAGGAATATGTTTTGGAAAAGGTCATTGGTTCGGTTTGGAGACTAACTGGTGGATAGGAGGATGGAAGGCAGAGGGATATACGGATTGGAAAAGATTTGGAGACGAAACCGGGTCTCTTTGCAATCAAAGGCTGGGCATATGTTTCTTAGCACTCGGGAATGAAGGAAAATTTGAGGTTAGGGGTTACGGGGACGTAGTACCGGGGAAAGGTAAGCCAACAAACAAGGAAGCCATAAAATAAATTTTACTCTCTGATAGATTTATTAACTAACTCCCCAGTATCTAGATCTGTCTGTAAGGAACGAGTTCAGACTGTTTTCGTTAACGTCGGTTGGTGATCTGTACTCCATCACCCACACGTGCCTGGTACGCCTTCGCCTTTACGTCACTCTTCCAGAAACCCTCGATAGCTGCCTCCGCGACACGGGACTTCCGTTCCTTCCGACAGATGCATAGTATCGAGGGCCCCGCACCACTGATCGTTACTGCCTCCGCCCCCGCGTCCTCGGCGTGCTTCCTCGCCTGTGCAAAACCCTCGATTAACGGAGCTCGAACCCGTTCGACAACTTCATCAACCATCCCCGAAGCCATCAACTCAATGTCGTTCTTCAGTACACCCGCAACTACCCGGCTTGCGTCCGCCACGGTTTCGCTTCTTTCCTCCATCTTGACTTTCTCAGGCAATGCGTTCCTGGCGTCCTCGGTACTTATTATCAGGTCGGGGAGTGCGATGACGCAGTGAAAGTCGGTGTCGAACGACACAGTTGGTTTGTTCAGACCGGATACGGTGAAGCCACCGTGTATACAGGGCGCTACATTGTCGTCGTGTGCGTCACCGCTTACCAGTTTCTCACCCTGGGCGGCGGCTTCGACCAGGGTGTTTTTCGAAAGACCCAGGCCGTAAAGTTCGTTCAAAGCCACAGCCACACCCGCTGCTGACGCCGCACTGGAACCCAGGCCGCTGCTAGGACGAACCCCCTTGTCGATCGTTATGCTGGCGGGTGCTTCCAGTTCCTCGGCAACCTTACCCGCCGTGTTTTTTCTGGGATCGTTCGGTATGTACTGGGATCCCGTACCCCTAACCTCGATAGACGTTGAAGAAGCCTTCTCGACGCGGATTATGTCGGCGGGTTTATCTAGAGCTATTCCAAAAACGTCGAACCCGCTCCCAAGATTGGCGCTGGTCGCGGGTGCCCGCACCTCAATCATGGATGTATTTTAAGCAGGTTAAGTTATAAAACGACCGTTTGAACCGGTTTCTCCTTACCAACCAAGCCCCAGTTTAGTCATCCAGTCAAATCTCAAATCAAGTATACAATAAAATCCAAGCCAATCACCAAACAAAACTCCAAACCAACCACCAAACAAAACTCCAAACCAACCACCAAACAAAACTCCAAACCAACCAACAAACTAAATCTGCATTTGACTTTTCCTGGAGACTGCTACATCTACAGTCCCCGGAACATCTACCGTACTCGTAGCTTCTACCGTCCCCTGATCACCAACGCGAGAGCCATTAACGCCATTACGACACCGGCAACCCCGAATCCGGGTTGACCTTCACCCTTACTTTCTCCGTCCTGGGTTCCGGAGTCCTGGCTCTTTTTCTCCGAACCGTTCATCTGCGTCTCTTCATCTTCGGTAGCAGTTGACTCGTCCTGTTTCTTGTCTTCCTCAGATACATCTGTTTCGCTGCCTTCTTCCCCGGCTTCGGCTTGGTCCATTCCATCCTTATCCATCGATTCGTTCCTCATGTCAGTGACGTTCTTCCTTTCCTCACCCGGAGACATACGGGGTTGGGCGCCGCCCTCCGTGAGGACTGCAGGTACAGGATATCCTGTGGAACCGACAGCCCAGCTGGTACCCCAGCTGAATCCCTTCATGTTGTCTTTCGCGGAACTACCTGTCATCTGTTCCGTCGTTAACCCTTCTCCTGCAGCCGAACTGTTCTGACCTGTAACGTTTAAGTCCCAGTAGGAGTTCTCTGCCGAGCCTTCCCCAATCTTTCGAGCGACAAGGCCACCAACCTGTCTGTTTCCGTTAACCATCCCCGCAGCGAAAGACTCCGACAGATCGCCGGAGTCGCTAACCCCTGAAAGTCCACCGACAGAAGAGTTGCCGGTGACGTTAGCCAGCGACCTCGTTACCGATACCTCACCACTGTTTACACCGACTGCGCCACCGACCGACCGGTTACCCGCCACAGATCCTTCTACGGAAACGGATTCTACCCGGGAGCCTTCAGTTACTCCGACCAAGCCACCAACCTGGTCGCCACCCGTAACCGACAGGTCGGTTATGGTTAAGTTACTAACTTCGGCGTTTTCCGCAACCCCGAACAGACCAACGCCGTCGGCTGCAGGGTCATGTATCTCGATACCATCTATCGTTTTGTTATTACCGTCAAGTACACCCCTAAAGGGCTTATCTTCAGTTCCGATACTTCGGAATCCGTTGCCATTACTCCAGTCTTTTGCTACGGAACCATTTATATCGTCAGTTAAAACGTAGTTCGCTTCGGGTTTCTGCTCCATTGCTTGAAGCTGGTCGGCGTTCTTGACCCGGTATGGACTGTCGGCGGTTCCGGAGCCATTGTACTCCAGGACCTCCAATACTTTCCGCCTCGACATGATATTAGCTCCTTTCCTTTTGATCTCGAGCTTAACTTTGTACTTTCCAGGCTTCTTGAATGTATGTGAGGCTTTCTTACCGGAGGTTATACCGCTGTCACCGAACCTCCATCTGTAGTACTGTACAGGTGGCTTACCGGGTAGTGAAGTCGGTGCTTCAAACCTCACTGGTTCATCCGTCAACACCCTTCTGTTTTCCATACTGAAATCGGTACTCAAACCCAGAGTTGGATACCCAGTGCCCTGGTCAAGCCACGTGGTCTCGAAGTCGAATCCCGCGAGATCCTTCCTGACATTAAGGTTTCTTTCAGCTACCACCAGCGACTTGCCGGGACCCGACCCCTTTCTGCGTGACGTTGTTAGGTCGAAGTATCCGTTTACGACTCGGCCGTCCCCTTTGTTGTTAGCAACGAAACCACCAACCCTACCTCCACCCGAGACTTGGACACGGGCGTAGGAGTTCGACACGGAACCCAGGTTCTTGTTCAGCCCTATGAAACCTCCGACGTTTCCATTCCCTCTTGCGGCACCCAACGCGTAGGATGCAGCCACAGTACCACCGTTGTTCACCCCGACCAGGCCACCTATGTCTCTACCTTCGACTCTTACCTGTGGTGAGGCGTGTGACTTCTTTACGGCTCCTCGGTTTATACCCACTAAACCTCCAACCATACGTTTACCAGATACCCTTCCTTTGTAACTTGACTTAGTGATCCGTCCACGGTTCTCACCAGTCAGTCCACCCACCCTGTTGACATTGGCTTCAGTTTGACCCCGCGCCTTAACGTAGACGACTTCACCCTGGTTGAGACCTATCAATCCGCCGACCTGCATGTCTTTCGAGTTACCATGTGTTTTATCGGGATTACTTCTAGAAACCTGGTTGTCGGCTTTGGTGGAGGTTACAACAGAACCGTTTCCGGCTGTTCCGGCTAACCCACCAATCTGTTCACCGTGTCCCGCAACATCCACGGAGGTAGTCGACCTATTGATAACGGCTTTCCTATCTCCATTTATGGTGCCGGTTTTCCCAACCATGCCACCGACATGGCTAGTTCCATTTACCTTGCCATCGACCGAGGTTTGTTTAATGGTTCCAAGATTTGTTCCGGCGAGACCACCCACGGTACTGTTTCCCGAAACATCCAGATCCTTGATCTCGAGATTCTTTACGACTCCTTCTTCACCGATTTCGTGGAACATACCGACCCCGTTTTCCTGGTTACGTTCTATGTAAAGACCTGTTAACTTGTTTCCATCACCCATTAGAGTGCCGTTGAAGGCTCCACCGTTACCTGATGCGTTTCCTATAGGCGCAAGCCCCTTACCGTCGTTCCAGGAACTGGTGCCCGATACGTCGATATCCCTGGTGATTTTGTAATGTGCGTCCAGGTCCTCGTTAATAGCCCTCAGATGGGCCGGACTCGATATTTGATACGGAGCGAGGTCCGTACCCTGACCACTTAAATCACTCAACTCGACCTGCGGCGTATCGTCTTGCGCGGAGACCACTCCCGTGATACCAGCTAAACATAACACGAGTACAACAGCAACCTTTAACGAAGTATAGACGGTGCCCGATCCTCCCAGATTTTGTACAAACACACCTACAAATATTCTGCGGTATAATAATCTTTTACGGTTGGATATCCCTCATTTGAAGCTTGATCATCTAACCCCCGAACCCCGACACAGTAGACTAACAGAAGTCCGCAGATACGTATACAGCACCGTTATCCAGTGATCTGACTTCCTACACCGACGTCGCTGTATCTCGCTGAAAGAACGATTTCCCGATGCCCTTCCGACTCCATCCAGGAGTCAACCACACCCTCACCCAGCTCCCGTGGAGTCGAGTATATACGGTTCCCTCCCTCCCCCTGGAAACTCTTCCTGTAGTACATCTTTGCGGCGTTCTCCCCCACACCGTGGCCTTTACATTCGTAACCGTGGTCGAATGCCCTCAACGTAGCACCGTACCCCGACATGTTCCCGTGACCCACGTACTCGGCCGAAGCCATCTCGGTTGCGTTTGCTTCCGCCATCATTTCCAGCGGTTTGGAACGCGATAGAGTTTCATCCGAGCGGTTCTTCCTTTCCCCGCCAAGTTCACGATAAACCTGGTTCTGAACCTCGGCGTCGTCGAGTTCGGGATCCAGGTCGATCAGTCCCTCCCGGCTAATATCTATACCAAGCACTGAAGACGCCAGTATAGCCAGGAGTACTGCGGCGAAGGCGACACCAACTACCTTACGGTACATTCGTATAAACCTAACTCGTAGTTCTCTTTCTATCTCCCGGAACCACCAACTATCTATCTCCCGGAACCATCGACTGTATATTTACCTCGCGATACCTTGAACCTGTGCTCAAAACCCCCGCAACATTATACGGTTTACTCTATATCTAACGTACTATATCTAACGTACTGGCTAACTTAACGCATTTCCGTCAATCGGGACTTGATTCCTTGATCTCGGGGTAGTAGGTTTCGAAGAAAATGAACGCGATGAGATACATAATGAGTGCGGTCATTATCATTACTAGTCGGCCCAGACGGCTGTGTTTGACGTACAGGTTAAACAGGGCGTGTATCATCACTGCGTAGGAGAACCCAACGATAATTATGACCTGGACGTAATCGAACTCCTCGAAGGTACCGCTGTATACGTAGTATACTGCAGCACCCACGAGACCCGTCGCTATTCCGTGCATAATAGTGGTGGAGATACTCCTCGTTACCGTGAGGGCGACGAGCGAGGAGGTCGAGTCGTGGACGTTCTTGAGTATATAGCTATAGTTCTCGACGACACTGAATCCGATCCCCGAAAATATCGACGCCAGTATAGTTTCCTTTTTCTTCAAGAAAACCGGTAAGAGGAAAAACATGATAAGAAGAGGAAGTGCTTTCACGAACTCCTCCGTTACCGGTGCAAACTCCACGGATAGTTCGGGTACGGTGAGTCCGTAACTCCTCAAAATATGGGTGTTTATCTTTGTTGCCAGGAAACCTGCTACGGATCCCCAGGCGAAAAATGAGAGAAGTATGCTGGTTTCCCTTCTTTCGACGAGAAGTACGAGCATAATGAAGGGAATCAGAATAGCCACCGCGAGTGCTTCTATCATTCCAGCTGACCCTCCGTTAAGTAAAGTATCAAGCCGTATGAACTGACCGCGAAGCTACTGAACCACAGCGGATCGAGGTTCACTACGAATGTAGTGGGGTCGGAGAATGTCATAGAGATGTAAACCAGGTCGGCCGCAACTGTACCGAGGACGCCGACACCCACGAGAGTCAGTCTTTTATGGTACACCAGATGTAGACCCAGAACACCGAGAGTCGTCGTCAAGAAGACGTATACCATGTTGTAGAATCCCACAACCTTCGAGGTATCGACCAGGACGGAAATCAGGGGTGATGCTATGGTTAACACCGCCACTACCGCGAAGGAGGGTCTGTATAGATCGACGTTGGTTTTTTCGATGAGGTGCAGCAGAACCGGTATCATGAGAACGTGGTAGCTCTTGAAACCGAACTGGGCGAGGGACGGGAATGCCACCACTTCGTTCAGTAGGAATATATAGGAGAACCAGAACAGGCTGGCTAAACCCCAGATCACCATCGCGGCACCCGCTAGCAACGTTACCTTACGTCGCGACACGTAGTAGTAAAAAAGAAGGAGGCCTCCGGAACTGAAGACGGCCAGGATATTGAAGACGGAAAGTGCGGTGAATACAGTTTTTCTCTCGGCTTCGTTGCCGCTATAAAACCCGAAAATATACAGAGCCAGGAAAACTACTGCCCCGATTATCGTAACCGATACCTGTACCCTCGAGAGGCTATAAACTTTTTTAGTAACTCGGGGAACGTTCATATTTACTCTACTTCCTTCCAATAATGATGGATATCATACAAGTATTTTCGTTTATGGTACAAGGTTTTTCTATAGAATGCCTTGGTTCCCGGAGATATAGATTTCGATAGGGTTTCTGTCCTCACGGGATTTCCCGCCACAGATCATTCCGAAAACCAGAAACAGATAACCCCGATGTTCATCCGGTTAACCCTCAATAGCCCCGAAGTTCATCCCCTCAACCCTCAATAGATATATTCAGTTCAGGATTGAGCCGTTCTTCCTGTGTAGTTAAACATCACTCGACTCACGTACACTTCATAGATACACAGCAGGATACCCCCGCCTTTAGGCGTATGAAAATCGCGTAGCGATTTTCTTGCTCAAAAATCGAAGATTTTTGAACGGGGGAGGAATGCGTAAAACATAGTGTAACTAACAATGCGTACACCATAGACTGAACTCCATACGTCAAACATTAACTATATAAATATATACCTCTACTTATGAAGTGTGGAGATTAATCGTAACGTACAGATAAAGTTGGATATACCGAAGGAACGTTACAGCGACCTTAAAAAGACGTTCCACCAGTTCAAGGAAGCCTGTCAGTATGTAACCGACGTAGGATGGCATACAGGCGAATACGTTACGACTTCAAAAACTGAACTCCATGACTTAACCTACAAAGACGTAATAGCTTCTACAGACTTACCTGCTAACCACGTTCAATCCGCACGAAACCTCACCGCCGAAGCCCTAAAAGGATGCGTAGAACGATTGAAGAACGGTGAAAAAACAAGTAAACC
>JBDGRN010000021.1:0-27717 GCA_042218125.1 Halobacteria archaeon | reverse complement strand
GCAAGCAAATCACTTCGTGATTTGCATACGCCGTCACGGCGGGGAGGATGTCAACCGTGATATGTATCCGTGATGTGTATGTTTCTGTCCGAACTATTGATCCTCGGTCCCAACTACTAATCTTTAATTTTACTCAGGGTGTCGGCTACGTCGTCCCAGTGGCTCCCTTTCCAGTACAGATTTCCGCAGTCTTGACATCTCCATATACGTTGATCTTCGGGAGCATGATCGGGTGTTTCCAGGTCTTCCACTGGTTCTTCGACGACGCCGTTACAGACTGAGCACCGCCCCGGTTCCGAAAGCTCTAGAACGTATCCGGTTTCATGTAGTTCATGGAGCTGGTCTTCTATCCCCCGTGTTCGGAGTAATATCGAGTCGGTAGATTCGGAAAGCTCCACGTCCCGAGTCAACACGGTACGTCCGTTTTCTTCGGCGTACTCAGCGATCTCGGGGTCGGCCTCAAGATCCAGGTCGAGTGCGTACTCGACGTCGAAACCCATCATCCTCATGTAACGGACGAGTTTCCCGAGCATTACGTCGGCGAGAAAGTTTTCGTCGTACCTGTTCATGTTTTTCTCCTACGCTGCCGCTGAATTTTCAACCTGAGGACAGCCAGTCTTCGAGTTCCCTCGAACTCTTCGCGTTCAAGATGTCTCCCTGCTCCGCCCAACCCCGTCGAGCCGTCCATACTCCATACCTCATGTACTCCAGCGCCTCCAGAGAGTGGGCGTCGGTGTTGACCGATACCGGCACGTCTTCCTCCACTGCGCGACGTACCTGACTGTCCGGAACATCCAGACGTCTCGGGTTGGCGTTGAGTTCCAGAGCCACACCCTGTTCCGAAGTGACTTCGAGAACTCTTTCGAAGTCGTAGCTGTACCCCTCTCTCGAGTTAATCAACCTGCCGGAGGGATGCCCCAGTATATCTACCCCATCTGTGGAAACCGCCGAGATCAGTCTTTCCGTCGCCTCGTCCTCGTTCATCTCGAACCCCCAGTGGATCGACGCTACCACCAAGTCTAGCTCCCTCGCAGTCTCTTCACGTATATCGATGCCGTGGTCGGTGACGTTGACCTCCGCACCCGAAAACACACGTATTTCGGTGTCCTCGTTGATCCTCTCAATCCTCGTCATGTAGTCCTGCAGATCCTGGTCGTCGAGACCGTCGACTACGCTGAGTCCATAGGTATGGTCGGTGAGGGCAATGTATCCATATCCTCGGCGTTCCGCCGCCGAAACCATCTCCTCCATCGAAAGACCGCCGTCAGACATCGTTGTATGGGTATGAAGATCGCCTCTGATGTCCTCGAGTCTTACCAGGTCAGGCAGTCTCCCTTCTTCCGCCGCAACAACCTCGCCTCTTCCCTCCCGTAACTCCGGTTCAACGTACTCCATACCGAGTCCGGAATATACGTCTTTCTCCAGTTTAACTGAACTCGGATCCAGAAAACCGGCATTCGTTCCCATGGACTCTACCTCTCGAACGTGTTTTGCATCACCCGTTGTCCGCCATCTCTCCAAAACGAAGTTCTCACCTGTAACTTGAACCACGAGGTCGGCATCGGCGCCGGTAAGACCGAACCTGTAGGTATCCCCTTCCCCGTTATCCTTCGTGTCCTGATCTATTTTTTCCTGTCCACGCACCATTCCGAAATCCGAAAGGTAGTCAACAATGGATTCGGGATTTTCGGTTGAAACAACCAGGTCTATCGTCTCGACCGCCTCCCTCCGTCTCCTGACCTCGCCAGAGACACCAACTTCCTCAACGTCCGGTATCTTCTCAAGTTTTTCCACGGCGTTCCCTGCTACCTCCATAGCTTTGGAGAGACGTGTAGACTGTTTTTTCTCCCTCGCGAACCCTATACCCTCCAGTATCTTCTCCTCGGTCCTCGGTCCGAAACCCTTGACGTTCCTGATACGGTTTTTCTCCGCCGCCTTCTCCAGGTCGTCGAGGTTCCGGACGTCGAGATTCCGGTAAAGTATACCCGCAGTCTTCGGACCAACACCCTCCACCTCGGTTACTTCCTGGATATTGACTGGCATCTCTTCCCTCAGTTCCTCCAGTTCCTCTATCCCTCTCTTCTCTAGGTACTCCTCTATCTTTCCCGCTATCGCATCACCGACGTCGTCGATCTCACGGGGGTTCCGGAGCATCGCGGAGGGGGATTCGTATAGAGACTCCGCTGCCCTCCTGTAGGACCGGGGCTTGTAATCCACGTCCTTAGCCTCTAGCCTGTCGGCGAACTCGTTCAGCAACGCAACGATTTCGGCTCTATCGGTAGGATCAACCATGTCTACGTCGATCTCCTGAGCTTTCCCCTTTTATCTTGTCCAGGAAGTTCTTCCATCTCTGCTGGTCAGCCTTCTCCTTAGCCATCTCCTCGACCTCTAGCTCTTGACTACGACCCACCTGTTCCAGGGAAGTCAATGCACGGTCTAGACCCTGGATCTTGTCGGCTATCTCACATCCCTCACCGTACTCTATACCGCCGGCTTGGTCCTTCAAACGGTTGTAGAGATCCATCCGTTTCCTTCTAAGCTTCTTTTTCTTCTCCACCAGGTCGTCGGCACTTCCCTCGCTCCGCACCTTCACGACGTAGCTACTCAGGTCGAGTTCGGTGCCGTCCAACTCCACCTTCTCCGGTATCTCGGCGCCCACGAAAGAGCTGTCGCGATCGATTTTCTCCAGTAACTCCTTCCTCTCGAAAGGCTCCATTTGGTCCAGGTAGGTATTCCAGGCGTTTATAAGCCTAGATGAAGGTATAACCAGTATCGAAAATAGTCAACCAGTATCGAAAATAGTCAACCAGTATCGAAAATAGTCAATAACTGTTGAAGTGAATAATCGGTGACTACTGAAGTAAATTACCGGTAGATGCTGTTGGGAGTGACAGAACTCCGGGAAGAGAAATGGAACTCAGTTCCAGGGAATGTAAGGGATCTATCTTTTTCGGAGAGATCTGACATGGAGGAGTGCGTCCGTGTTGACTCTTCACAAAAATAAAGATGGAGTATCTCAACCATATATTAATGGCAAACTGCGAGGAGTGTGGGGACGAAGTCTCGATGCCCTACGAATGCAACCTCTGCGGCAAGAACTTCTGTGGGGAACACCGGTTGCCGGAAAACCACAGATGTAGCGGTCTTGAGGCTTACAAGCAGAAGTTACAGCAACAGGGGATAACGTACAACAGTCCTGACCTCGGGAGCAAAAGCAAGTCGGGGTTAAGCGGAAAGATCAATAACGTCGTTCCAATTACGGGTTTTAAAGGTAACGTAGCTTATCTGTTTCTCGCGTTGATGGTGATCACGTTTCTTGCTCAGAAGATACTCGGCGCCACTGTTTCAACACGGACATACGCCTCCATATTTCTAATTAGCTCGGAGCACATCACTTACGTCTGGACCTGGGTGATAAGTATCTTCGCCCATGCAGGACTGGGACATCTATTTTTAAACGGTATAGTTCTGTACTTCTTCGGACCTCTACTAGAGAGAACTATAGGTAGCAAGAAGTTTTTCTGGCTGTTCATGATCACGGGAATCGTAGCGGGTATCGCCCAGGTTAGCCCTGGCATAATATTCCCAGCACAGAGGGCTGCAGCATGGGGAGCGTCAGGAGCTATAATGGGTATTTTAGGTACGTTGACTCTCCTGAACCCGAACCTGAGGGTCTACCTCTGGTTCGTGATACCGATGCCCCTGTTTATACTGACGGGAGGCTACGTACTCATCACCGTATTCATGATGCAGACGGGACTCGCTCCCGGTATAGGACATGTCGCCCACCTTTCCGGCCTCGTAATCGGTGCGGTCTACGGCGACCTACTGAGAAGAAAAGGCTTCACGGTTGGTAACCAGTTCCAGCTTTCTGGAGGAGGTGGACCCGGGGGACCAGGTGGGGGTCCGCCGCGTTTCTAAAACATGGATCACTCGTTATCCAGCTACGGCGACGGAAAGGTGTACTCTGTATCGGAGATAACCGACAGGATAAAACACCTTTTCCAGACCGACCCGGAGATGCAGGACGTGGTGGTTCAGGGCGAGATATCGAACTTCAACCACCACTCCAGCGGACACATGTACTTCAATCTCAAGGACGACGATACAGTGATAAAATGCGTGATGTTCAAACGCAGCAACCGTTATCTGGACTTCACGCCCGACGAGGGTGACCACGTCGTCGCGGAAGGGAGGATAGATGTCTACGAAAACAGGGGTGAGTACCAGATATACGTCTCCAGGATGAAGAAGACAGGTCGTGGCGACCTTTTCGAACGTTATCTCGAACTCAAAAAAGAGCTGAAGGAGAAGGGGCTTTTCCGAGAGGAGCAGGAGCTTCCTAGCTATCCGAGAAAGATTGGAGTAGTTACGAGTGACTCAGGGGCGGCTTTACACGACATAAAGGACGTACTGAAACGTCGGTTCGACGTCCATATCAAACTGGCTCCCGCGAAGGTACAGGGTGAGGGCTCGGAAACCGACGTAGCCGAAAAAATACGTAAGGTAGACAGAAGGGAGACAGAGGTCATTATAGTCGGACGCGGGGGAGGTTCGATAGAGGATCTCTGGGCGTTCAACGAGAAGGTCGTGGCGTACGCCATACACGAATGTGATACACCTGTCGTAAGCGCCGTGGGCCACGAAGTCGACACCACGATAGCCGACCACGTCGCTGACCACGCCGCCGCCACCCCAAGCGAGGCAGCCGAAATAGTGGTGCCCGACAAGGAAGAACTCCACAGACAGGTCGACGAACTCGAGCACCGTCTCGAAAAACAGCTAGACTCAAAGCTGAGCGAAAAGAAACAGCTCCTGAAACAGTTCGAGAGACTGCTTTCCCGGCGACCACCCGTCGTCAACGAGTCGATACAGGAGCTCGACGAATCCGAAAGACGGCTTGACTCCGCGTTCGAAGACCTGGTCGACGAAAAACGGAGGAAGGTACGGGAGCTCGCCAACAGGCTCGACTCACTCGATCCTCTCGACGTCCTTTCCCGTGGATACTCGGTGGTTGAGAAGGACGGTCAGGTAGTAGATTCGGTGGAGAAGTTAGAGAGAGGTGACGAGGTAGAGATGCGTTTCTCCGACGGAGAGGCCGACGCCGACGTTAAGGATACGAGGAAAGAGGGATCCGATAACTGAGTACGGATCTCTAGTGCTCTTTAATTTCCGGAAACCGGAACTGAAGCCGAAGTATATTTCACTCTGATACCGAAAGAATAGTCAATCAGTAATTATGACCAGTCAGGAAACGAACGCCGAGGACCACGAGGGTAGCTTCGAGGAGTCGTTTGAACGACTAGAGGAGATCGTGGACGAACTCGAATCGGGCGATCTGTCTCTCGACGACGCCGTGGATCTTTACGAGGAGGGTGTCGGTCTCGTCGACACGTGTAGAGGGAGGCTCGACGAGGTGGAGCACCGTCTCGAGGTTCTCGACCAAGAAGAGGGAACTGAGAATAAAGAGAACTGAGTTTTAGATCAAAAACTGATATACATGAAAGTTAAAATTCTGGAAGCGACACCGGATCCCGAGGAGGTTGCCTGCAGGGCGGCGCGTAACGACTACATGACGGACTGGATAGGGAACCAGAGCTTCGACGAAGTGATGGACAACGTCGAAGGAGAGGACCTGACGGAAAAGAAGGACTCCCTGATCGAACATCTGATGAGACGAGGGCATTACGGTCCCTTCGAACACCCACATGTCACGTTCGCTGTCGAGGGCGTCAGCAGAATTACGATGGCGCAGATTACCAGACACAGACACGCGAGCTTTGATATTCAGTCACTGAGATACACGAAACCCGACCTGGGGGTCACGTCACACCCCGATATAGAAACCTTGCCGTCTCCGACCGACGAAAAGAGAACTCCGGGTTCTTCTTTGTCGAAGAACCAGGAAGAGACGATAGCAGGATGGCTCGAAGCAAGTGTATCTAAAGACGTTATCAGTGAAATGATCGACGTCTCGGAAGGATATATCGACCAGGTAACTGGATCCGTGGATGTTGACGGTTCGGATGATAAAGAGTCGGGAACCGAGCCGGACCAGGATAACAGAACGTCGTATGATGGCGAGGAACTTGTTCCAGAAACTATCGAGGAGCCGGGTTCCGTAGAGTCGAGAATATTGGGTTACATCGCGGAAAAAGCGAGAAACATTGATGGAGTACTGCTGTTATGTGACGACGTAGTTGAAACCGAGTTCATATCGGATCTGACGCGGAACGTTGGCGGAACTGCTTTCTCGCCTCTAGGCGAGGATCTTTATCTTGCTATCGCCGACGCACCGGAGATTACCGAGGGGGCGGACTCCCGGGAAAAGGACCTGGGATTCGTGCTTGGTGCCTGGGAGGCGTCGGGTGGAATTTACAGGAAGGACGGTGTGGAGTTAGCGTACCTTTCGGGTGACCTCGATTCTCTTACCGGGTACCGCCAACTTCTAAAGGAACATGGTATAGAGACGGAGATCAGGGAATCCGGTGAGTCTCAGTGGCTGGAAGGTGACGCTGAAGACGTCGTAAACGGTTTATACGGAAAGACGGTTTCCGAGATCAGCGGTCTCAGGAAAACTAGTTTACTCGCCGCGATGGATGCTTCGGACCAGGTGGAAGATGCCTACGGAGATGCTGTAGCTGGATGGTTGGAGAGACAGCAGTTCATTTATCCACCGAGCGTGACCCAGAACGTCACCGTGTCGAGGGAAAGCGGCCGTACCGAGTACGACACCCCTAGCTGGATGAGAACACTGGACTTGATGGAGGGCTATGTCGAGCAGTCCGAGAGATACAACAGACTTCTCGAACAGGACGTTCCCGCCGAGGACGCCCGTGCAGTACTCGGAATGGGTATAAAGGTAAACATGGTCTTCACCATGAACGCTCGTGCACTGATGCATCTCTTCGACATGCGTGCCGCGGGCGACGCCCAGTGGGAGGTCAGAAACCTCTCCGAAGCACTCATCGATAAAACCAAGGGATGGATGCCCAACGTTTTCGAGTACTACGACGAGAACATGAAGAACAGAAAGAACCGGCTCGGACCCTAAGTTCTCAGTCGCTTTCTATTGAAGCCCTCGAATCTATGTCTCCGTATATCCTGTCGAAGGCTCCGCTGTATCCGGAGTCAAGAAGACCGTCCGCTGAATCCCTGGCTCTCGACCTGTATGTTTCCATCTTTCCCTTGTCCTGGAAAAGACGGGACTCCCTTAGACAGTCGAGATACGCGAGGTTTTCTGCGAAGCTGTAGAGTTCTTCGTATCCCTGATCTGACTCAGTACCCACGTGGACCGCCGTCTTGTAGCATTCGAGGTAGGGGTTGGCTTCACGTTCGAGTGAGTTTGAACCGTTCCGCATCCGTGCCTTCGATGTCCCGAAACTGTTGACTATCGAGGTCGCACGGTCGTAGTACTCGAGAAAGTTGTCGAAACCCAGTGTGACGAGGACGTCGGCGGCGAGAAGCTTCATGTCCTCCTGCACCGGTTCGACTCCCACGTCATTCCAGGAACCGCCGTCGTTGACCACCTCACGGGTAATACATAACCCGGTATGTACGAACTGAAGTCCGGCCACCTCTGTTAGGTTTAACTCGTGGTCGGCGACGTCACTCGACAGAAAACACAGGAAACTGGGTGTCTGGTACGATGACTCGAGGGACTGTGAGATATAGCTCTTTAACTCGGGTGGATCTACCCCGGAGGTCGCTTCATCGAACTCGTCCTCTAACCGTTCGACTCTCGTCATCAGTTAAAGGAGAAATGACCAGGAAATACAAATGATTTTGCATATCACCACGAAATTCTCCGTCCGAAAAATGGAGACAGAGGTAGGGAATCACTCTGACCGGGTTATCTCATAAGTTGATTTCTACGCCGTAGACCTCCTCCGGCATCTCGACGTGTGACCGGTACATCTGCTCCTCGTTACCTTCAATGTAACTTCTTACTCTCTTGGGTACGGTTCTGGTTCCGAGTACCGCTCCAGGTCTATCGGGATCGTCTATGTAGTCCGTCTCCATCATGAACTCCCGCCCTTCTTCAAGCATCTCCTCCAGCCACTCTTTCCTTGAGAGTACTGATGGCGTTAACTGCTCGACCCTGGGGCTCGAGAAATGTTTCACCACGTGTTTGGTATCCATACCGGCGTTTCGCGCCATCTCCGCTATATCGTGGAATCCGTCGTGGTCCTTGTTGTGGTAGTCGTCGTATCCCTCCGTGTGTAACTGTACTGCACATCCAAGATCGGCGCCTAGCTCGAATCCGTGTTTCATAATCCGGTTTGAGGCTTTCCACATATCATCAGGGAGTTTGTAATGTGGTCTACCTGTTTTCAGTCCGATGGCCCTGTTTTCCCTTACGTATTCCGCGGCTACCTCCATACCCTCCTTCATCAACCGCTCAGCGTTTTCCAAGTTCATTCTTCCACACAGCTGATTTAAGGTTGCGGGATGCACCCCCAGAATAGGGAAAGCTTCCCCTTCAAGTATCTCGCTGGCTTTTTCTGTTACGCCAAGAGTTTCCTCGAAAACAGGTCTGAACTCCTCCCCGGTGTCGTCCCTCGTGGGTTCGACTCCTAAATGCCAGGAAGGCTTGTTTATGACACAGAGATGGGTGCCGCCGCTTCTGTCGAACTTCTTTATCGCCTCCATTCCCTCGCCGTGACGCGGATCACAGTGCATGTGGTCGTCAAGCACCGGCATTCCGTCGATCATTCTTAAATCACCATTTTGATAGTTGGATTCGGCTGTTGGTCGTATTTTTCTAAAGGATTCACTCCCTCTAACCGACCGGATCTCTACAGCTTGTTCTTTACGTCAACGACTGCATCTGTTAGCTCGGTTGCCCTGGCTTCCGCCTCCTCTATTCCTGACTGTATTTCTGCGAGCGTACCGATCTTTTCCTCAGTTTTCTCGACGTACTCATCGTTTAGGGCCTCCGAACGTTTGCCGATCTCCAGCGACTTCTTGGCTTCCCTCAGCTGTTTCCCGGGTTTCTCCGAACCGATTCGGGTTTTGAAGCTGTTCAATATACCTATCAAGTTGTTACCCTCGACTTCTATGAACTCCTCGCCTTCAGGTAACGTTTCTTCTGCATTTTCTAGCGAACTCTCTATCTCCTGTTTAATTTCGTCGGCGGCTTCATCAAACAGCTGGTCCTCATCGAAGCTTGTCTGGGACATTGTTGGTTTATATTATTTTGTTTCGACTTAAGTTACTTCATGTCAAAACGGTGTTTGTAGATACCACGGTTTCAATACGGAGTTTGTAGATACCACGGTTTCAATACGGTGTTTGTGAAGGGCACGCGCCTGAAAATTAGTTTTGCGTGTAGTGTGTTATCCAGTTTGTAGTGATTTTGTTAGAATATATTTTTCAGTTAATCTCGTTGTACAGATTTTGGCCTATTCAGATAGTATGGTTATCCGGATAATCCGTTATATTATCCACTACCGGAATCTGTATTCTGGGGAAGGTGCCGCACCCGAAATATTATACTGAACTAAAAATATTTGCCAAAAGATAGTTAAGGCCTTAGACTATTATTTAAGTTTTAAAATATCTAATGAAATTGGTGGTGAATAAATAATCTAGATGAGTTAGCATATGAGGGTTAACAGTTTACGTTGGGGGAGCTGTTTACTTCAAAATTCCATTGTTTATAAAGCCCGCAGAAAAAATAATTTCATATTCAAGCACTATTATTTTAAATATCTTTTACAGTTATACCAAAATATTATTAAAATAGGTTTTATATGACTTTCTGTAATTTTAATGTTGGTGATAATTTTTTTCAAGTTAAGTAATAGTGGGATAAGATATTTAAGCAACCTGGTCTTTTTACCTTATGGTGGTACAAATGGCAGAAGACTTTACAAATAGAACATACAAAGCAGGTGGGTTCTTGTTGATACTGTCGGGAGTTATAGGTGCTATAGTCAGCTTAGGACTACTGGTTTCATCCGGAACAGGAGGACTGACGATCGCAGGAGTCGCTCTCACGCCCGTAGCTACAGCGATCCTTGCGGCGCTAATCCTGGTATTCTCCGTAATCGAGTTCCTTGGCGGATGGCACTCTTACAAAGGAGAGAACTGGTACGGATGTATGACTGCAGCTGTTCTCGGAATGGTAACGATCTTTACCATTCCACTGGACCTCGTTGCAGTCATACTCATCGCTCTCGGTGAAGGCGAGTTCGACGCGGAAGAATAGATCGAAGGTCGAGAGACCACAGAAAAAATAGTTAATCTTACCTCCATCACTGGAGGAACTCAGTATTTTTTCCGGCTGGAAGAAGGAGACAACAGAATCTGAAACAGCCACTGTTTTATAAACAGCTGTTTTATTAAAGGAACGGCAAATCTGTTAACGGGATACCTCGTACCCCGAGTTTTTCTCAGATACATGTTGATGAAGCACGAAAATAAAGCACCAATCAGCGCTGACCATGGTCATCCAGTACTTGGCCATCCAGTACTATATTTAAGGTATTGGGAAGTTATCCCAGGGTCTGGTTTAGTATGGGATAGATGGAAAAAAAGGTTGAGTCTGTACGGAGGTCTTGATTTAATTTTAAATTCGTTTATGCCCCGTCGACGCGAGCAACTCTCCACGTCGTGGACCGTGACCTGCTCCATTTCTCTATTTCGAGGTCTTCGACTTCATCCCTGAGCAGTCCAAGGTAGACACCCACCTGTTTGGAGGACAGTTCGGTGGATTCCGCGATTTTTTTACTCCGGAAGAACTCCTGACCCCGGGACACGCTGTCATAAAGATGATCCAAGACCTCCCGTTTCTCAGGTTTATCAACCATCTCTAACTAAGTATACTGTTTCTAGTTTCATAAATATACTGTGTAACCTAACAACAGATCTATACCAAGGGTCAGAGTTCCGTTAAATCTAACTTCTGAGTTCCTGAGCGACCGATTTGCCGAACTCCTCCGTACCCGCATCACCTCCAAGATCCCGGGTCAGTATCTCGCCACGGGATATTACAGCCTGTAGAGCCTCAAGCACGGATCTCGCGGCTTCTTTTTCACCCAGATGATCAAGCATCAGGCTTCCCGCCCATATTGTTGCTGTGGGGTTGGCTCTGTCCTCGCCCGCGTACTTCGGGGCGCTGCCGTGGAGAGGCTCGAACATACTGGTTCCGTCGGGGTTGATATTACCACCCGGTGCGAGTCCAAGCCCACCCTGTAACATTGCACCCAGGTCGGTTACGATATCGCCGAAAGTGTTTGGTGTAACAACGGTCTCGTAATGTTCCGGGTTCTTTACGAACCACATCGTGACGGCGTCTACGTAGTTGAACTCGTGTTCGATATTCGGATATCGCTCAGAGGCTTCCTCTACAACCTCCCTCCACAGACCGTATATATCGGTAAGTACGTTCGCCTTATCGACAGCAGTCACCCTTTCGTTTTCGTTACGGTCGGCGTGGTCGAAGGCATAATCCACAACCCTCTCACATCCCTCACGCGAAACCATTCCTATCTGGTAAGCTATCTCCTCGGCGTCAGTTTCGACGTCGAGATCGAACTTCGTCTTGTAGAGATGGCGTTCCACCTCTAGTTCTTTCTTCGACTTTCCTCTGTTTGCGCGTCCACCAATACCTACGTAGAAGTCCTCGGTATTCTCCCTCACCACCGTGAAGTCGATGTCGTCCGAACCTTTCCCTGCCAGTGGCGAGTCGATTCCATCCAGTAGCTTAATTGGACGTAGGTTGACGTATTCGTCGAAACTGAACCTTATGTTTAGTATAATACCCTTCTCCAGGACTCCCGGTTCGACACGTGGATCGCCTATACTGCCGAAGTATATAGCGTTGTACTTGCTTAGCTCGTCTATAGCTGAATCCGGCAGTATCTCCCCGGTTTCCAGGTAGTGGTCGGCTCCGTATGGGTAGTCCTTCCACTCCAGGCCAAAGTTGTGAACGTCGCTGGCGGCATTCAGAACCCTCTTGCCCTCGTTTATGATCTCGGGTCCTATCCCGTCGCCTTCAATAACAGGAACAGTATACATTACTGCTTAAAAGCAGATGGAGTGGGTTCTTGGTTTCGGTTTTTAATTCGTTATATTCTTTCGGACCGGCTCCATTTTTTCAACCGATGTCTCAAACGGACGGTAATGAGGTGATCGGCGGCTTCTCCATACGGAAACCAGGCAGCTTTGGCTCCCCACAGGCGGTGGGGACTGTGGACGAGGACGGCCGTACTGTAAGTTTCCATAAGCTCTCGAGTTCAATACATTACTACTTCATACCGAGTCTGGTGGGTGCGGTAGGGTTTGCGAGTTACGGCATACCTGGAATTGTAGCCGGTGTTGTGTTGGGGACGGCGCTTATGATGGCGGGTAAAAAACTCAAGTACAAGAGGGCGCTGAAAAAGCTTGAGGCTGGGAAAAAGGAACTTTCCCACGATATAGTGGTTAAGAAAGGTAAGCTGAAGAAGGTAAAGCTGGACGAAGGGAAACTACGGAAATCCCTTTACCTTGAAACCCCGAAGGAGGAACTCCATATACTGGGGGATAGTACGGCGATTACGCGTTTACAGGAAATACTTCTGTAACCTGGTTTTCATCTTCCGGCTTCCCTGTTCAAGACGTACTCCTTAACGTACTGGGCTGCGAGCAGCGCCGTATTGCCATCGTCGGGTTTTGGACTGACTTCAACCACGTCGAAACCAACAGTCTCGGGTGCGAACTCCCGAACGGCGTCACGTACCTCGCGGGAGGTCAGACCGAAAGGCACGGGTGTACCTGTACCCGGGGCGTACGACGGGTCAAGTGCATCGATATCCAATGAGAGGTAGAGTTCCCCGGTGTCTTTGTTGATCTCTTCCACAGTCTCCAGAATGTAGTCGTCAGCTGGAACCAGCTCTATCCCTTCCTTTTCTGAGTAACGGTACTCGTTACGTGATCCCTCACGGACACCTATGACATAGACATCGTAACCTTCCTGGTGGACGTGGCGAAGTACAGATGCATGGCTATATCTGGAGCCTCCATACTCGTCCTTTAGGTCGAGGTGGGCATCGAATACCACTACAGCGTCGGGTTCGGTGCCCTTCACTCCCGAAACCGTTACGGTATGTTCTCCACCCAGGACTACGGGTACCTTTCCGTCTTCGCACCAGCCACGGATCCGTGACTGTTGAAACTCCGTCGTTTCCTTGGGATCGTACCAGACGTCAAGATCTCCGATGTCGTGGATGCTTGCTTCTTCGAGCGATCTTCCGGTAACCGGATCGTAGACTTCGAGGCTGCGGCTCTGTTTCCTTATCTCGTTGGGGCCAAACCTGGTTCCTTTCCGGTGGCTCGTGGTGGTTTCGAGCGGCATCCCCGCTAAAATGTAGTCTGCCTCACCGTATCCAGCGTTGGCTGATCCGAACTTCATAGTTTACCTGTGCCTCTGTACACAGTTTCTGTTTGTTTCTTTTTTAGATTACAGTATACTAACTGTACAAAGTGGTAGAACTTCAGTATGGTAAAACTACAGTACCTGACGTCTTAATTTTCCACCACTCGGCGTTGCCCCATCCCTTCTAGGAACGTAATGGTATCGTCAACCTCTACATCCATATCTCCCGGTATCTCCATGTCGGCAGTCTCGTAGGTGTCAAGATCCATTACCTGTACGATGGTATCGCTGGTCTTGGATACAATCTGGCCCTGTTTGCGGTTAATGATAGGTACCTGTATGTCCTGATCTACCGGCTGTACGAACGACCTTCTCTTGTCGTCAAAAATACCTTTCCCCTCTACCCTCGCCTTCGCGCTTCCATGTTTCCCAGGTTTACTCGTGGAGTAACTCTTGATTACGCAGGGTTCGTCGTCAATCATCACGTAACCTCCTTCGTCTATGTCCCGTACCTGTTTTTGCTCTACAGTCATGGCTTGTTAATGGATTTGTACTCCGTCGAATTATAAAACTGTCCCATCCCGTCCGTAATTCCGTAATAGCCACCGTAATGACGGAGTATAGATTCCTTTGTATAAGTAAAACAGCGGGACATTCAGTCGATGTATAGCATGGTCTACTGGAATGATTAATACCTCAATAAACTATCAATTTAAAATCCCTGTTTCTGGTGATTACTGGTTTCTGGTGGACCTGGGTCGCTGGGGATTTCGCGGGATTGTGCATATCGGGTTTCTGGTGAACAATGGTTTCTGGTGAACAATGGTTTCTGGTGAACAATGGTTTCTGAATTTTATAACATTTTTTAACTGCATAAGATGGAACTGTATTCAATAAAAACGGTATCTTGAGGTGTGATCTACAAAAAAGTTTTTCCTCATACGATTTAATTTAATAATAATGAGTCTTGAAGAGTATGTTGGGCGCGCGGTCGAGAACAATCCGACCGTACTCGTGTTCTCACCAAAAAGACCTCCTGCACTTGACGATAGCAAGGTCCTGACTGTTTCGGATGTGGGTGGTGACATCGAACTCCCTATAGAGTTCGAGACGTTCGAGGACCGGATCAAGTTCGGAATCGAGGGAGCGATCGAGAACGAACTCGTACACGAGGGCGAGACCGTTCTCTGTATAGACAACGTGTTCGGAAGAAAGGTCGATACGTTTTCCCGGATAGAGATCACGGATAACTGGGAGACGGGTCTATACAACCTGTTTATGAACTCGAAAGCCGAGCCTAAAGTTATCAAGTCGGTGGTTGAACTCGCTATAGAGCTCGGTAAGAAGGGACAGAAGGGTGAACCTATAGGTGCGCTTTTCGTGGTGGGTGACGCGGGGAAAGTGATGGACCGTTCACGCGAACTTTCATACAACCCGTTCGAAAAAAGCCACGTCCATGTCGGCGACCCTATAGTGAACGTGATGTTGAAAGAGTTTTCACGTCTCGACGGAGCCTTCGTCATATCGGACTCCGGCAAGATAGTAAGTGCCTACCGGTACCTTGAGGCGGAAGCGAGAGGTGTCGACATACCCAAGGGACTGGGCACGAGACATATGGCTGCAGCGTCGATTACACAGGATACTAACTCGGTTTCAGTGGTATTGAGCGAAAGCGACAACCTGGTGAGGGTATTCAAACGAGGAGAGGTAGTTCTGGAGATAGATCCCGAAAACTACTGAACTACATATCAACGGTTAACAAAAATGAATTCATTCGTGAAAACTGGATCCGAAATGCAAAGTCCTCTCTTACAGAAAGTTCTGGCTACGTCTAACGGTGAGGCCTCCTGGAACGCGGTCGATATCTTTGGTTACAACTTCAGGTCGTTTGCCATAGCCTTCGCGTTCTTCATCGGTTTTCTGTTGCTGGGTTACGTCGTCAAAGTTCTACTGTTAAGGATATGTGACGTCACGGGTCTCGACGAATTCAGCAGCGGTACGGCGTTCGAACGGGTAGCCGACTCACTTGGAACCAGCACGGTGGGTATTATTGCCACCACGGTTTCCTGGTTCATATATATCTCCGGCTTTATACTCGCCCTCGAATCACTAGGTATCTACGTCCTCCAGAACCAGGTAGTCATCGCATTCACCAACTACATACCACGTGTGATCGCTGCGGTATTCATACTGATTTTTGGCACTATAATCAGCGACAAAGCCAAGATACGGACGTCGGACTTCGTACAGGATATAAAGATAAAGAGAGTGAGTCTCTTTCCACCACTCGTTAAAAGCAGTATACTGTTTGTGACAATTCTAATGGCAGTGAGCCAACTAGGAGTTATAACTACCTCCCTGTATATCGTACTCGCAGGATACATATTTGGGGTAGTTATCTTCTGTATAATCGCACTTCGTCGCGTCCTACCCTCGATAGTCAGCGGTTTCTATATACACGTCACGCAGCCCTACATGATAGGAGACAGGATAAAGGTAGGTGAGAAAGAAGGAATCGTACAGGAGATCGACATGTTTACAACGAGGATAGAAGGCGATAACTACGAACATATCATATCCAACTCAGACGTTCTGGATGCAGGAGTTCAAAGGAAGGTAAGAGACTAGAGAAATAACGGTTGTTATAGTTCACCAGAATGTGCAAACCATTGAGACGATGTCTGGAACTAGTATATAAACAAGAAATTCATCATGGTTCTCGATCAGGAAACTGTTTGCGGGGAATGTGGGGGACATGTTTCGATGGAGAGCTGGATGTACGGCGACGGAGGCTGTCCATCCTGCTCCACGAGACACGTACTACCCAGAATACAGATAACATACGACGCCTTCGAGGACGGAGACGTCGAGGGCTGGAGTTACCTGGAGGTAATGGATCGGCTGGGTCTGTCGCCGGAGGAGTCGACAACAGTTCTCCTGAAGCTGGGGTGTAGCCCCGACGCAGCCCTCGATGTCGAAAGAACTGTTCTGGGCGATACGCCGATGTCCGAGTGGCGGCGTACGATAGATGAGACGAGGGAGCAGATGAGAAAAAATCTGGGTGAGGTGACGGATCTACTCTCCGAATTCGGTGTGAGTCTGGATTTCGAATTCGAATGACAGAGACAGATTCCAGTGACGTTTAAAGCTTCTCCAAAGTAACGGGGATACAAGCCAGTTCGTGGAATGTTAACCTCAACAACTGTAAAGTAGTTACAGGATTTATCACACTATGTATGGTTTTTTCGGCTGATATCAAGGGAGTCGGAATGGCGGGTGAGGGAGCGTACGCCGTTATATTAGAGGCTGGAGAGAGGTATCTGCCTGTAATGATAACGGGGGATCAGGCAAGATCTATACAGGTCGAGCTTTCCGACGAACATTTCGAACGGCCCCTAACTCACGATCTACTCCTTAACGCTATAACCGACATGGGTGGGGCATTCGACAAGATCGTAATAGACGATCTGATGAACGGAACTTTCTACGCTAAGATACATGTAGAGAGGTACAACGAGGGTGAGAGGGAGAAGTTCGTGTTCGACGCAAGACCGAGCGACTCCGTAGCTCTCGCCGTCCGTACAGAGTGCGATATTCAGGTTACAGAGGAAGTGATGGACGAGGCTGGCAGGCGTGAGGACGAGATTGAGTTCCAGGACAAGTAGAAATGGATCTTTCCTTGAAGAACTTCGTATTTCATAGAAGAAGTTTCGTCTTTATTAATGAAACCGCGTCGCGTAGACCGGTATCTATCCGATATATCTGAGGTCGTCATCGCCGGTGAACTTGGGCATCTGTTCCACCTCGCGGTTCATGTCCTCAAGTTTCTTCACTACCTCCTCCATGTCCTCGGCTCTCTCTTCAAGGCTCGACATATCTACCTCGAAATCGAGGGCTTGCATAAGGACCTTGAGAACTGCTTTGGCGCTCTTCGGATCGACTATATATCCACTGGTCTGACCCATGAGGCAGACGGCTGGAAATCCCCGGAGTTCTCCGAGACCTAAGAGCAGTCCGGAGACACCTATAATTCCACCCGACGGTTCACCTTCGCCGAACTTGACTCCCGTGTCGCCTAGCTCTTCGACAAGGCTTTCCTCGTTGGCGGCACCAAGCACTTCATACTCCTCTACCATCTCTCCGGTGGCAACTCCTCCAAGGGTGTATATTTTTTCGACATCGACTTCCTTGGCGATTTCGAGTAGTTTCTCGGTAATCTTGTAGTGGCCGTCGATCGTCTGGGACTGGTGATCTCCCGAAAGCACTACGACGTCTTTTCCATCGACGTCACAGTAATGTATTTCCGCATGCACGATTTCCGCCACTCCGTCCTCGTCGACGCTCGACTGCGGAGGAAAGTACTGACTGTATATCCTGTACATAACCGTCGAGTCGAACTCCTCTATCAGGTGTTCGACCACCAGTTTCCCAACGTGTCCCACACCGGGTAGACCTTCAACAAATACGGGATCCTCAACCTCCACATCGTCGGCATTTACTTGTATGACTTCTATTTCGTCCATCTTGTTTTTCTCCTGTACTTACCATATGGGTCTTCGGGTGAAAATCTTGGGGGGATTGTGTCGAGGGTTTCGCTGCCACAGACGGGACATTCGTCCTCCATCGTGTACCGGCATCCCTCCGAACAGATATTTATCAGGGACTTCATTGGATTTAATTAAAGAAGGAGCCGTAAGCCACAAAACAGTTCGGAATCAGTTCACAGAATAATAACCGGTTTGAAAGTTTGAGGGTGTATGGTTTCGGTACGTTATGAGTTGATAGGTTGAGGATACATGGATCTGGTTCTATATGAGTTGATAACTTGAGGATAGATGGAATCCCCAATAACTGGGTTGGTAGGGTGGAAATCAGGGACTGAGTATACAGGGGTTTGTTAGGTTAAGGGTAGGTTGACAACCTGGGTTCAGGTATCGGCTTTTCTCGAGTCGGTATGATAAGCGCCCGAACCGCCGAGTGACTCCATTGTATCGATAATCGACTCGGCCGCTTTCTCCACGACGGTTTCCGCGGTCTTGTAGTCGTGGGCTTTGACTGATACGCAGTACTCGGGTGCGCTGACGTACTCTACGGATACCTCCGCCTCTACGTCGTCTTCGTCGAATGACTGGAGTGCTTGCCTGATATCGTTCACGCCTTCGGGTTTTTGGGTTTCGAGGTCGACGTATCCCTTGATGTTGACGTAGGGTACGTTGATGTTCTCTCGGGCGACCTCGACGAGTTTCTGGCTCAGATCGTCGGATATACCAGCGTTTTCGAACACCTCAACTCCATGTATAGCGCCCTCCTCCAGGGCGTCGTACATCGTTCCGTGTTTCTGGATTAGTTTACTCGCCACCTCGGTAATGGTTTCGTCGTCATCTATAGCCATCGATAGCCATTTGTCGGCTTTCTGCTCGTTCTTCCACTCCTGTATCTTGTCCTGGGCTTGGTGGTCATTTACGTCCTTGAGAGACAGATCTATCTGCTGGCTGTCCTCGTCGATCTCCAGAACCTTACAAACCACTGTTTTACCATCACGGACATGGTCACGTATATGTTTCACCCAGCCACTCGCGACTTCGGAGACGTGGATTAGTCCTTCCTTGTCGTCGTACTCCACCAGTTTACAGAAGGCGCCGAAGTCCTCCACATTGTCGACTTTACATACGACGAGTTCACTCGGCTCCGGCCAGCCCGTATACTTCATCTTTCCTCCACGACCTCTCGAACCTGCCCCACCATCTCGCCTTTACCACCCGTCGTTTTCACGAGTGGTGAACCGCATACAGCACATGCAATCGGCGAGGAAGCTCGTTCAAAGACGTTCTGTTCGTTCTCACAGTCACCGCACTTAACTTTCAGTATTCTGCTTGTCATTTTTATTAATAGGTAATGAAGTCTGGAAGGTATATAAGTCGGGTCGTTTGTTCCAGATGCTTTATTTTATATTCGTTTACTCCAGTTCGAGTTTCCCGGCTCTCCAGCCTTCCCTCTCGTGTGCCTTACCGCACTCGCTACATCTGTACCGGAGATCCACCTTCTTTGTCGGTTTGTTACCACCCGGTACCTTCGAGAACTTACCGTCGTTTCCGATACCCTGGTTTCTCTTCCTCTGTCTATCGATCCATTTCATTCCGGTCTCCCTCCCCCTCCGGACCTTTTCCACTTCGTGTTCATGGTGTTCTCGGCAGTGGGGGCAGTACGTCCGGAACCGACGTGGCATTTTCATAGTACCGAACATAACTCCCGACGGTGTTTTATAGTTTCGGTTATAAGTGGAACCGGCTTCTTTCTAGACCGGCCCCAGGGTATTTCTAAATACCTGGATCGGTATTTATTCGAGCCTGGAGTTCGGACAGATGTCCTCTAAGGTACATTCACCACATTCGGGATTACGGGCGTTACATACCTCTCTTCCGTGGAAGATAAGCAGATGTGAAACTATACGCCAGTCCTCCTCGGGTAGCATCTCCATTAGATCTGACTCTATCGCCTCAGGAGTCTCAGCGTCCGTCAGTTCGAGACGTTGCGATAACCGGGAAACATGTGTATCCACTGCTATTCCTTCATCTATCTGGAACGCGTTAGAAAGCACTACGTTCGCGGTCTTTCTACCTACACCCGGAAGCTCCGTCATCTCCGACATCTTTAGCGGCAGTTCACCGTCGTACTCATCTACGATAATCGACGCTCCGTTTTTGAGGTAGCCCGCCTTCGAGTTGTAAAAACCCGTGGACCGTATCAGATCCTTTAGTTCGTCCATATCCGCCTCAGCCATATCCTGGGGTGTCGGATACCGGTCAAACAGGTCCGGGGTTACCTTGTTGACTCTTTCGTCCGTACACTGCGCGGAAAGAATGGTCGACACCAGGAGTTCGAACGGGTTTCCGTAATCCAGTGTGGTATCCGCCTCGGGGTACTCCTTCTTCAACCGTTCAACGGTCTCACTGGCTCTTTCTTCTCTTTCCATGTTTTTTATTGGATATAAATCTGCCAGCAGTAAATGTAGATCGAATCCCTCCGGCTTCTTAGTAACGTGACTCCGCCTTCGTAGTAACATGAATTACATCAACCAGGGGATTACGTCCTTAACTAGAGGCTTATACGTTCTTAATTACAGGCCGACTTGAACCTGGGGTGTAATTACCCGACGTATCTTCCTCCTCCCTATTCGCAGCGACGGTTGAGGCCTGTCACCCAAGGTTAATAAATGAGGTATTGGTATATAAAAAAGAAGCATGAACTACGGCTTCAGGGGACGTGATAAATTTGCAACCTTCGGATACAACCAAGTACTTTATTCACGCGAAACTCCGGGCGGACGGGGTAGTCGAAAGATCTGATGTCGTCGGAGCTATATTCGGACAGACCGAGGGACTACTGGGTTCAGAGATGGATCTCAGGGATCTCCAGGAGTCCGGCAAAGTCAGTCGGATGGACGTCACCGTCGAAAGCGCCAACGGCAAATCCTACGGAACGATAACTATAGGAAGCAGTCTGGATCGCGTCGAAACGTCGGTTCTCGGGGCTTCGCTGGAGACAATAGACCGTATAGGTCCCTGTGAGGCTTACATCGAGATAGAGCTTATCGAGGACGTCAGAACCACGAAGAGGAAGGAGGTCGTGGACAGAGCCAAACATATTCTGACTCAGAGGTTCGACGACTCCTCGATGACTACTCAGGAGATACTCGACGAAGTGCGTGAGACAGTTAAGGGAAGTGAGGTCGTAACGTACTGTGATCATCCCGCCGGACCGAACGTTAGTGATTCGGAAGCCATACTCGTCGTCGAGGGCAGATCCGACGTCCTGAACCTGCTGCAGTACGGGATCAAGAACACTGTCGCCGTCGAAGGTACTGATATTTCTAAAGATATTGCCGAATTAACGGAGAAAAGGACGGTTACTGCTTTCCTGGATAGCGACCGGGGAGGAGACCTGATACTGAAGGAACTCGATCAGGTAGCAGAGCTTGACTTCGTCGCCTGGCCTCCGAAGGATAAATGCGTCGAGGATCTGAACCCCAAGGAAATAACGGACTCGCTAAAGGACAAGATACCGGTAGACGTTCTAAGAAGCCAAAGTGATATCGAAAACGGGTTAAGGCCCGGAACAGGTGAAAGGAAAGATGATTCGTACGACGGTTTCTCCGGTATTCAGGGTTCCGTCAACGGGGATTACGATAGAGATAAACCGGAGTTCGTAGGTGAACCCGTCGAGACGGAAACCTCACGGGACGAGTTAGAGAGGGATGATGAGGTGACCGATGCAGTGGATCTCGAGGAACTGTCGGAAGGCCTCGATGAATACGCTGAAGAGCTCGAAGACGTTGAAGAAACGGGGATAGCTGAGTCGTTTGATTCGATAAAGGATGCTCTGGATTACGTCGAGGGCAGCGGTTCAGCTGTTTTACTCGACGATGAAGGGGGGGTACTGGAGGAAGAAGCCACCGACTCCATAAAAGATAAGCTGAGGGATACAGATTCCGCGGAATCGTTGATTATTGACGGAGAGATCGAACAGAGTTTCCTGGATGTCGCCGCCAAGAAGGATCTCGCGACTGTCGCCGGATCCGGAATGGGTTACGTCGCCAAGAAACCTCTCAACGTCAACATAGTTACGAGTAAAAAACTATAGTCACGGTAAACGTTCCAAGTAGTCCATAGGTACTGTATCTTCACGTTAAACTTTCACATGTAAACAGTACTGCAGTCTCTCGTATAGAGACGGTGGAACTTTCGCGCTGGATTTATTTTACAGCTTTACTTTGGTTCAGGGGATGCTCGATGACCGTTTACGTTCGTTTCTGAGGGAGGATTTTAGTATTGAATGGACCGACGTGGGTAACGAAATAGCTGCTGGAACCGACTGCCGTGCCAATGTCATAGCACGAGAGAAAGGTCTCGTGGCGGGGGTCAGGGAGGTTGAGGTTCTTTACGACATACTGGACGTCGAGACCGACGTCCAGGTCCACGACGGGGGTTACGTGAAGGAGGACGATGAGGTCTTGGAGGTCCAGGGAGATGCAGCTTCCGTTCTACGTGGTGAGAGGCTCGCCCTCAACCTGATGGGTTCGATGAGTGGCATCGCAACCGTTACTAGACAGTTGGTGGATAGGTCCGAGGAGACGGTAGTAGCGGGTACCCGTAAAACTACGCCGGGGTTCAGGGATTTCGAAAAGAGAGCGGTAAAGCTCGGGGGTGGCGATCCTCATAGGCTAGATCTCTCCGACATGGTGATGGTGAAGGAAAACCACATCGAGGTTCTGGGGCTGGAGGTTGCGATGGGAAAGGCGGTACGTGAGTCGAGCTATACCTCGAAGGTTGAGGTGGAAGCCGAAACCATCGGTCAGGCAGTTAAAGCGTCCGAGTTAGGTGCAGACATAGTTCTGCTCGACAACATGTCGCCAAAGAAGGTCAAGAAAGCTATAGAAACTCTCGAGGATCACGACGTACTTATCGAGGTTTCTGGCGGAGTCTGGTTTGATAACGTGGAGGATTACGCCCTAGATGGAGTCGACGTAGTATCGATCGGTGGACTGGTGCATTCCTCGGAATGGTTAGACTACTCGATGCGCGTATCTAATGGTTAGACTACTCGATGCGCGTATCTAATGGTTAGACTACTCGATGCGCGTATCTAATGGTTAGACTACTCGATGCGCATTTCTTGATGTTACTCGGTGCGCGTGTCCTTGATTTAGTTGGAACTCATTACAACTTGTGTGTCGACCACAGATACTACAACCGGGTATCGCTGTATTTCTCGTACGTGCGTCACCTGTATCCGACTCCTGGTGACTCTTTTCGCTACGTTTTAGGTGAGTATTTCACAACGGTTAAATGACCAACGTACCTAGAATACACAACTTCGAATAAAATCTACACGAGTAACGCCTATTTGAAGAAAAATTTTATTCAAAAAAATGTCTTCGAACAAGCAAGCAACGGAGGACGCGGCACTAAGTCTATGGAAATACAGCGACGCACTTGGATCGGTGCCCGAAGAGTACGAGGGACTTCCCGACGAGGAGAGGGTCGAGAGAACTGAGAGGGCGGTGCAGGAACTGGGCGACGACACCGTGATTCTTGGACATAACTATCAGCGTAGCTCCGTTACCCGTTTTGCGGACTTCCTTGGGGACAGCCTACAGCTTTCCCGTCAGGCTGCAAACGCCGACGCGGATCACGTAGTTTTCTGTGGCGTCACTTTTATGGCTGAGACGGCGGATATTGTCACCGACACTGAACAGAAAGTCATACTTCCGAGCATGGAGGCGTCATGTCCCATGGCTGGGATGGCGGAGAATATACAGGTCGACGACGCCTGGAACGAGCTAACCGAAGTCGTAGACGGGGAAGAGGTTACGCCTGTAACCTATGTCAACTCGTACGCTTCACTGAAGGCGTTCACTGCGGAACACGGTGGCTCCTGCTGCACCTCATCGAACGCCTCCAGGGTCTTCGACTGGGCACTCGACCGGGGCGATAAGATATTTTTCACCCCCGACAAACACCTCGCCCACAACACGTTACATGAACTCGGTTACGGTGACGACGACTTTGTCGTCTGGAACCCATGGGAGCCCGAACTTGGGGGAAACACTGAGGACGAGATAAAGGATGCGAGTTTCATCCTCTGGGAGGGTTTCTGTCAGGTTCACGAGAGGTTCAGTGCCGAGGACGTAGAACAGGTGAGGGAACAGCACCCTGACGTCAACGTCATAGTACATCCGGAATGTCGCCGTGAAGTTGTCGAGGAAGCCGATGTCGCCGGCTCAACCTCCACTATAATAGAAAAGGTGAAGAATGCACCAGAAGGCTCGAAATGGTCGATAGGCACCGAGATTCATCTCGTCAAGAGACTTGCACGGGAAAACCCTGAAAAGGAGGTATTCGGACTATGTGGAGAGGAATGTATGGACTGTAACGCGATGAGACAGATAGATCCCGACTTTCTTTTATATGCTCTCGAAGAACTCGGTAACGGTAACGTCGTAAACCAGATAGAAGTGGATCCGGATGACAAAAAGAAAGCCCGGGATGCGATTGAAAGGATGTTATCGATATCATGAGGACGGAGGTGTTAGTCATAGGTTCAGGGATCGCAGGTTCCTCGGCAGCGATACGGGGAGCGGAGCTTGATGCAGAGGTAACAGTCGTAACGAAGGCTGAGGAACCCGAGGAAACCAACACAAGGTACGCACAGGGTGGTATTGCGAAGGTGGCTCCAGGTGAGTCGAGTGAGAACTTCGTTACCGACGTGATACAGGCGGGCGCTAACTCCGACCCGGAGTCTGTTGAACTCCTCGTCAAGGAGGGATCCGAGGCGGTCGAGGAGTTCCTGATCCAGGATGTAGGTGCTGAGTTCGACGCGGACGACGGTGAGTACCAGCTTGCACGTGAGGGAGGACATTCTGAGAGACGAATTCTCCACAGGGGGGACGCCACCGGGAAGGCGATCCAGAAAGCCCTTCTCCAGCGACTGAGCGACTGCTCCGCCAAGGTGCTCGAATCGAAGATAGCGACGGAACTAATTACCGAGGAAGGCGAGGTAGCCGGAGCCGTCGTCGTGGATAGAGAAGACGGCACCGCGGAAGTCGTAGAGGCTGACAGTACGGTGCTGGCAACCGGGGGTATAGGTGACGTCTACGGACATAGCTCGAACCCCGGGGGAGCCACTGGAGACGGAGTTGCGATGGCAGGTATGGTGGGAGCCAGGATGGACGACATGGAGTACGTCCAGTTCCACCCAACCGTACATGCCGAAAGAGAGTTCCTGATCTCGGAGGCTCTCCGTGGTGAGGGAGCGGTTCTCGTGACGCAGGACGGTGAGAGGTTCATGTCGGACGTTCACGACGATGCCGAACTTGCCCCCAGGGACGTAGTTTCAGTTGCAATAGAGGAAGAAAGAGAATGCGGAAACACGGTTTATCTTGATATATCTCCGGTACAGCAGGACCACGACTTCGATGAGGAGTTTCCGACCGCCTACGAGAACCTTACGGAACAGGAGCTTGAATCCGGTCTTGTTCCTGTTAAGCCCGCGGAACATTTCCTGTGTGGCGGTATAGAGGTAGACGAGTACGGACGGACCTCGGTCCCGAGGCTGTACGCCGCAGGAGAAACCGCCTGCACCGGAGCACACGGTGCGAACAGGCTTGCATCGACGAGTCTTTTGGAGGGAATGACGTGGGGTCTGAGAGCAGCGGAGCATGCGGTGGAGAACGGCGAGGAACTCGAACTCGAACTCGAAGTAAACGTCGAAACTTTCAACGGCGACATGCCGAAGGGTTTCTGTGAAACCAAGTTCAGGAAGCTTAACGAAGTAATGTGGAAAAACGTCGGTGTCAAAAGATCAGAAAGGGGTCTACGGGAGGCAAGAACGAAGCTTCAACGTCTCCGGGGTGAGGTCAAGTCGTATGCCCGCGGTAGACTGGATCCCGACCTGTACGAACTCAGGAACGCCGTCATAGTTGGGTTGATGATCACTGAGGCGGCGCTGGCAAACGAAAAGAGCCTGGGATGCCACCAGAGAGTTACCAGTTAACTGAACGAAAAGTTACCTTTTAAGTTGAACTTCGGTTACCTGTTAAAGATCCTACTTGTTAAAGATCCGAATTCTACCGGTTAAACGGAAACCTAGATAGATTTTAGGTGACCGTTCCGCGAAATATCAATTTATACACCTACAGCTACTGTTCTGTTCGATTATGCAGTTACAGGTTCATTCGAGTGGTGGTGACTGTTTTGACCGAGGGGGACAGTATTCTATAATTTCGGTTGGTTTAACTTCGGGCATGATGGAACTGATTCGTGTGGACGTATACCTCGAAAGGTTGAGGAGGTTCTTTGTACCTCGGCTATCTATAGATCGAAGAGGTCTCGCGGTATTCCGTATAGGTTTAGGTGTCACGGTACTACTCGATCTCTGTTTCCGTGCTACCGACCTGGTGTTTTTCTATACTAACAAGGGTGTACTCCCAACTTACGCTCTTCACGAACGTTTTCCATTGTCAAGCTACATTTCCCTCCATGCTCTTTCCGGTTCTCCCCTTTTTGAGGCTTTACTTTTCGTTGTAGCGGGTATTTTCGCGGTTTTCTTGATCCTCGGTTACTACAGCCGTCTTTCGGTACTGGTATCGTTCTTTCTCCTTGTTTCTCTCCATACGAGAAATCCTATCCTTCTCAACGCAGGGGACTCCCTCCTCAAGAGACTGTTCTTCTGGAGTATCTTCCTTCCCATAGGTGGTAAATGGTCGGTAGACGCCGTGCGGAGGAACAGACTACCCGGCGACGGTACTGTATCCACAGTTGCGTCTGCTGCTCTTCTGATACAGGTGGTACTAATGTATACCGTTAACTCGTACTTCAAGTTCCAGGGTGACATCTGGATGGAAGGGGATGCTGTCGTCGAGGTTTTCGGTATAGACAGGCTTACCGTACGTTTAGGCGACGTTATGACCGGCATTCATCCCCTCCTGGAGTTCTTCGACTACTTCTGGCTCCTTTTAATCAGTTTCTCGATCCTACTGATTCTCTTACCAGGATGGTACAGGAACGTCTTTACCGGGCTTTTTATGGTGATGCACCTGGGGATGGGTCTAACCATGAATCTCGGACTGTTCCCGCTTATCTCGATACTGTCCCTCACCCCGTTCCTTTCGAGCGGTTTCTGGAGCTTCTTCGAGGAAAAACTCCGAAGCCAGATAGATATCTGGAGAGGGTTCACAGGTTCGATATCATCCGTCTTACCCGAGATTCCTTACAGGATACCTTCCTCAGTAAGTAACTTCGTATCGACTATCAAACCATTCGTTGTTCTGTTCTTCCTCGTAGCTGTACTTTGGTGGAACGCATCCACGATGGGTCTGGTAGAAAGTCAGGAGGTAGGTACGCTAGATCCAGAGCAAAACAGCTGGAGCATGTTTGCGCCACATCCACCCACGAACGATGGATGGTGGGTTGTATCACTGGAAAGGAAGGATGGATCGGTCGTCGATCCAAGAACCAGAGAACCGCCGGAGTTCGAGCCACCGTCCGAATTCGCCGAAACATTCGGTTCCCACAGGAAAATGTTATATCTACTGGATGTTACTGACTCCAAAAACAGAGTGGTCAAGGACGATTTACTGAGGTTCTACTGTGAAAAGTACGCCGAACCAAAGGACACCGTCGAGGTATTCTTCATCCAGGACAAGCCAGATGGATCCCGTGAGAGGGAGGAAATTGGCTCGAGACATTGTGCTTAACCTTTGAGTTCTCTCCGTTTGACCAAAACTTTCGTGCCGTTCGGTATTTTTAGCATAAATCGAGGAGAAGCCCCCATCCTTAGCGAACCGTAGGTGAGGAAGA
>JBDGRN010000014.1:0-28762 GCA_042218125.1 Halobacteria archaeon | reverse complement strand
TATACGGGTGAGAGTTACGTCCAACCTGGACGTGAAGTCCACCAGCTCCACCAGCATTCACGTCAAGGGCTCATCGATCACGGCGTCCTTCAGCTACTCTCCCAACAATCCCAAGGTAGGGGACCCGGTCACATTCCGGTCTAACTCTAAAACCAGGGCCGGCTTAATCACAGACTGGCGATGGATGATAAACGGACAGGTAATGTCCAGGGACAAGTCTTTCAAACACACGTTCGGTGAACCTGGAAAAGCCAGGGTACAGCTAAGGGTCAAAAGTAGCACCAACCAAAAAAATGACGAAACCAAGTTCCTGAAGATCCAGAAACAGCCCGGAGCTAAACTCAGTGCAAACGTCAGGATGAACCCCAAGACGGCGAAGCCAGGCGAGACGCTGAAGCTCTGGGTGATAGGGAACCCGATAACTGTCTCGTGGGATCTGGACGACGACGGGATCTACGAAAAGGTCGGTAACCCTATAAAAACAAGTTTCGACAATGCAGGAACCCAGACGATCAAGGTCAAGATTTCAGAGGATGGCACCCAGACCGTCCAGACTGTCCAGATAAATCTACAGAGACTCAACCTCTTAGAGGCGATAGACCAGAACGGAAACGGCAGGATCGACTCGGTCGAAAAGACGGCGGCAGTCACCTACTGGCAGGACAACGATAATGTTCCCGGATACGAAGGAAAGATAACGGACGAGCAGATGATCAAGATAATAAACTACTACAGGGACGGAACAGAGTTCGTCCAAGATTAGAGATTTAACCCTGAAAGCTTTCTAACTATACCTACCTACACTAGTAATCTACCTTAAACGGATTTATTTCCCGGATTCGGCTTAATCTTTTGTCAGAGAAACACGGTGAAGAGTATAATTTTGAAAAGTTGGAGGTATCTGGAATGAGTTGAGTATTTGGGGTTTGTTGAGGGTATTTGTGATAGGTTGAAAGTAATTGTGATAAGTTGAAGGTATTGGGTAAGGTGAGGGGTATAAAGAGAATAATTCCTGTTTAGCCCAGGTTCCGGAAAGGTTCTGTATCTATATGACCGGTACGTGTCGTTTTTTCTCCAGCTCACCGTCTTTCAGTTTGTATATTCCAAACGGCGTGCGGGGATCGAGGTTCTCGTTGAGGTTGACGGTTCCCGAAGCACCGTCGTAGTTAATCCTTTTTCCGTCTCCGAGGATTTTTCTCGCTCTGCCGAACTCCCCCGCGGTAACCTTCTTACCCGGCGGCATCGAGACGGATCTGATGTTCTTCGCTATTGCCGTTCCCGAGGCTTCCCCTTCTTTCTCCGCCGCGAGAGCCTGCAGCATGACTGCATCGTAGGCTCTCGCTGCCGTCATCACGTTATCCACGTCACCGACTTGTTTTTTGAAACTACGGGTTCCCTTGGACTCCCTGGGGTCGGGAAGTGCGAAGTACGCGTCGTTTAACTTGTCCCCTAGTGGATTTATGAAGTCCTTTTTGGTGTTTAGACTCTCGCTGAGAACAAGTCCAGCCTTGTGTCCCTTATCCGAAACCGTTTCCACGAACTCCTTTCCGTTATGCGGATAAGCAATGAGTACCACGGCATCCGGGTCATCGCCGTACGTTTTCTCCACCAGCGAATCTATGTCTACTTTATCCTGGTCAAAAGGTGTTATAGAGGTAATCTCGCCATCGAACATCAGGCTGGCTTCGTTTGCGAGACCTTTTCCGTATTCGTTGTCCACGTAAACGAAAGCCGCGGAGTCTGCTTCGATAAACTCCTTTTTTATCAGAATCCTCGCCATTACACGTGCCTGGAGACCATCGTTGGGTATCGTCCTGCCGAAGTACTTGTATCCGTCCTTGAATCCCTGGTACGCGAACTCCGGACTTGTGCTTCCCGAACTAACCTGCATAACTTCGTCTTTGACGGCCTCTGATAATAGGGAGGAGCTAACGGTGCTCGAAGCCGCGCCCACGAATCCATCAATATCTTTCTCCTTCACCATAGAACCGTAACGGTCGACCGCGACTCCGGGATCAGTTTCGGTGTCGGCATAATGAATCTCGGTATCACTACCGAATACACCTCCTCCGGAGTTTACGTGCTCGACCGCGAGCCCTACACCTTTCTTCATATCCGGTCCGAACGCATGTAGCTCACCGGACATCGGAAGCAACGCACCCAGGGAGACTGAACCGCCGGATCCTCCCTCTTCGTCGGTTTTTTTCACGATACATCCCGAAATACCCACTGTTAGCCCGGCGGCCGACACGCCGGTTTTCTTAAGAAAACCTCTCCGACCCAAGATGTCCTGCATGAGATATAAGAAAGATAGATGAAATAAATAACTTACTCCTGATTACTGGTGTTTATCGGTAAACTCATACTTCAGGTCGGAGGTATTAGGCTGATATAGGCCGCAAAAAAGACATTCTTGCCACGGGGTTCTTGTCGTGGTCTTCAGTCGATTTTTCTGAACTCTTTTTGGTGCTTCCCGGTCCGTCGTCGGCCAGGTATTTACCTTGTCGTAGTGCTTGCTTCTGGAAAGCCTATGTTTTCGGACTCCAAGGCTCCCCACATCTGGATCACAGCAAGCACACTCTTCATTTATCGGTTTCTTGATACATATCTGATACGCCGGCATCTATCCGGATCAACTCGGTTCCCGTTCAACTTAGCAACGTATCCTTTAACCTCGTGTATAGTGACCCGGTCTCGACTCCACAGTCATCCTGAAACCTACAGCTTCCACATTTGTCCCTGTTCTTCGTACGTGAGGGGGGATGTCCGTCCCTGGCGTCGTCCAACGTGTCGAGGACTCTCCTGACTCTCCTCCTGTCGAGGGGGTTGACGTCCACCTTCAATATCTTACCCGAACCTACGTACTCTACGTAACCGTTTCCAGAGGGGTCTTCGAAACAGTCGGCTACGGCTTCGACGGCAGCGGCCACCTCCACCCTGTCTGGCTTCCACACCCCATTTCTCGGTGCCCGACCGGTCTTGACGACTGTAGGTGATACCCCCTGATCTCCCTCTATGAGCTTGTTTACATATCCGTGGAACCTCTCCCCCTCTAGGTTCGTAACCGACTTCAACGGATCTATGATCCTGGACCAGAGTTCCGTTCCTACGTATCCTTCCAAACCGTCCCGGATCACGTACGGATCGAGGTCGATCTCTTTGGGGGAGACGTCTGTTTTTTCGAGGGCAAGGGACAGTGCCTCCTCCGGATCCCCCATCAAACAGGGATACCGGTGACTCAACTCCCTCAGAACCCGTGTCTCGTCGGGAACCCGGGGAAGTCCCGACTGCCGTATCCGGTAGTAAGCCTGACGCCCACAGTAGACGCAGCTCCGTACGGTAGAGATATGTACTTTCTCCACAAACCGAGATGAAGCGTCGTGGTATTTCTCTCCTACGGAACTTCAAGTAAAGGTGTAAATCCTCTCTATTGGCCGAAAATCCGACAGACTTATTGGCTGACCCCGATAAAAAATTGATGCGTATATGCGGCGGTAGTGTAGTGGTATCACATGGCCTTGCCAAGGCCATAACCCGAGTTCAAATCTCGGTCGCCGCACAACTTCTTCACAAACCATATTTCAAAAACAGACGTTACTTCGGACTTTTATTTTTTTTACCACGGATTTAGCCATCCCAACCCCTGTGTTCCCCCTCCAAAGTTGAACTGTATAGATGACGATGGTAAGAAAGAGCTGATATACATCTCAAAAAACGGATTCCTGAAGTATATCGACGACCCTGGCAGACGAAACAAAAAGGAGATATTCAATCGACCCTACAATAGACCGGATCTGGATACAGGTCTCCTATAGATTTAGTTAAAAAACAGGGTGGACCACATACCCGTCTCTGGTTCCTGGGGCGTCGAACTTCAGGTTGGACGGATGGTTCGGTGCACCGTCTAAGATGTTGGTGTCGCCTGGGGAGGTCCTTATATTTTTTAGCTTAACCACCTCCATATTCTATGTATTTAAATGTTGTGGCATACTTGTACTATCAACGTTATACGTCTTAGGATATTGTTGAAAAATCCGCAAAACAGCGTTATATCAACTTTCCGGTAAAAATTAGTTTTATGTAACCTGAATCTCTATATTGTATAGCCGATGCCTCACCAAAAAACGGAGATAATGGTCGTCGACGACGAAAAGGATCTTGTGGATACATACGAACTCTGGCTCCAGAACACCTACGAGGTCAGGAAAGCTTATTCAGGGGACAAAGCCCTAGAAAAAATCGATGAGGAAGTGGATATAGTTTTACTTGATCGTCTTATGCCCGGGATGTCCGGCAGTGAGGTTCTCGATAATATCCGGGAAAAGGGCTACAACTGCCGGGTCTGTATGGTGACGGCGGTTGATCCCGACTTCGATATCATAAATATGGGGTTTGACGACTACCTCGTTAAACCGATAAACCGCGATGACCTCAAAAACACGGTAGAGGAACTTGAGGACAGAACGGAGTACAACAGGAACACCAGAAAACTGTTCTCACTTCTCAGCAAGAAATCAGTGTTAGAACAGGAAAAGACACATACCGTGCTAAATAAAAACGAGGAGTACGGCCAACTACTGGATGATATAGACGAACTCGAGGAAGAGGTCCAGGACTTCATGGACGACATGACATCCGAGGACTTCAAGGTAATGATGAGGGATCTCGATAGCGAGGAAAGTACATCCGAAAACGCCGAAACCTGAACAAAAAACCAGACAAAACTAACTCCTCTCTATCTAGATACTTTAACCATCCTCCTATCTAGATACGTCAACTAACCCCTGTTTATTAGGTAAATCCCTGCGATCCATCATCAACTAACCCATGGTTTATTTAGAAAATTCCTGCGATCTATCAAACTGTTCTACACCGTTCATTCTGCTATTCTTAATCAGTTTTCGGCGTAGAAGAGTCCGTGAACCCAGACACCTTCCTTCAACATCGGGTACTGGTGATAAGCAGCCTTCAGGTGGTTCGTCTGTGTTTCGGAACGGACGCCGAGGAAGCCGAGGAGTTTCGCGAGTGGAAACGCCAGCAGGGTAATGTAGTACATCTTCTTTGCCGACGGTTTTACTGAGTCGAACTTGTCCTCGAAATCCACTTTACTGAACCCCGTCTCCCGGAGATTCTCCCGGAACTCATCGACGGTGTCGAGGTTGGGTGCCGCCATTCCTTCCAGCATCCCGTCCACCGCCTCACGTTGTTCCTCGGTCAGGTTCCGGTGTCCCAGGAAACCGTCCGCAACCACTATCCTTCCATCCGGCTTCAGGATACGTTTCATCTCCTCTAAAAGCTCCTTCTTGGAGTCGGCATGGCACGCGCTCTCCACCATCCAGATCACTTCGAAGGTGTCGTCGTCGAACTCAGTAGAGGTGTAGTCCATGACCTCGAAATCCACCAGGTCGTCGACTCCCTCGCGCCGCGCTCCAGCACGGGCTTTCTCGATCTGCTGCCCGTTTATGTTGATTCCTGTAACCTCAGCTCCAAGGTTGTCGGCGATCCAGACAGCACTCCCTCCCACCCCGCAACCGGCGTCTAGTACGTGGTCGTCCTCGTCTATCCCCGCCTTCGTTGCCACCACCCGGGTCAGGTTGATGACTGCTTCCTCAATACCCGGGTGTTCTTCGTCGTGGTATCCGTAATGCATCGAGAGATGGTCGTCCGTCCCCCATATCATGCTGTAGTCGACCTGGCATTCGTCGTAGTAACGGTTCACTTTCTCGACCGTCTCCGATGAAGTCATCGTTTACAAAAAGCCCCGAATCGGACATAACGGTTTCGTGTTAGGATTACGGTTCGGGGAAACTGACGGGGTTTTACTGGTTGAAGGGATAGATACGGATAGTTACGGGGTTGGGGGATGGATACCTCGCCAACCCTTAAAAATCTATAAGGTGAATGTAATACATGGAGAAACACCTTGGGGTCGAGGGCGATATAAGAGAGCTGAAAGAGTCGGTCCGGGATCCCTCCGCAGGCTTTTTTGGACCCGACTCGGTTACCTGGAAGGTGGATCGTGAAAACGCGTTGTTGCTCGGTGGTGTCGGAGCCTTACTTCTCCAGATTGCACATCCCAAGGTAGCCGCGGGTGTAGATGACCACTCGGAGTTCCGTGAGTCTCCATCCCAGAGGTTTCGCCGCACCTTCGACATAGTCGACGACATAATCTTCGGAGACACAAAGATGGCCATAACTGCTTCCAGGGATGTACGCGAGATCCACGACGACGTAGTTGGAGAGATGGAGATCCAGACTTCGAATTTTGAGGAGGGAGAAAGTTACGACGCCAACGACCCCGACCTCCTCCTATGGGTTTTCTCTACCTTGATTGATCAGGCTCTCGTCAGTTACGAAACCTATGTGGGGGAGCTAACCGACGACGAGAAAAGACGATACTACCAGGAACACAAAAAGTTTGGCTTACTGATGGGTATACCCCGAGGCCGTTTCCCGGACACACTTGATGACTTCTACCGTTACTACCAGGATACTCTGGAGGACCTGACGGTATCGAAAAGAGCTCTGGAACTCAAGGAAACGTTGTTCAGACAGTACCGTGTTTTCGGTGGAGTATACGGAGTACTCGCAAACGTTACGCTGCCCGAAAAGATAAGGGAAGGCTACGAAATCGAGTTAAACCCCGTGGAAGCCGAAGTCAGCCGGAGGTTCCCGGAGTTCGCAAAAAAGAGTATCCAGAGGCTTCCTCCCGAGATACGTTACAAGAAATGTTACCACCAGGGACTGAAAAGGATAGAGAGCCGTAAACAGTATAACGAAACAGCAAGCCGGGTAAACGAAAGGATACATTCACCCGTCTCGGATCTTCGGTACAGACTGGTGAAACTGTCTCCCTTGCTCTGTGATCCTCGTGAACCCCGCTCTCTCTCGGTTTTACCGAATATATGGAATCCGGGAAAAAGGGGTAAACTGTCCCTCGACCAACTTTTCGTGGAGGAAAACTTACTGAAGTTAACGAGCGCCTATCTACTGGTTACCCAATAAGAATCTTAACTGACAGGTCCTACGTGACAGAGGTACCGTTGTTCTATATAAAATAAAGCGAGAGTACCACGGGTGACCCCACCCGTGGTTGTTTACTTCTGTGACATCTGATGTATGGATGTTCGGTCAATGTGATAGCTGATACGGAGATGTCCTATGGTCTATATGGGCGATTTCTGTTATATTATATTTTATTCCCCGGTAATCTTAAGGAAAATCCATTCGATTGTTGTATGCATGAGACTCCACGAATATCAGGCGAAGAACGTATTCTCCGAAGCGGGATTACCGACCCCGGACGGAGAGGTAGCTTCGACGCCCGAAGAGGTAGCCGAGATAGCTGAAGAGCTCGGTGGAAAGGTCGCCGTAAAGGCGCAGGTCCACGTTGGTGGACGGGGAAAAGCAGGAGGAATAGCACTCGCCGACGGCCCCGACGAGGCTCGGGAGGCCGCGGAGGAGATCCTCGGAATGGATCTGAAGGGCAAACTCGTCGAAAAGGTTCTGGTCGAGGAAGCCGTCGACATCGAGGACGAGTACTACGTGGGCGTCACGACCGACAGGGGCGAAGGACGGGCGGTCGCGATGGTGTCGTCCGAGGGCGGAGTAAACATCGAGGAGGTCGCGGAGGAGAACCCCGAAGCAATAGAGCGACGTCACGTAGACCCCGCCTACGACCTGCGGCCGTTCGAGGCACGGGAGACTGTCTACGGAACCGACGTAGACGATGACGCTGCACTGGGTGTGGCGAACGTGCTGGGTTCCGTCTACGAGATATGGAGCGACAACGACGCGGACGATGCCGAGATCAATCCGCTGGTCAAGACCGGTGACGGCGACCTGATCGCCGCAGACGCCGTCCTAAACGTAGACGACTCCGCGCTCTACAGACATCCGAACCTGGAGGAGATGGAGGAGGAGAGTTTCGAGGACGACTTCGAGGCGAAAGCCAGCGACATGGGGTTCGACTACGTCCGTCTCGACGGCAACGTCGGTATAATAGGAAACGGCGCCGGTCTCGTCATGACTACACTCGACCTCGTCGACTACTTCGGCGGCAAACCCGCCAACTTCCTGGACGTCGGCGGTGGGGCGCGGGCCGAGAGGGTTAAGAACGCTCTCGAACTCGTCTTCGAAGACAAAAACGTCGACGCCGTCATCTTCAACATATTCGGCGGAATAACGCGGTGTGACGAGGTAGCGGAGGGGATCAACGAGGCGTTACCCGAGGAGATACCCAAACCCCTGGTGGTACGGCTGACGGGGACGAACGAGGAGGAGGGACGGGAGATACTGACGGAACGCGTCGACACCGAAATAGAACTCGAGGAAGCCGTCAAAAAGACGGTGGAGCTAGCAGGAGGTGACGACTGATGTCGGTTCTCGTCGATGATGATACCCGTCTCGTCGTGCAGGGAATTACGGGTAGCGAAGGAAAGTTCCACGCCGAACAGATGATCGAGTACGGCACCAACGTAGTAGCGGGTGTGACGCCCGGTAAGGGGGGCGATGAGGTACTGGATGTACCGGTATTCAACACTGTGGAGGAAGCCGTCGAGGAGACAGACGCAAACGCAAGCGCCATATTCGTACCTCCCGCCTTCTCCGGCGACGCCGTGATGGAGAGTATTAACAGCGACCTCGACTTAGCCGTCGCCATAACTGAGGGTATTCCGAGCCACGACATGATCGAGGTCACCCGGCGACTAAACGAAGTCGACACCCACCTCGTAGGACCGAACTGTCCCGGCGTTATCTCTCCCGGGGAGGCGAAGATAGGAATTATGCCGGGTAACATATTCAGTAAAGGAAACGTAGGCCTCGTTTCGAGAAGCGGTACACTCACCTACCAGCTAGTCGACAGCCTCACTAGAAGGGACGTGGGGCAGAGCAGCGTTATCGGTATCGGTGGAGATCCCATAATCGGTACGAGCTTTATCGACGCCCTCGAACTGTTCGAGAACGACGACGAAACCGACGCCATCGCCCTCGTCGGCGAAATCGGTGGTAGTGACGAGGAGGAAGCCGCAGAGTACATAGAGGAAAACGTCTCGAAACCCGTCGTCGGATTCATCGCGGGACAGACCGCACCGCCAGGAAAACGTATGGGGCATGCCGGCGCGATAGTGAGTGGCAGCAGCGGAACCGCCGAATCGAAGGTAAAGGCGCTGTCGGACGCCGGAGTCCCGGTTCCCGATACGCCGTCGGGAGTCGCTGAAGAGATCGCCGACCTGGTATAGCGCTCCCGAAAACAACCCCTGATGTAGAAAAAGGGTCTGTATCGAGGTTTTTTCCCAACCAAAAACCGTCAGGCTATAACCGTCTCGAAAACGTCTTGGAATCCAGATGCTGAAAGCCGATCTTCACGTCCATTCGGAAGCAAGCAACGACGGTAATGCTTCCGTTCCAGAGATACTGGATCGTGCCCGTGAAGTCGGTATGGACGTTGTATGTATCACCGATCACGACGAGATAGGGAACTCACTGGAGGCACGTGATCTCGCACCTGATTACGGTTTGACTGCGGTTCCGGGGGTGGAGGTAACCACCGAAAAAGGACACGTGCTGGCGTACGGCGTCTACCAGAAGCCGCCTGAGGGACGTCCGGTTTCCTACACCATAGATACTATACGTGAACTCGGGGGACTCGCTTTTCTACCACATCCTTTCCAGAAGTTCAGACATGGTGTCGGAGCTATATCGGACTGTGACGGAATCGAGGTCTATAACTCCCGTCTCTTTACTGGGATAGCCAACCGCCGCGCCGAGAAGTTCGCGTTGAGTAACCGTCTGCCGATGATCGGGAACAGCGACGCCCATATAGTCGAGATGGTAGGTAGGGCTTACACCAAGGTACTGACCGATGACAGATCCTTGGATGGAATCCTCGAAGCCCTCAAGCAGGGCAAGACGACGGTGGAGGGAAGAAGGACGCCCTGGAAGCTGTCGGTGAAACAGTTACTGTCGAGCGGCTACCACGCAGTTACCGAAAAATCCTGGCGCAGGGATAAAACCAGTAATAACGATTACAATAATAACGGTTAGCTGATACCGTATCTCCTAAGCTTCTACTGTCTCCGGACCTTCCTCTCCGACAAGTTCGTCGACTATCTTCTCGGGCTCGAACCTCTCGAGGTCGTCGTAACCCTGTCCCACCCCCAGGAACAGTATCGGCTCTCCGGTGACCCGGGAAACCGATATCGCGGCGCCTCCGTTGGAGTCGGCGTCGGCTTTCGTCAGAATCACGGCGTCGGTGTCGGCGGTCTCCTTGAACTCCTCCGCCCTGTTGACGGCGTCCTGGCCCGCGACGGATTCGTCGACGAAGATGTTGAGGTCGGGGTCAACGACCCGATCTATCTTCTCCAGCTGGTCCATGAGGCCCTGGCTGGTATGGAGGCGGCCCGCGGTGTCTCCGAGTACGACGTCGACGTCGTTGGCTTCGGCGTACTCGACTGCGTCATATATCACAGCCGCGGGGTCGCCACCCTTCTCGTGGGTTATGAGTTTCTTGTCGAGGTTTTTGGCGTGTTCCTCTATCTGTTCATTTGCTCCGGCACGGTAGGTGTCTCCGTTAGCCCAGACTGTGCTGAATCCATCTTTCTCCAGAAACCTGGATAACTTGGCTATCGTGGTTGTCTTGCCGACACCGTTGACTCCGGTGAAGATGATGACCACCGGTTTTTCATTCTCCTCCAGGTATCCTTTTAGGGTGAATCCGTCGACGGTTAGAACCTCCAGGAGAGCGTCCCTTAAGGCATCCATTATGATCTCGTCCTTCGACTCCCTCCAGTGCTTCTTCTCGCCCACCAGGTCCTCCTTCATTGTATCCAGTATGTCCTGGGCGACGTCCATGTTGACGTCGTTGGATAGGAGAGCCATCTCGAGATCCCTGAGCGGTTTTTCGAGGGAGTCCTCGTCGATGACGAAGGCGCGGTCACCCATCAGGGTTTTGGCTCTCTTAGCGATCCGACGCCGCCGTGTCACCTCGTCGACCTCCTCGGGATTATCTATCTCTTCCTCAATCTCTTCATCATCCTCTAACTCTTTCTCCGAACCCTCTTCGGTTTTTTTACCTCTCCTGGAAACGACTCCCTTCGCCTTGCTGGCGATCCGCCCTCTTCGGGTCGAGAGTCCGTCTTCCCCGTCCTCTTCACCTTCTTGTACGTCGGTATCTATATCCTCCGTGGCATCATCCCCATCTGTATCTGACGCGTCTTCGGAGTCGGGGGTTTCCTCCGTCTCTCCCGAAACTTCGGCTGTCTCATCCTTCCCGGGTTCGACCGCCGAGGGGTCCTCGACGGCTGGGTCGGAAACGGCTTCTCCATCGTCCTCGGCTTCCTCCAGTTCTTCCTCCACATCCTCTTCCTTATCCTCCGACTCCTTGCCGGAACGGGAAACTATGCCGCTGGCTTTTTTCTTCAAACCACCGAACCGGCCGGATCCCGAGTCGCCATCTTCATCCTCGACTCCTTCCTGCTCGGTTTCTTCCGACCCTTTATCTTTCTCCTGGGTTTCCTCTCCGGACCCGATGACTTCCTCTCCAGTTACTTTAGCTGGGTCTCCTGGTCCTTCAGTTGTTTCGTCGGTTTTTTCCGGATCCTCAGTTTGTTCTCCTGGTCCTTCAGCTGTTTTCTCTGTCTCTTCTGCACCTACTGCTGTTTTCTCTGTCTCTTCTACATGCTCAGGTATATCCTCCTCTTCAGTTACCGGATCTACTCTGTCTTCCTGAGCATCGGAACCTTCATCGATCTCGGTCGTCGAGACACCCTTTTCCTTGACTGCTTCGACCTCCTCGTGTATCTCTTCCTCGAGTTCCTCCTCGAAATCCTCGTCGACCTCGAAGTACTCCTCTATCTCCTGTTCTATCTCTTCCTCGATGTCCTCCTCGTCTACGTCGACCTCCTCGGCTTCAACCTCCTCGTCGACCTCCTCCTTGAAGCCGGATATCTTGTCCTTTAATCCATCAAACATCAGTAAATCAGTATAGCACGTTTTGTTCGTTTTTTTGGTTGAACGTCTATCGGTCGGAGAATGCGTTTACTCTTCCTCGCCGCCTAGCTGACCCTGCATCTGCTGCTGCATCTGTTGCTGCTGTTTCATCTGGGCTTTCTTCGCTTTCTCGGCGACCTCCTGGAGTTCATCCTCCTTTTCGTCGATCTCTTCCTTGATCTCGTCACGTGACTCCTTCAGGTCCTCTATCTTGTCTTCCAGCCTGTCGGCTGCGGAGTCGGAGTCGACTTCGACGTTCACGTCGGCGCCTACACCCACGAGAACCTCGTCGATGTCGTCTACTGTGGCACGTACCTTGGTGTTGCCTCCAAGGGGAACCAGTATCTCGGCATCGGTTTCGAGTTGTTCGAGCGCGTCGATTGCGTCGTTACATCCCGAGATCCGTTGGTCTAAGTTCGAGACGACCTGGTTAAGCTCCTCTATCTGTTCTCCGAGTTTTTCGTACTGCTGACTTAGCTTCTGGGCTTCGCTTCCAGACATTATCCCTCGACCTCCACTGCTTCCTCGACCGACTCTATATCGATCTGGGTTCTCTTGAGGCTGTGACGACTGCCGAGATCGGTGTAGATCCGTTCGGTGGCGACGTCCTCGTTGTCGGCCTCTATTTCCTTGGTAAACTCACGTTCGGTTTCACCGGGCTTGAAGATACCCGAAACCTCGTATACAGGCATATAGAAAGAAAAACGACACACTTGTATAAACCATTCCATACTGTAACAGCTAAGGAGAACGTTGGCGGCGTTCGGGTTCCTATCCACTCCGGTTAAAACAACTGATCCTACCAATATACACGTTTTCGCGGGTTGGTTTATGGAAAAGGATTCAGTTCTCGATGAAACCTAATGCTTCCTCGATACGGCCAAGTTCGGCACCCGTGGTTTCGGTTCCCGCGACGTATCCCTCCGTGTTGGCGAGAAGACCGCTACCCACCAGCGGGGTGCCGTAGTTGATCGTTCCAACCTCGACTTTGAGGTCGAAGGTTTCACGTAGCCGATCCATCTCGGTGTCGTTGGTTCTCGGATGGACGAGTACACCGCGGTTGGAGGCTACGCCTCCGGAACCCACTGTCCCGAGACCCGCTACAGTACCCGTCTCGACTTCGACGTCGAGAACTTCTCCGACTACCTCCTTCGCCTCGGGAGAGAGTTCCGGAGACAGGTAGGCGGCGTCGTCGTTAGCGAGAACGACGTTACCTACGGCGTTTATCTTGCCGGGGATCCGCCGAACCTCTACCCCTGCGGTTTCCTCCATCTCCTCTACCTCCCGGTCGAGGGCGTCGCCCGACAGTATGACTCCCGACGAGTTACCCGCGACTACGCTGCCGAGGACGGTGGATCCGCCGACAGTTCCCTGGTAGACCTGGTCGACGCCTAGTTCTTCCATCAACTCCGAAACGTCGTCGACGTCACGGGTGACGAACAAGCTGTTCTTCGTCGCGGTTCCAAAAACACCTAGGAAAGGACTACCCCTGAAGTTAGATCTCAGCATAGATAAAAGGAATCCTATACAGCCAGCTCAGCTTCGACGACGCCGTCCTCGAACTTCGCGGCTCTTATCCGGACCTTTGATGGTATGTTCTTCCTGCCTCGGCTCCAAATCTCCTCGTTGATCGAGCTGTCGATGTTGACGTCGTCCCTGTCGGCGCTGAAATGCTGTGACAGGTGGTCGTTGACGAGCTTGATGGCTTTGTTGGCTCTCTTGGTGCCGGGTGCGTTCTTTGCCTCGCCCAGCGGAACCGTAATAACTCTTTCCTCCATTCAAACCACCTTACTCGTCCGTGTCGCTACGCCGCCAGTTACGTCTCTTCGGGTTCCTGACGACTTCCTGGTTGGTCTTCATTATGACCCAGGCGGGTACCCGCTGGTTCTGTTTCTCCTTTTTCGCGAGACGTTTTTTCTTGGCTTTCGTCTTCTTACTCATGTATTAAAACAATCTTTACCGACCTATAAACCTTTCAGTTAACAAACGAGTCCAGGCGGGAATACCGGTTATTGACGTCTAGAGGTTGGTCCGAACCGCCTTTTTAGACGATATTCTTACATTCCTCGACTATCTTGTTGGGGTTTACGTTCCTGTCGTAGTCGAACGAGACGTAGTATCCGCGGTAGTCCTCGTGGACGAAATGGAGGCGGACGGTGTTTTCGAACTGGTAGATGGAGCAGTGGAGGCTTTCGTCGTTGAACAGGCTTTCGATCCGCTGACTTCCGAGACCCTTCAGCACCATCTCGTGGTGTATCTCCTCGATGTCGTCCATAGTGAACTCCGAGGCGACATCGTCCCTGATAAAAATCGCCTTGTATCCGTCCTTGGTGTAGGTGCCTACTGCCCTAAGTTTACCATCGAGTGCGTTCTCCAGGTAGTCGAGTAGCCTCTCGTATCTGCCTTCCATTACTCTTCGGTCAAAACTCCGGTAGCACCCGCATTAACCTTTATGAAACGCCGCTGGTACTGGGTTTGGGTGCCTGAAAGGAAAATATACTTAATCGGTGAAACCTAAGAAAAAACCGCGCCTCGGTAGCCCAGAGGTAGAGCGCGTCATTGGTAATGACGAGGCCGCGGGTTCAAATCCCGCCCGAGGCTTTTAACAAAACGTTCAATAGCCTTCATAAAAATTGCTACTATTGTTCTATTAGCGGGTGAAATTTCTTAACTGAAACATTAGTCAAGAGGTATCAAACCTTTCCTCAACATCGAAATCGAATTCTATATTGTGAACTTCAGGATCAAAGCTTTTAATTTTCCAGTTTTCGGGTAGTCGCTCTCGAAGTATATCAGCTCCCGGTCCTTGTTCATAAATTACTGCCTTTATATGATTACAGATGTATCCTTCTTCATCGTTTTCTTGTATTTTCCTGAAGTTTGGACAGTCACAGACTACCTTCTCGCAATCCACTATGTAGTTCTCAATACGTCCCCAGGTGGTAGTTACAACCAAGTACCGAGTTTCACTGATACGGAGTGCTTTCTCAGTCTTTTCATGTTCACCGTTTTCGTACTCAATAAGAGGAAACATCGTAGTATGTGTTGGAGTAGCTTCGTTGTCTAAGACTTCTAGGGGTTGATCACGAGGTTTACGACAGTCTTGTAATTCATCGTTATCGTCATGGATACGAGCGTGACAGTTAGCGCAGAGAGTAATTAGGTTCGAAAACCGGTCTGATCCACCCTTGCTTTTGGGGACTATGTGATGGGCGTGAAGCTCTGTATCACCTTCAAGACCTCCTTCTGATCGGCAATTTCCGCATTTGTATTGGTCACGAATGTAAATTTGTCGGCGACGGATGTCCCAGTCATCGGGATAGTTGCTCATGGTGATATCTGACCTTGTGAGATAATAGTTCCCACGGAGGGTTCTGTGATTTTCCCTAATCTTGGCGGGACTAAAAAGACTCAGTCCGCTAATCTTAGACGTGTTTTACGGTAAAGATTTCGTTTCATTAGTCTCGCTTGGTCACCAATATGGGATCATTTGGCAAGTGATCCCAGAAGGTGTCGTCAGCGCGGTCGTACAAGTACCACCTCCGGCGTCGATGAGACCGTCTCCGTTCTCGTCGGGACCATCGGCTAGAAGCGTGTTTCGGTTCTTTTCGCTTCCTTTTTCCTGAGTATGATAGCGAAGCGTTCTCGCGCCTCGTCCTAGGATTCGAAAAACCACCGCCAAGAGACGCGATAGACAGATTTTTAACTGATCTATCCTTTGGAAAACATCGTCAACCACCCTGCTTTCTTCCATGTTAACCTTTGGATGACACCCTCCTATAGTCTTTTTGTGTTTTTCCATTGTTATGGATTAAATATTCCTCAAATGATGAGACTTTGTTCCCACAATCCGGACACTTTACCATATCTAAACGGTTTTAGGATTAATGTATAATAAATTTGGGGTTTTTAAGAGGGTTAATTATATTGATTAAGTTATGTTTAGATGTATTTAGATTGTATTTTTTCTGATTAGGGCGTCGTCGGGTGGTTTTACATCCAATCTTACCAAACAGTATAGATAGTTAATTCTTTAATTGTTTGGTAAGAACTGCGTGGTGATTAGAATTAATTAAATCTATTAACGATTAATATACATGTCTTATCAAACCAATAGGTAAGACGTCTATCTAGTTATCTTTCTATTCAACTCTCTTTCTGCCTCTTTTTGATGGTTTTTTATCTCAGTATTTGCTATAATTTTTGCGGAGATCTTAACTTCACTTTTATTTAAGTGGTCGGTTATGATTATTCCCATTACACCAATAATTACACCTTGGATAAGAAAACCAATATTCACTAAATAAATAGCTAAAGAATAAGAAATCAATTCTGTACAAATTCTGATTTTACGTATATGATCAATATAAAAACCGGATATAGAATATACTATTCTCCAAACTGGACCATCATATTCAAATCTTTCAAGATATCTATGAAGATTTAATTTAATTAGAATTTCATCTTGAATTTCTCCTTTAATATTATATTCACTTTTTGTTTTCCTCATTTATATTATGTTTGTAAATACACTAAGTTGTGTGCTATCTGCAAAAATGAACTTAATTGGTTTTGTCACCGTTATACTGGCATTTTTGTGGTTAAAAAAAGACAAGGTTATATCGAAATTAAATTTATAGATGTTAAATAATTTACAAATAATTTAACCTTATATTAAATAATCAAGGTTTTTCACTCATTAAATTGTGCTATTGGTTCCTTGTTATTCTGGCCTGGCTGGCTGTTGAGATCTATAGAAAAACAGTTCAACGTAACCACTCAAGTTATCCGTTAACCCATTAAAGAGGTTCGCGCTGGACAGGTAAGGAGCGGTGATACAGTTGCTGTGGATTTTTATGGAGCCGGTATAAGTCCAGCAAATCCAGATGTGGAGTAGATATACAGTCCGATACCAACCAGCAATACGAATATGTGCCAGAACGTAGTCCTGGACCTCTCGATAAACGATTTTTCCGGTTTGAAAGGACTGTGGTAAACCGTCGTACTGCTCCCTTCCTGGTAATTCGACAGGAACTCACTGCTTCCTTTACGCGACATCTGTTTCGCCATAGGCTTCCCCGGCCATATCTTGTCGTTGACGAACTCCTCCCGTTCCACGTCGTACCTGTACCTGACGAGGGGTTTCTTCCTGTTATGCACCTGGTCGACGGTGTCGGTTTCCACGACAGTACCCTCTGTCTCTTTAAAGACGTCGAGTTCGTACCTTTCGGCTAACCAGGCATCAGTGACGCCGTAGATAAATAGAACACTCAAAACCAAACAGAACGGAAATACTGCCGCCGAACCGAACGCCATTAGCGCGATTCCTCCTAGTATAACTGCTATTATAGCAGAGATAGCCATCCGTCTTTCCTGTTTACGTGAGGCACCGGGGACCGGGAACACCGATCTCTCTCCTATGTCTTCGTTTTTTTCTCTCTTATCTGCGCTTTTTCCTTTCTTATCTACTTCATTGCCTCCTATATTTCCACTCCCAGTATCCGTTCCGGTCAAGCCATAGCTTCCGTCCGAACCAGAGTTCTGGAACTGCTCCGGTCTGTTGACTGTTTCGGTTCCTTTTGCATGACCAGTTTTAACCGATTTACCGATGTTCCCGGACGGATCTTCATCTATCGGATATCTCTTGTATGCTATTACTCCTCCAAGCCCTCCGAAAACCACCGGATAGAGGACTCCACCGTAAACCAACGACCGGTATATGGTTTGGGTCAAGATAGGGGTGTTCAGGTAGAGAAAAGCCGAAACGACGGATAGTGCAGTAAGGTACCCGACTGTGATCGACGCCGAGTTCTTGACTGCCTCACTGGCCCCGGTACGTTTACTGCTGTATCTGGTTAACCTGTATCCCGCGAGACTGAGTACGAAAGGAGGCACGAGATAAGTCAGCCATAAAAAGCTACTGTCTCCGCCGATACCCTGGATCTGCCTGACTACACCTGGTAGATTCTGGAGATGGCTGACTGTAAAAAACCAGTATCCATCCTCCAGGTAACGCAGAGCTGATACCGCCATGAATAACGGTCTCTGTACGAATCCCACGGCCGCCATAGTGACGTAGACCACAGTGAACGAAACTACCCCCACGACGAAGCCACCCTCAAGGTCAAAATCGGATCTATTCATCTACCATCATTACAAAATATTGGTGATAGCTATCTTATACCTCATCTTTTCTGATCCAAGTTGCGTCCACCTTCTTTCAGTATATCTATTTTTGTTAATCTTGCTGGAAAACGACGGAAGAAGTATGAGTCAACAAAAATTACTATCCACATGGCACGTCCTTTAATTATATTGGGGGTTACTGCAGCCCTGGGTATAGGACTGATCTGTGGAGTCGCAGCTGGCCAGAGCTCTGATTACGGTGTGCAGCAGAATGAACAGTCGAACACGACGTTAGGGGATGAAGTTGGTACCGATACAGGTTTTGACAAGGACCTCGTTCCATCCTCGGAGAATGAAGGTAGTGCTATGGCAGAGGAACCGTATAGGGGTGGAGTGGATACGAACATATCTATCGATAGTACCTCCGGTACATCAAAACCCTCTCTCGGAGATAAGGCATATCCCGGTGTTAACGATACCACCGCTATCTGGCGTGGATTCAGGCACGCCTGGAGCTACAACCACAGGGCGAACAGACTTGGAAGCTGGGTTCAGCCGGAGAACTGCGACGGCTCGGGATGTAGCTACGAAGTAGGACATTCGGGGGCGAGCGGCAGCGGCGAGGACAAGGCATACGTGAGAGACGCATACACCGAGGTATCCGGAAACGACGTGGGTTTCACTTCCGGGGAAGCCAAGGAAATCGTACTGAAGGGAGATGAGGGCAGACCTGATAACGGACATCCCGGTACAGATGAAATGATCACCGGGACCGAGTCCGTGGAGGTAAAACTACCGTCCAACATGCGGAACAAGGACGAGTACGCCGTACTTCTCAACGGATTCGATCTCAAGTCCGTTGGCATTTCAGCCAAGTTCATACGGTTCAAAATAGACGTCGGTACCCCGAAGACCATGGGTAACAAGCTCAAGTTCAACATAGATTACGAACTTCTAATGGACTGCGACTCGCTGGAATGCAAAGGTACGTTCAAGAAAGACGGAACTAAACGTGGCGGGAAGGTGATTCAGGATGTCAACTACAGGCTGGATGTCAACTACGTCGCGGTAGCGGGTGACAAGGATAAACTCAACATCGTAGAGGGGAACGAGTTCTCGAACAAGGAGAAATGGAGGAAATGTGAGAACGAAGTTCAGAGCCCTACAAAGAAGAACCAGGAGGACAAGTGGGACGAGGGGTTCGGTAACTTCCAGGACGGCGACTCGATACCCAACGATCACATGTACTGTGAGGGAACGAAGGGCGAACTCGACTACCGGGACGCGGTAAAACGCCAGACTATAAAGGGGGAAGACGACTACTCCGTCGGGGTTCTCGGGATGACGGATCTCTCCCTCAAAACTCACCAGGAGGAAGCGCATCTCGTACAGTTCGACAATGTAATGGGTGGAAACTACCATAAGAGGAACGGAAACTACGAGGCCTGGGCAGTACCGTTCTTCAAGGAATGGTCGACAAGGCCTGGACTTTATCCCGCCGCCGCGACGTCTTACGGACACAAGGGCGAGGCAACAGTCGAGACATCCCCCGTACTCGTCCAGATCAAGGACGGATGTAAACGTAGCTTCGTCCAGGGTGGAGGGATACACTGGCCGGGCGGAGACAGGAACTCGCTGTCCAAGAAAGCCGTCGTCAACGAGACAGAGACGTTCGGCTACGGTGAACTCTGGAAAGGATACGGCGGACTGGGAACTCTATGTGACAGTGAGGCGGAAGGTAATATACCCGAACAGTTAAAGAACGCTTCACATAAAGACGAGGCTATCTGGATCGAGGGTTTCGAGAAGGACAAACACAAGCTAACCGGGCTACTGAAAGAGGAGAAAACCAGCCAGGATCCCACACAGCTACGTCGAAGATTCAGCGACAGGTACTACAGAAACGCAGGATCTAACTCCGCACCGCCCACGAATCTCGACAAGATATATATGGAGTTCCAGGGTAAACTCGCCAAGGATAGCTTGACGCCGCCGTCGGGCACCGACTTCTACTTCGAAGACCTGGGGCGTTTGATGAAAGAGGTGGAGATTACACAGGATATCAACCCACCACCGGGCAAGGTAGCACGGAAGGATCTGACGAGAGAGGTATACCTCAATCACTTCTTCACCGGACAGACCAAGATACTGTCTCCCACGGTACCCACCGACCACTCGCCAGTTTCGAGCAACATATCTAACATCGGGTTTTACGGCGTGGAGGCAGTACTTGACCGCGACTCATCGGTAAAGGGTACCGGACTCAACCCCCACAAACCTTCGGCAGCGGTCTCAAATCTAACGGTAACCAAGAAGGAGTTCGTCAAGAACAGGGGGAACTACACGTTCAACGGTACCGCGGTAGGGGGAGGCTATAAGAACGTAACCTACACGAGAAGGGCGGGTAAGTACAGGATCTATATAAATGATGATGGGGATGTGAAGGAGTTCGTGGCCAAGAAACCTAACGAAACCCTGGTCTACAAGGACAACGTCACGCCTTACGTAAAGCCAGACGACGTCGTAACGGACGCGAGATTCGAGATAAACGGAGACTGGATCACCAACGGCGAAACCCTCACCGTCGTGGGGTGCAAGATCTCGCCCTGTATCCCGGGCAATGTGTTACATCCGGATCCCACCAATGTACGGGAGAATCAAACATACGACCTGGGGATCCATGTATGTATACGGGAGAAATGTGGTATAAATGAGTACATCCATGTCGGTAACCAGACGGTGGGTTTCGGTGACGTACAGTCGCCGGAAAAGGTAAAGATAGATAAAGTAAACGCCACTAAGAACGGCGACTTCTACGATGTCTCCAGCGACAAAGTCGGCGTCGAATGGATGAAGCCGAAGGACGAACCGGTACCCGGCGGAAGCGGCGTCGAGAAGTACAAGTACGGTATCGGCAGTATGGATAAAAACCTGACCGACAGCCAGGCGTCCAAAAACGCGGGGACCAAACAGAAGATGACCAAGAACTACTCCGGATCAGCTTTCGGGTCCGGTGACAAGAAGCCCCCCAAGTTACAGGTGACAGGGATAGGTGACAGAAAGGTAACCGTCGATGTTTCCAACCTGGATCGCGGAAGCCATATCTTCAAAATACAGCCTGTCGACTCGGTGGGGAACGAGGGGCTTGTAACCAGGGTTCGTCTCTGTGTCTACGATACCGACTGCAAGACAGTACGGGAGAAACAGAAAGCGGCGGAGGACGCACAAGATGCTATGGAGAAGCAGCAGGCCATGAAGAACAAACCGGGAATGGTGGATCCGAACTGCAAGATGTGCGGACTCCAGAAAAAACTCGAGTCGCTCGGTCCAGGTGACGGCGTCTGCAAGGTATGTGACACCGGTGCCCCCGGATGGATAGCCGGAAACGAGAAGGTCGACATCATAATCAAGGGGGAGGGAGGTACCCGGCTGAACTACATGGCTAAGGTCAAGAACGGTGAGATAACCAAGCTATCCAAATCGAATAAAGGTAAGCCGACAATGACGGCGGAGCTAGACAAGGCTACGATGAAGAAGATCGTCGAGTCGAAAGATCCACGCGCAGAGATCAACAAACAGTACGACAAGGGTAACATCAAGCTGAGCGGCAACACGTTTAGCGACAAGTTCAAGCTCGGAACCGCGAGAGCCGCCAAAGGCGTCTACGACGCGGCAAAGGGCGTGGCCGACACCGTAACTGGGCTGATACCGTAGCGCACCTCCTAAAACTCACGTCCTTCTCTCGTTTCCATATAGATGTATATGCAGCCGTGGCGAATACCTGTATCCCCGTTCCATACATACTTCGGAGAGCCAGGAACCACGTTTCCTGAGGGTGTCCCGGTCGGTTCCCTCCGGCATCAGCAGAACCCGTTCGTCATCGTATCCTTCGACAGACTCTAGTATTTCCTCTATCTCCGACAGGTCTTCCTCGTCGCTCACCACGAACTTTAGCTGGTAGTCGGTGGAGTTGTCCGAGATCCAGTCCTCGATGACGTCGAAGTCGAGCCGTTTCTCCTCGTGTATCCCGTGCCAGTCGTCGTCCTCGGGAGGCGCGGAGTTCGATAGTTTTGGTGAAACTGAGACGAGGTCGACGTCGACGTCCCTGTAGACGGTTGCGTTGGTCTCGATCGTTACGTGTTTATCCCGAATTGAACGGCAGAGCTGGTCGAGATCTTCCTGTAGTAACGGCTCTCCCCCCGTAACTACGACGTGGCTGCATCCGAACCCCCGTATTTGTTCCTCCACCTCTTCGATCTCCATCGTTTCACCCTCGGGGTTCCAGGATGTGTACGCCGAGTCACACCAGCTACAACGGAGGTTACAGCCGGTGGTTCTCGTGAAGACGCTGGGCGTCCCCACAAGGCTCCCTTCACCCTGCACTGATTCGTATATCTCGTTCACGTACAAGGGTCTCTCACCCCTGCAGACTCGAAACCCTTCCTGCGTTCCTCACATGAGGCACATTCGCCACATGGTTCGTCGCCTTCCTGATAACATGACCAGGTGTCTTCGAAAGGCACGCCGAGTTCGTCTCCCCTCTCGATTATTTCGTACTTCTCCATACCTACTACAGGACGATGTAGCTCGAAATCGATACGGTCAGTACCGAGGGAGAGCGCCTTCGCCATCGCTTCGGCGTACTCGTCCCTGCAGTCGGCGTATCCACGCCTGTCCTCTGCGTTCGGTCCGTACCATATGTGTTTGGCGTTCCTGTCTTCGGCGACACCGGCGGCTACAGATAGAAACACGGTGTTACGCATCGGAACGTAGGATGTCGCGACTCCTTCCTCGTCGTAATGTACCGAAAGGTCTACGTCTCTGTCGGTCAGGCCATCGGTGAAACGGGAGAATGCTTCGTGTAATGGGACGGTAACTAACTCAGCACCGTACTGTTCCGTGAGACGACGGCTACATTCGAGTTCCTTCTCCTCGGTTAACTGGCCGTAGGAGACATGTACCGCGGTGACCTCACCTGTTTTGTGTGCCTCGGCGAACGTAACGGCGCTGTCGATTCCACCTGAAATCAGTACCACGTTTTTCGAATCCATGTCGGTTTCCGAACTCATATATACTCAGTTTGGTATTAGTATGGTAATACCGGTATTAAATCCGGTACGTTATCGTAACCGGTTCAACATGCCTACTTGACGTCTTAAACCACCGAATCTCTGAATCCGTGATCGGGTTTACGGTTAATGTCTCCTCTTTTTACTCTTCGTCCGTACCCTTGGAGTCGAGTCTGCCCCGTCTCCTGTCGACTTCTTCCATCTGATCGAGCATTTTCCTCAGACTGCTTCTTATGGCGTCCGAAGTGGAGACGAACTTCTTGTCCTCGCCAACATGTCGTCTGACGTCCGAAAGGAGTTCGTCGGGTATATCGACACTTACCTTCGACATTGGTATTAGTATAGTAATACCACGGTTATCGGAAAAACCTATCCATCCGGGGTGCTTCATTCTGTCTGAAACGTGAGGTATCTGGCAATACTGGTCTGTCTTGCGATACTCTCCGCAGGCTGCATGGACGGATCACTACCAAGCCGAACTGGCGAGTCACCTGTCGAAGTGACCAGTGTGGTGGACGGGGATACCGTGGACGTGAGACTTCCCGACGGAACTACGGACACGGTAAGGTTTCTGGGGGTAGATACCCCCGAGGTGTACGACGAAAACCAGCATGGAGAGTTCGGGGGATTACCGAACGGTACGGATACAAAGAACTGCCTCAGGAAGTACGCCGAAGAAGCAACCGATTTCCTGGAGAAACAACTTTCGGATGGAAACGTAACTATACGTCCGGATTCCGAAGCCGACAGAAGAGGTAAGTACGACAGACTGCTCGCTTACGTGTATACAGAAGGGTCGAACAGATCACTAAACTATAGACTGTTGGAACGCGGCTATGCCAGGGTATACCGGGGCGATTTCTCCAAAAATGACAGCTACGTACGGAAGGAGGTAGAGGCGAGAGGGAAGAAACTCGGACTCTGGAGCTGTATACCCGGGGACGGTTGAAATGCTGGCAGGGTAGATACGTTCGGTTTAAAGGGGTGGGCAAGTATGGTGTGGTGCATTTAATTTTTATTTTTTATGCGGATGTTTAATTAATATCACTAAATATATTAGTAAATATATTATTAGAAAATATTATATACCATAGTTATATAGCAGAAATAAAATCAAGAACTGTATAAAGTAATTATTTTGTAGTTAAATTACATGCAAGTAATCCTACTGTGGTTAAAAATTAAAATATCCATAAAATATAATTTTTTTAAATATTTCTTGGATATATTTAAAATTATACAGTAGTTATCCGTGGACATCCCGGGTATAGTTCGTTGGACTGGAGTAGTTGATTTGGGTGTGGATAGGGTTGGTGTTGGTGGTTTGGTTATTGGTTATGGCTTTGAGTGGGTTGGTTTGGTGGGGGTTTGGTTATAGATTATGGCTTTGAATGGGGGGGTCGGTGTAAGTGATTTGAGTATTGGATATAGCTTAGAACCAGGGTAGTTTGGTGTAAGTGACTGGATGTGTAACTGGGGTGGTTGTTGGATGGGGTTGTTGTAAATGACCTGGATGTGTAACTGAGGTGGATGTTAGATGAAGTTGGTGTAAGTGATTTAAACAGTGCTTCTGGTTTGAACTTCTATCTATTTTTCTCCCTGATTTTTCGGGGTTCATCTGCTATACCGTCCTCTTTCTTTCCGTTCTGGTATCTTTTGCTGAGTTTCATTATGGCTTCGTCTATCTCTTCTTCGTTTTGATTGACATAATACTGCGCGAATATAACCGTTAAAACAAGCAGAACACCTGGAACTATCAGCATCCATATTACACCCGGTGAAACCAACCACTCTGTCAGTCCGGTTTTTATAGGGTTAATCAGCATCTTTGGCAACCGGTTTTGGTGTGTAGTGTCCGTGGCATGTGTGGATCCCGTGTCTAATGATCTGTTTTTGTTGGTTGACTCGGTTTACGTGTGTTTTGTGCTAGATTCATGGGCTTTCTTGGATATGATCTCCATCTATGTCATGCGGTCTTACGTTATCTATACCTAAATACTTAGTGGCTTATTACCCGAACTATGAGTTATATACTACTCTACAGGTTTAAAACCATAAATTTGTTATATATTCAGGTACTGAAACTGGTCTGAATTTGTTTCTTACTGTGGAAAAAAGATCCAGGCCCTAGAGTTTTACTTGGTTTTAACTGTCGAAACGGTTGAGATCCGGTTCTGTATACTGTGCGAACTCTGATGTTACAGTATATTGTAACATCTGGTGTTTTTGTGGAGTGATGTTACAAACCATTTTGTAACACACCTCTTTACTGTGGTTTTCAAGCTGTGAAGACTGTCTTATTGACTGTGAAGACTGTCTTATTGACTGTGAAGACTGTCTTATCGTGTCTTTACAGGATACTCAGGTTTATTTGAAGTAAATCTATCTTCCGCCAAAACCCCAACGTTACTAATTAAGTAATGTGTTTTCAGGCGGAATAATTGGGTGTTTACCAGAACACCTGTTACTGAAACCAGTGGTTAAATCCGGGTCCAGTTAGACGATCCGAGTAAGAAGTTCAACCTCTGACAGGCATTATAAAATCTTGAATACCGACATTACTTTCCTCGTCCACGGGTTACCCGGTAGTTAAACCGTATGATCAAACGTTGGGTTGTAGTATCGAGATTTCATCATACTATAATCAAGAGGTTACGGTCTTTAACTATCTTGATATTATTTAAACCTAGAACGCTTTGATTCAATTAGCATAAGAAGAGAACATGGTGTTTAAATAAGTATGGATAAGGGTCAACAACTCGAACTTCTTGGTGACGAATGTTGTAGAGAAATTCTTGAGAAGATCAAGACGGAGCCTAAGAGCGTGAAAGAAATAAACGAGGAGTGCAGCAATATATCGATGCCGACGGTATACCGGCGGATAAACAAGCTGATGGAGTTCGATATAATCACTGAATCTACGGCTGTAGACCTCAAAGGAAGTCATAACAAAACCTACAAGCTCAACCTCAAGGGACTCGAAATATCTATGGAGGATGACGGTCTCGAAGTCGACTTCTACTACGAAGAGGATGACCTCGAACGAGTAAAAAAGGTGATAGAAAAGGTAGGGCCACGTGTGGAAGACATCAGCTACGAAACCGAACCCGAATCCAGGATCGTGGCGGACATAAACTCGGACGAGATAAGGAAACTTTTCAAGCCAGTCAGGGAGAAGAGAAAAAGGAAAAAAGAGGGAAGATCCCTGACGAAAGCAATGGGTAAGCTCTGAATAGACGAGGGATGTGGAATAAGGGAAAGGCTGTTTAAACCGTTTTGAGGGGAACGGATCATGAATAAATGTTTTTGAGGGGAACGGATCATGAATAAATGTTTTTGAGGGGAACGGATCATGAATAACTGTTTTAGAGGCGAGAACAGATCATGGAGTTAGAAGACTATCTTTCTCTGATCAAAATAAACCTGAGGTTAATGATTGATATCTGACATAAAACCGGATGCTTGGTTACAGTACTATTCTCAAGAATCTAACCTGGGGTTGGTTAAGGCTTGAGCAGGTAGCTTCCTGTCTGAGTCCGCGTTCAATCTGATATTGTCTACTGAACTCCAGCGGACACCGTTTTTTCGAGAAGGGTCGTTCCTAGGTAGGAGTCGAGTTTCCTGGCAAGGATTAACTCCTCCTCACTTAATCCCTTGAGTAGTAGGAGTGACGTCAGGTAGACCGCCACGACCAGGAAAGGAAGAACGGATGCGAGCACCACGCCATCGGCCGAGAACCTGAGCCCCAGGGCTGACAGGAAGGAGGCTCCTCCTGCAACCCACTGCTTCAACATATCCGTATCGAAAGGATGGATCCCCTTCGTGATCTTTATCTGGATTGCACCGGCGAGTGCGAACGTCGAGATCGCGGCAGCGGTACCTATACCCGCCCCTAGGGGTCCGAGGGACGGAACGAGGGCGAAGTCGAGGAGACTGTTAACCGTGATCATTATGACTGTGTTGAGTAACGTCAACCGGGTGTATCCGAGTCCCTGAAGCATCATGCTCTGTGGCCCGAAGAAGGCATTCACCAGGTATCCCATGGTTAAAACTGAGAGCGTAAGCCCGACGACGGCGTACTCAGGAGAGAACAGTATTGAGAGGTAGGCGGCTGGCGCGGTAAAAAGAGTTACCGCCATCGGGAAGGTTAACATGAATACCCACCGGGTCGCTAACCAGTACTGTTTCTTCAGCTCCACGATATCGTTTTTTCTCTCGGAAATCATTGGTTTGAATACGGGTGACACCGCCGCTATAACGATAAGTAGGTTGCTGGCGAGAGAGTAGCCGACCTTGTAAAGGCCGACAGGCCTGGAACCATGGAAGTATCCGATAATGAAGAAATCGATCTGCCCCACAGTCGCATAGATAATTCCGGCGAACATCAGTGGGACAGAGTACGTCACAATCTCGCCTACACGTGGTCTCTCCACGTTAAGCACCGATAACCAGTCCTGGCTACGCGTAAGAAAGTACGCTCCCGCGACCACGGAGAGACCGAACGCCGCTATCTGCGCGTAGACCAGCCCCCAGACACCCCATCCGAGCCATAGAAGTACGAGTGCTACTACGAACTTTGTAGCTTTCTGTATGAGGTTCTTGGTGTAAACCCTGTACTTGAGTATTTTGACGCTGTTGAAGCAGGATAGAAGCGACTTGTTTAACGTAATCAGTAGGACCGAAACACCGATCACCGGGATAACGACCGTTAACTGTTCCGTACTGAAGACCTGGGAAAGTTTCGGGGCCACCAGATTCAGCAACAGATACCCCAGAACTGAACCCATGCCTGCCATCGCGATCACGGTAAGTACGGTCGAGTTCGCTCTCCCGAACCTTTCCTCGGTGAGTGACTGGGGAACGAAGTAGTCTATAGCTCTGTAAAGGTTGAGGCTGAATATATTCTGAGCGAATATCACAATGCTCAATGCAAGCGTGAAGGTTCCGAACACGTCGGGAGACACCATTCTGGTCACCATCATTATAAATGCAAAACCCAGTATCTTGTCCAGTATGTTACCGATGAAGGTTATTCCACCCTGTTTTGCGAGCGTCAGGACTCCCGAACTTTCCTTAGACATAGGTTCCGACGGTTCTATTACGTCTTTCGACCTTTTCTAAGTAGTTTGTTGCAGGTGGTTTTACCGTAACTTGCTTCGTCGGTTCACGGCAAACTGTTACTTCTGGATGGTTTACACCTAAATGGCTATACCGGGTTATTCCGTATCTAAAGGGTTTACTTCCGTAACTTAAGGGTTTACAGTCTACGGCCAGATAGCGGAGAATACGCCGCGGCAGATCCGTATAACTCGTAAGATCCATATAGAACCAAGGTTCCGAATGGTTCGGCAGTTCCAGGGAATGTTTGAATTCTGTCATGGCTCTTACTGTACCTGAGGAATCCGTACGTATTACATACTGGCCGGTTTATCCGACGTGTACTATACGCAAAAGATTTCGTCAGGAATTTTTACCCTCTGACGAAGCCAATGAGGTGAAGCTGGATCAACAGGATGTGAAGAAAATCTGCAAAAGAGTGGTTGACCACGAACTAGATACACAGTTTGTTGCCGATC
>JBDGRN010000101.1:0-28859 GCA_042218125.1 Halobacteria archaeon | reverse complement strand
ATAATGCCACAAGAATCTGTAGACTGCAAACCTTAATATCCCAACGAGGAATCCTCGCCCTTCAGGGCGGGGAGGATGTCAATCAAGACAGGTTTAGATCTGAGCACAATCTGGAGTATGAGGACTGTGATCACTCTGGGGATCGAGACTTCAAATCTTGGTTTTTATTAGCCACGGACTGCGAACGTTATGTATGGAAAGGCTGAGGTACTGTCTATCTGGACTGTTTTTCGCGGCATTAGTGGCTGTGGTAGGTCCTCTTCTTTTCGGATACATATTCGCGGTTCTGTTTTATCGGAAGTTTACCGATATAACAACTTTAGAGACAGGTTAACTACAACATAGAACCGGTCTGGATGGATTAATTGGACGGTTTTACCGTAACGGATCTCACCGTTTTCTGGTGGTATACCGTGCCTCGTAAAACCGGGTGAGAAGGTTCGCTCGCGAAAAACGGAGTTTTCCGGAGGCGAGAAAATCTTCGGTTTTCTACCGTATGCTCAAAGCGGGGCTTTCCGGATATCTAAAAATAAAAGATTTTTGCATAGGCCGGGTGGGATTCGAACTTTAACCAGACGTTCCTGCTCACTACGTTGCGCGGACTGCGACTGGTAGAGTTCGAATCCATCCCTGCCGGTTCGCTCATAAAACTCGCTGCACGGGCCGGGTGGGATTCGAACTTTGGTCACTTCGCTTGCGCTCGTTCCCGAGTTCGAATCCCCTTCCGTCCGTTCACTCCTCGCAAAAGTTCGTCGTTCACGGGCCGGGTGGGATTCGAACCCACGGTCTACAGGTTAAGAGCCTGTCGCTTTAACCGGACTAAGCTACCGGCCCTGGATTGTATAATTCTTTACAGAACAGGTATATACGTTGTGGTTCTACAGACGCATGGGTTGGATCTACGGCGCCCTTTGGTATTCTGTCGTCGGAGGAGAGTTGGAAAGGTTGATATGCCGCGGTTCACAATTTTGTTATCCATGACAGATATGGAAGGTCTGGTTGCTGTCAAACCCGACGAACTCCAAACCCTCAAGGAACTCGCAGTAAGGGGTGCGGTAGAGAAGGACGTAAAGATTTCGTGTAGAGAGCTAGCCGACGAGATAGGGACGAGCGACCAGACTGTCTCCAGACGCCTCCAGGCTCTGGAGAACAAGGACCTGATCGATAGGGAGATGACGAACGACGGACAGTGGATCAACACGACCCAGGCCGGGGAAGACTCGCTCAGGAAGGAGTACGAGAAGTATCGGAAGATGTTCGAGCAGGACAGGGGGTTAACCCTTAAAGGAAGTCTCGTTACTGGAATGGGGGAGGGCGAGTACTATATAAGCCGCGAGGGATACATGCGGCAGTTCCGTGAAAAACTCGGCTACGAACCCTACCCCGGAACGCTCAACCTCGAACTCACGGAGGAAAGCACCAGAAACCGGAAGGCGCTACACGAAACCGAAGGGATAGAGATCGAGAAATGGAGGAACGAGGAACGGACCTTTGGCGCCGCAACATGTTATCCAGCGCTAATAGGCAGCGACAAGGTAGAGGGACACGTCATATACCCACACAGGACGCATTATCCCGACGAAATGCTAGAACTTATATCGGAAACGAAGTTGATCGATGCACTGGAACTCGAAGGAGGCGACACACTCGAACTCGAGGTGCAGATATGAATACCGAGAAAAAACTTGACAGAGTCCGGGAGTCCCTGAGGGAAGGTAAGCCGGTACTGCTATACGACTTCGATGAACGTGAGGGCGAGACCGATATCGTCTATCCCGCCGAAACAGTAACTTACGAAGACATCGTCCGTCTTCGACGGGACGCAGGAGGTTTAATCTGTACCGCGATCCATCCCGACGCTGCCGACGAGCTCGGTCTACCGTACATGCATGATGTCCTGGATGACCATCCAGCAGTCGAACACGCCAGCGACCTGGGGTACGACAACCGTTCGTCTTTTTCGCTCTGGGTTAACCATAAGTCTACCTACACAGGGATCACCGACAAGGACAGGGCTAAAACCTCGCGCCGCCTCGCAAACGCCGTACTAGAGGCTGGAAACGAAGGCTTCGAGTTCTCAGACGAGTTCAGGACACCGGGACATATGGCTGTTTTACGTGCCGCAGACGGACTACTCGACGACAGACAGGGTCAGACCGAGATGAGTGTTAAACTCATGGAGATGGCTGGCCTGGTGCCTGCAGCCGTTATATGTGAGATGATGGACGCCAAGACGGGGGAGGCGTTGGACAAGCAGGAAGCACGTCGGTACTCTATGGATAACGATCTCGTTTTCATAGAAGGAGACGAGCTAGCGGCATCCGAAAAAACCGTCTACCAGCCCGCCGACTGACTTTTTAATTGGCTGTTTATTGATGGTTGTGTAGTTATGGCTGTTATTTGATGGTTGTGTAGTGATGGTTGTTTGGTGATGGCTGTTATTTGGTGACTGTTTTGATAGCTGTTATTTGATGACTGTTATTTGGTTGCTGATATTCGACGGCTGTTTTTCTCTTGGTTGATTTCAAGGAGGATTTACTCGAGAACCTCTCTAGAACGTCTGTGCCGGTACCTGAAACCCCTGTCGACTATAAACTCCTGTGGCTTTTCCAGGAAAGACGGCAGGTTCTCCACCGTGGGATATACGAAGGTGTCCTGCATCACCGTTCCCCCGTCATACCTGACGAATCCGTGTATATGGTACTGCCCCTCGAAGGGGCCGTCGAGAGCCCTGTCGACGAAGAAAGCGTCGTTGTCGTTCCGTTCCCTGACGGTTATTTCGGAACGCCACCTGAGAACCGGAAGTAAACCACAGGGTGAGAGATACATCTCCATTCTGGTGCCCTCCTCAAGGATCTCGTCAGTGTCAAACTTATCGGTCCAGTCCTCGTCGGGTCTCTTAATACGGGAGACGTCGATACCGAGTCGGTCCGGAGTTACTTCGAACAGACCCGAGAGACGGGAGTAGAAGCTCCAGACCTCCTCCAGCGGTGCGTCGATATAGCTTCTCCTTTTGTACTCCTTCATTAGAGACGTATACGTTAGGTCCGTTCAAAAACCTCGATGTTTTAATCGTCAACGTCCTACTTGGAAACCGATGCCCGAAACCAACCAGACGGTGCATATCGTACCCGTCGGGTTCGACTACGACAGGCTGATAGCACCGCTGGTGCGGGACCAGATAGACGTCGATACTGCCATCCTGCTCCAGGGGGCAGTCGGTACCGAGGAGAACGTCGAATACTCGAAACAGGTCGCAGCTAAGCTTGAGAGCGACTTCCGCAGTCTCCTCGACGCCGACACCACTCTCGTCACTCTCGAGGACGTCTACGACTACGACGGAGTTTACGCCGAGGCTTACGGAATAATCCTCGAGCAGTACGAGGCAGGCAACGAGGTATGGGTCAATATCAGCGCAATGCCCCGGACGGTCTCATTCGCCTTCACGATGGCGGCTCACGCGATAATGGTGGAGAGGGAGGACGCGAAGGACGACATACACACCTACTACACCGCACCTGAACGGTATCTTGAGACGGGTCTGGCGGAGGAACTCGAAAAGATGGTTCATCTCCTCCGCCGGTTGAAGAACGAGGGTCTGACGGATTCGGTGGAGTCAGAGCTCGACCAGAGGTTCGGTTCCGCAAACGAGATACTTCGGGAGTTCAACGAACGCGGAACTACTGTTGGGGCGAAAAGGTTCGGCGACAGCCACGTACTGGAGGTCCCGGTCGTTCCTCTTAGTAAGGTCAAGCCTTTCGAACGCGTCATTCTGTTCAAGCTCGAGGAGGTGAACGTGGTTGAAAGCGTTAGCGAACTCGCAGACGTACTAGCAAAAGAACTCGACGAAGAACATACCGATAGTTTCCGCTCTAAAGTCATTTACAACACACGGTCCCTTGCAGACAAGGGATACATAAGACAGACTGAGAAAGGGAAGAGCCATGAAACCCGGCTGTCGAGGCTGGGAAAGCTCTGGGTCAGGAGCCACAGCAGGGACGGCTAATAACTCCTTTCAACTGGTAGGAGAGTGGTTAGGTTAACTGGAAACCGGAAGTTAATACCTTACACGTTCACTATTCGCGTATTAATATGAACAACGAAAAGGATATCCCGGGAAGTAAAGCCCTGTTTTTAACGGGTTTTGGAGGGTTTTCCATATCCTTGGAGGTGGTGCGGCTTGGACGGTAATGAGTTAAGGGAGGTACTTGAGGAATTCAAGTCGGGTGAAGTCGAGATGGAGGAAGCAGTCAGGGCAATAGAGGGATTCTCCAGGGTTGGGGACTTCGCTAAACTCGACGGCGTCCGTGAACATCGTACGGGTATTCCGGAAGCGGTTCTCGGGGAAGGGAAGTCACCGGAACAGCTGAGGAAGATAGCTGCCGATTTCCTGGATACCGAAGGAAGAGTGATAGTAACCCGTATCGGTGAAGACGTCAGGAAAGAGCTGGAGGAACTCTCCACCCGTTCGGAATGGTACGACGAAGCCGGAACACTGGTGCTACACACCGAGTCCTACGAATCCCCGTCTGGGGAGGGTGAACTGGCGGTAGTTACCGCCGGAACCAGCGACGTAGCTGTAGCGCAGGAGTCCGTCGCCGTCGCGAGAGAGATGGGGTGCGAGGTAGATACTTTTTACGACGTGGGGGTGGCAGGTGTTCACCGACTGCTTGGTGTAGCTGACCAGCTCGACGGATACGACTGCGTCGTAGTAGCGGCGGGCCGAGAGGGTGCACTCCCGACTGTGGTCGCGGGACTCGTCCACGCTCCCGTCATCGGGCTTCCCGTCTCGGTGGGTTACGGATACGGCGGCGGAGGCGAAGCGGCACTGATGGGTATGCTGCAATCCTGCAGCGTTATCTCCGTCGTCAACGTCGACGCCGGTTTCGTGGCGGGTGCACAGGCAGCACAGATAGCGCGGGACTGAACCATTGATCCGGGACTAACTGGAACTAACCGGGACTAACCGGCAGTAACCGGCAGTAACTTAACTGGGTCCAGTATTATTTTGTTCATAACCTTTCTGTGAGTACGGACTATGGATCCGGACGGAGTAACTGTCTGGTTTGGATTCAGGATGTTATAATAAACCGCGGCTTCCAACACAGACTTCACCTGGGTAAAGGGATTTAAGGTAAGGTGACAGTATATACAAAAGATGGTAGTTGCTGCGGAAATCGGTGCGCTTGCCGTTGCCATCGCCACGATAGTTTTGCTTTATTATTTCCTAAAGACGCTGAAGGCTCTGGTATGGAACACGATAGTGGGTTTCGTAGTAGTTTTCGCTGCCGGTTTCCTGGGTATAGTTCAGGTAGCCATCACGCCGCTTACGGTGGTTATCGTGGCTATAGGGGGCATACCAGGAGCCGTTATACTGATGCTACTGTCGTACTTCAGGATAGCTTTCCATCCCGGATTGATCTTGCCGATGTTGATATAACCTAACTTATGTTGATATAACCTAACTTATGTTGATATAACCTAACTTACTTTGTCTGAGGTGAACTACCTTCTGTATACTGTGTTCCTGGTGTCGAGTTCGGATTTATTATAAGGCTCGCCGCGAAAGTTACATTCAATGAGTGACGACAAAAGGAAAGGTAATCTACGTTTACCGGACGACGACGAAGTCTTCGGTATCGTCGAAAACATGCTGGGGGCGAACCGTCTCAAAGTCAGATGTATGGACGGTGAGACCCGGACGGCACGGATACCCGGAAAGATGAAGAAAAGAATATGGATAAACGAAGACGACGTCGTGATTATCGAGCCCTGGGACTGGCAGGACGAGAAAGCCGACGTCAAATGGCGCTACACGAAACAGCAGGCAGATCAGCTTCGGGAAGAAGGTTTTCTATAACTGAAGGTTCTCTATAGCTCTACCGCATGGTGAACAGCCTGGAATGCGTGTTCGACATCGAGAAAGCATTTATTTTCGGCGTAGGAGGGGGAGGCGATGTTGTGAGCTGTATACCGACGGCACGACTTCTCGAACTCCACGGGGTCGATACAGTAGTCGGCGGACTGTCCTGGGAACGCGTACCCCACGACGACAGGGTCGGGCCGAGGGAACTAAGTGAAGTGGAACCCCTGGATCGGGTTAACGAGACGGTTGGGTACGTGGAAGAGGATACCGTTACGGCTGACGGGTTAGAGTTCACGGAAACCCGCGTTAAACAGCATTGTGGCGACGCTAGACAGGTCGCTCTCCTGGATATCACACGTGGCGATATAGGTCTCTCTGAGGGGTTCGCAGACTTCGTAGAGAAGGAAGGTTTCGACCTCGTAGTGGGTATCGATGCTGGAGGGGATGTCCTGGCAGAGGGTAACGAAGCCGGACTGGAGAGCCCTCTCGCAGACGGAATATGTCTCTCCTCTCTCTGCGACCTGGAGGTCGACACCCTCCTGGGGGTTCTAGGGATGGGTAGCGACGGCGAACTCCGACAGCAGGAGATAACCTACGGCGTGTCCCGGGCCGCGAAGAGAGATGGTTTCGTGGGAGCCTGGGGTCTGACTCCCGAAACAGTAAAAGAGATGAGGGGCTTGCTCGAGACAGTTGGAACCACGGAGGCGAGCAAGCTACCTGTCGACGCCGCTAAGGGAAGATTCGGTAAAGTCGAAATAAGGGATGGGGACAGATACGTTGAGATGACTCCGGCGTCGGTTGTTACGTTTTACTTCGACCCGGTGGAGGTTAGCGCGACTTCCCGCGTAGTCGACCTGGTCCGGGGTTCATACTCGATAAACGAGGCGGACTCTAAACTCAAGGATCAGGGTTACGTCACCGAGTTCGAAGTCGAGAAACGTAACCTGGATGGTTGACGGTTTTTCTGGAGAGACTTATTTTTGGTTTCCCGTCCAGTTGGTGTTTTAGTAAACAGGGTAAAGTACTTCTATAGGCGAAGGATTGAAGTTAATTTAATTAGTTTTTTGGTATGGGTGTCTTCGGTTTGACTCTAGAGATCTCTGGAAAACTGCTATGTTTAGTGAGTGCCCGTGTGGAGCGGCGAGATGGTTCTTTCGTTATAGAGGTTCCCGAAAACGAGGTAGACGAAAGTACGTTGAACGAGGGAGAACTGTACCGCGTGGGTTTCCTTGAAACGGAAAGTACTGAAGAACCGACTACTACTGAAGAGACAGGCGAAAGCCAGCTTCAACCGCCCGTGGAGGAGGGTGAGATAAGGTATGTCGAGGTAGAGGATATAGGAAAACAAGGCGACGGCATAGCCCGCGTCGAACGCGGCTACGTCATCATAGTGCCTGGCGCCGAGATAGGCGACCAGGTCAAGGTCGAGGTAGATGAGGTGAAGGAGAACTTCGCTGTCGGTAAAATTATAGAGGAGGACGCCTTCGAGTAATAACGCGGGGGCGTGCCGTATACGCAGTACCCTGCGGACAGGTACTGCTGGGGTAGTCTAGTCTGGTAAGGCGCCGGCCTCGAGAGCCGGTGGGTGCAAGCCCACAGGGGTTCAAATCCCCTCCCCAGCGTAGTGAGTTTACGAACGAAGCTGGAAGGGATTTGAACTCGACAAGCCGCACGCCCGGGAATCACTGTACCCCGGAACGTCTTGACAAAGTTCAAATCCCCTCCCCAGCGTGAAGATTTCCTATTAGATAGCTACAAGGTTTTATTAGGTAATCATACCGATTGTTTCATATAGCATACTCTTCACCACTGCTGCTTTCTATATAGATATAGACTGCTGTACCAAGACAGTTTTTTGTGTTTGTGTACACAAACGTAAACCATGGGGACTAAAACAGTTGGTATAGATGAAGAGGCATACGAGATGTTGAAAGCCGAAAAGAGGGAGAACGAAAGCTTCAGCGACACTGTCAAAAGAATAACCAGAGAAGTTTCAAATGACTGGCGGAAAAGCTTCGGCAAATACAGCGAAGAAGGCGGCAGGTTGAAGAAAACTGTCGAAAGCCAAAGAAGCTCTGCCGCTGAAGGCCTCTCCACCAGACAGGACGAAGTTCTCGGAAAACTCGAGGAAGACTCATAATGAAGCTGCTTGACACGACATTTCTCGTCGACTACTACCGCGGTAAAAGATCCGTTGAATACTACCTGGAATCCAGCGAAAACGAAGATCTAATAACTTCGACAATCAATTTGAAAGAGATTTTAGTAGGGGTCGAACTTCTGGATGGATCTCCAGAAGAAACTATCCAGGATTTCGGATGGCTTCAAATCGTGAATTACAGTCTCGATCATGCAAGAGAGGCAGCAAAGATAGAATCGGAACTCCGTAAAGACGATGTTCATCAGAATAAGATTAATACCCTAATGGGCGACATTCTAATAGCGGGTGCTGCGCAAAACATGGATGCGGAAGTCGTAACCAGAAACGTCGAAGATTTCGAACTTCTCGGTCTGGAAACCGTGACGTACTAAACCGCGGAGTACTCGCTGTATACTAAACCATACGGAAGCGAAAAAATCACATACGGTTTTTACTACCTCAGGCTGCTACTCTTCCTTCCAGTTTTTACTCTTCCTCAAGCTTCCTCCTCTCCCAGTTGATCAACCCACCCTCGAACAGCACCTCTACCTGTCTGTCCGACAACGCTTGCTCCGCCTGGTAGGTCTCTCCCCTCGTGACATTCTCCACTTCCACCACGTTGCTCTCGGGCAACGTCTCGTGCAGATCCTTCACCTTCAGCACGTCACCCTGGTCCACCCTGTCGTAGTCGTCGGTATCGGCGAATGTAAGCGGCAGTATACCGAAGTTCACGAGGTTCTGCCAGGCGATACGTGCGTAGCTTTTCGCGAGAACCATACGTTGACCCAGGTAACGGGGCGCGAGTGCGGCGTGCTCCCTGCTTGATCCCTGGGCGTAGTTTTCGCCGCCGACGACGCAGTGGCCGCCCTCGTCTTTTACGTCTAAGGCACTTTCGTGGTATGTGTCGTCGACGACGTCGAACGTGAACTCGCTGATCTTTTCGATGTTCGACCGGTACGGCAGAACGTCGGTGCCGGCACGGAGTATCTCGTCGGTCGAGATGTCGTCCTGTGCTTTGTACAGCACCTCTAACTTCATTTCGTCGGGGATTCCGTCGAATATCGGCAACGTCGAGATGTTCGGGCCCTTCCGCAGGTCGACTTCCTTTGCTTCCTCGGGCGGTAACGGCTCCTTCAACATCACCTCGTTGATGGTCTTGTCGCCGGTAGGATAGACCGAGTCGCCGGGATACTCCATGTCGAGGCTTCGTGGATCAGTTATCTCGCCTTCGAGCGCCGACGCCGCCGCGGTTTCGGGGCTTACGAGACAGACCATGTCGTCCTCCGTACCCGACCTGTCCGGGAAGTTCCTCGGAACCGTCCTGAGGCTGATGGTGTCGGTTGCGGGAGCCTGGCCCATACCGATACAGCCGTTACATCCAGCCTGGTGGAGACGGCCTCCCGCCGCCAAAAGCTTGAGTATGTAGCCGTCGTTCACCAGGTTCTCGTACATCTCCCGGCTCGTAGGGTTGACGTCGAGGGAGACGTAGGTCGGCACGTCCTCCCCCGCCACTATATCGGCGGCGACGGCGAAGTCACGGTAACCCGGATTCGCCGAGGAACCTATGTAGCTCTGGTGGATCTCACGGCCCTCAACCTCGGTGACGGGACGGACGTTTCCGGGGCTCGACGGCATCGCGATCAACGGCTCTATCTCACTCAGATCGATGGTTTCCTCTACGTCGTACTCCGCACCGTCGTCGGCGGTTAACTCGCGGTAATCGTCGCCACGCCGCTGGCGTTCCAGAAAGTTCTCGACCTCGCCGTCGGCTGGAAACACAGTCGTCGTCGCACCTAACTCGGTTCCCATGTTGGCTATGACGTGGCGATCCATACAGCTGAGGTCGTCGAGTCCATCGCCGTGGTACTCGATTATACGGCCGACGCCGCCGTCGACGTCGTGTCTCCGCAACATCTCCAGCACGACGTCCTTTGCGCTACACCAGTCGGGAAGCTCTCCCGTCAGCTCGACCCCCCAGACTTCCGGCATCTTGACGTAGTACGGTTCGCCCGCCATAGCCATGGCGACGTCCATACCACCCGAACCGATAGCCAGCATCCCTAGAGCACCCGCTGCAGGTGTGTGGCTGTCGCTACCCACCATGGTTTTTCCCGGAACCCCGAACTTCTCCTGATGCACCGGATGGCTGACTCCGTTTCCGGGACGGCTGTACCACAGGCCGAACCTTTCACACGCGCTTCTCAGGAACAGGTGATCGTCGGGGTTCTTGCTATCCTCCTGCACCAGGTTGTGATCGACGTACTGCGCGCTCAACTCGGTCTCGACCCGATCCAGGTCGAGAGCCTCTAACTCCAGCATCACGAGCGTACCCGTGGCGTCCTGGGTCAAGGTCTGGTCTATCCCGAGAGCAATCTCTGTTCCCGGCTCCATCTCGCCATCGAGCAGGTGTCCGTCTATGAGTTTCTCGGTGACGGTTTCAGCCAAACGACTTCACCTCACGGTTCATGGAACTCCTTCTCCTTTCCATAAATCTGTATACGGGACGGGGTTTTTTAACGATTGGAGGGCAGTAATAAAAAATGAAATACTGTCTACGGTTCACTTAATCGGGATACTGTAGATCCGAGGGACGTTCAGTGGTTCTATCCAAAAAGGCTTGACTACAGTAATCTTCGCTTTAACTCCAGGATTCCAGGCTCTATACTGTAACTTTTCTGTAACTTGTCATGTAAAACATGCAGGACCTAACCCTTAGATCGGATGTACGTCGGCTATTTAACCCCGAAATTTATCCCTCCTAAACTTGATCTTTCAAGCGAAAAATGAACTCCCGGCGTGTAATAAAGATAATCAGTTTCACACTTTTTCTCAACATGGTGGGGTTCGGGATAATCGTCCCCATCCTTCCTGAGTACGCCCAGCATTTCGGAGCCAACGGGTTCATGGTGGGTGTTCTGATAGCGGTGTACTCTCTCGCACAGTTCATCTTCGTCCCCTGGATGGGCCGACTCAGTGACAGGATAGGTAGACGCCCCGTTCTTCTGATCACGCTGGTTGGTGCGATAGTTTCCTGGATCCTTTTCGGAATCGCCAGAAGTCTGGCTATGTTGTTCGTCGCACGTTTCGTTCTCGGAGCGATGGCGGGTAACGTCGCTCCCGCCCAGGCGGTAATTACGGATATAACGACCAAGGAAACCAGGACAAGGGGACTGGGTATGGTGGGTCTCTCCACCTCGCTCGGAATGATCCTCGGTCCCGTTATCGGTGGTATATTCGCAAGCCCCAACGTTGTTGCGGCGTTCCAGGGAGCTTTTCCGTTCAAGATCAACCAGTTCATTCTTCCCTCACTTGTCGCGGCTCTGCTTTCCACGGTAAACCTGGTTGTAGGATACTTCATGTTACCGGAAACGAAGGATCCGTCAGTGGAGGCGAAGTCGAAGGAAGACCGTCTGACGTTGAAGAAGGCACTGAAGAGGGATCACATGAAGACTCTCATAGTCCTGTTCCTTCTATTCATGTCGGCTTTCAGTGTCCTCGAGAGTATCTTCGTTTTACTTACCGAGAACCAGTTTGGTTTCTCTGTGTTAGCAAACGGTATGCTCCTTGGTTTCCTGGGTATCATGGCGGCTATCTCACAAAGTAGTCTTATCAACAAACTAACCGGAAGGTTCGGCCTAATCGACACGAGCGAGATAGGTGCAGCGATAATGGCTGCCGGTATGGTGATACTTCCGTTCTCGCTCCGACTCGGTAGAATGCTGGGTATCGAACACTTGGTTTTCCAGTGGCTCACCCCCGGGATCATAATTCTCCTGTTCTCCCTGGTCCTGATAGGTCTCGGAAACGGTTTACTTAACACCGCGATTCCATCGATGGTATCGTACATCGCCGGCGAGGACGAGCAGGGGGGTGCGTTGGGGGTGACGAGAAGTGCGGGATCACTAGCCCGTACCGTTGGACCCACGGTTGCAGGTGCAATGTGGACATACGTCGCTTTCTGGTCGCCGTTCGTCGCCGGTGCACTCGTACTACTGCCGGTGATTTTCCTGCTGTACGTCAACGACCCCAAAAGAACGGGCAAGTCGGTTTGAAATGAATGTATTAAGAACCCGGTTTTAAACTATAACCACTTCGATGTGTGCCGAATCTGTTGAAAAAGTGTTTTTTGATCTACAGTTAGCTTCAGATCTGGAAATCCATACCTCCCCTGGTTCCCTTGTCGAATGAGCCGTCGTCCTCATCTTTCTCCTCTACTCCACCCTCCGAAACGTAGCTGTACTCCTCGTCTGTAAGATACACAGCACCATTCCTGGTCTCGGTGTCGATCGTGCGTAGACTACTCCCTTCACAGGGACCGTAGTTACATAGACCGGTATCTATCTCGAACATAGCGGCGTGTTTCTCACATACGATTTCGCCGTTCCGGATCGCGGCGTCGTCGCCGTCGTCGAGCTTAACGTCGCGCCAGTGTTGGCAGTAGTTCTCGTAACAGAATACTTCGTCGTCCTGTTTAACGGCTATTGCCTCGATCCATTCTCCTTCCAGTTCGACCGTGAACAGCAGACTCCCCCATGCTGGAACTTCGTCGACCGTGGCGATCTCGTCCGGCATCTTGCTAAGTTACGTGGGGGTTTCTAAAGTATCTGTATAGATTCAGTCGCCGAAGAGGTGTTCCGGAAGCTCCAGAATGGCTTTGGTTCCCGAGTCATCGACGTCGAACCGAACTTCTCCACCGAGCTGGTTAACCCCCCACTTCACAAGCCATAAACCCATACCGCTACCGTGTTTGAGGGGTGTTTCCTCCTCGGTTCGGAATACCTCTAACTCGTACTCCGGGAGACCGGGTCCTTCGTCTTCAACGGATAGACGGTACGTTTCTGGATCGAAACTAACCAATATTTTCTCGCAGTCCGTATGTTCTATGCCGTTGATAAGGAGTTCAGTCAAGACGGGTTCCAGAACCTTCGAGTTCGCGTAAGTCTCCTTTTCGGACACCGATACCTGAACTGATACATCGGGATGTTCTTTCCTGACTTCCTTGACCGTATGTTGGACCAACGAAGACAGTGGCCTTGGTTCGTCGTTACTTGGATCGGCGTTCAGCATGTTCTCGATTTCACGTGCTTTGTCACCTATACTGGCGATATCAGACAGGGATTCACGTATATGGCGTATACCTTCCTCCGGTTCTATACCTCCCTCTGCTATCCCGTCGGCGTATCCCGTTGCGACAGTGATGTCGTTTCTGAGGTTGTGGCGGAGTACCCGGTTAAGGACCTGTATTCTTTGACGACGACGGCGTTCGTCCATAATATCGTGGTAGACTACAGTTTTTCCCAGGTTACGTCCAACCTGGTCTTTCTTCTTTATTTCTGCTTCTACGACGGTTTCCTTCTCGGGGATCCTGAAAACAGTGCTCCCCGACGGATTCAGACTGTCGGTGCCTACGGTTTCGGGCAGTATTTCGGAGAGTTGGGTACCGATACCTGCTTCGGGGGAGATACCGAAAAGCTCCACTGCAGCTTTGTTCATGTTGGATATTCGTTCCTTTTCGTCCACCACGGTGATGGCGGATTTACTTGCCTGGAAGACAGTGTCGTGTCCGATCGCTCTGGAAGCCGGTATCGAGTCGAAGATGCAGTATCTTCTGGTTGCTAGTACCAGTCCCGCAAGACCGATACCGAGGGCGACGACCCGCAGCATCTGGATCGTCTGGAAGTCGGGTACGATACCGAACTGGTACAGGTACCGGACGAGGTATGGAAGCAGTACGGGGACCGTAAGAGCGACCGTTTCACGTCTCGTGAAAGTAACGTGACGTCTTGACGTTCGGTAAAGGAGAGCGGTACCGGCACCTATCGCAACTCCGGTACCGATTATTTCGATAACCCCGATGAATCCGTGTATTCCTCCACTGTAAGTCCCGGACGGGCCGATATACTGGAAAGCTTCGAGGCCCCCGATTAGACCGTTTATACCTGCAACAACGAAAACGGTGAAGGCGAGAGAAAATACCGCCACCAGATCCCTGTGATCTATCCTAGTGGTGTATTTGAGGACGAACCAGAGCCAGGAGAAGATACCGAGGACGGTCAGTAACCCACGTATCGATGACGTACCAATCAAAAACAGTTCCGTGGATCCAGTAAACGACAGGGATTTGAGTGCGGCTCCCGACGTAACCCCGTACTTCATCAAGATCCAAACTACGATCGAGTTGAGGATGTAGTTGAATCCCCAGAATATGCTGAATCCGGATAGACTTTTTACACCCACCGAGTCGTATTCTTTCAACATATAGATACCGTAGAAAATAAAACAAAAACTCAGGAAACCGGTCAGTAAGATGTTAACGGCTAAGGAGACCATAATTTAATAACTATCCGTGGGATAAAATTCTCTTTGCTGTTTTTATCAGTTAGGCCATCCAGGTAATTAAGTGTAGGTCAGTAAGTGTAGGTCAGTAAGTGTAGGTCAGTAAGTGTAGGACAGCTCGGATTTTAAGTATGGGCCAGCTCGGATTTGAACCGAGGACCTCCCGGTTATCAGCCGAACGCTCAACCTAGCTAAGCTACTGGCCCGCGGTTTACTGGTTTGAGGTTCGAAACACCTAAAGCTTACTTTCTGACGGCTCCCGGTTCGACTAGTTTAGGTAATGTTACGCTGCCCAGTATGAACTAACCGTTTCCGAGGCGGCCGTCGTCGTCACCTGAACCACCGAAATCCTGGTCTTTCTCCTCGCTCCCCTCATCTTCTCCGTCTCGTGGACCTTCGGCATCCCTCCAGTCTACATCCTTTACGTCCTCCTCCCGGCCGGAATGTCCTAACCCTCCGAATCCTTCCGTCTCCTCGAACCCTTCCTGCTGGAACCCCTCGAATCCTTCTCCCTCCTCGTGGTTCCCTAACCCACCGTAGCTGACGTTGAAGCTGACTGCACCCGACTCAGCCTTCTTTTTGAGGTGGCCGACCACCAGTCTCCTGACGAATGGGCGGGTGAACGGGATCAGCATAAGGAAACCCAGGAGGTCCGTGATGATTCCCGGAGTCAGAAGCAGTAGTCCTCCCGCGAATATCAGTCCGCCGTCGGCGAGCTCCTTGGATGGAGTCTCACCCTGCATCGACTTCAGCTGGAGTTTTCTCAGAGTCTTCGCTCCCTGCAAACGAGCCAACGATCCACCGAGGATTCCCGTGATCACGATTATTGCCACTGTCTGGAGGAATCCTATACGTTCCGCCAGCTCCAGAAGGATCACCAGATCGATAAGCGGAACCACGATAAACAGGAAAAGGATCTTCCCTATCATCGAACGGATGGAGGTTCGGGTTTCCTCAACGAAAGGTCTTTGGTTAACATCTGGCTGGATGGAGGTTGCTTGTTGGGTGCCGGTTGCTTGTTGGGTATCGGTTGCTTGTTGGGTATCGGTTGCTTGTTGGGTATCGGTTGCTTGTAGATTGTAGGTTGCTTGTTGGGTGGAGATTAATTTGTGGGTGGAGGTTAAATTGATGGATGGTGGATACGGAGACGGCTCCCGCTTCTGTTCTCTGTTTATATATCCCACATAGGTCTCTCCGTGATGGTGAAAACTTATATGGTGTGGAGTTTAACCATTCAATGTAATCGATTCCTGGCCTTTTAGCGAGGAGACTTTAAGATGATATCTAACAAAGGAAGCGATCCGAGAGGAAGAGCCGATATACCCGACGACGATATAGCTGAGGGTACGACGACGATAGGCATCACGACGGAGGACGCCGTGGTGCTTGCGACGGAGAGACGAGCGAGCATGGGCAACCTGGTTGCGAGTAAGACCGCGAAGAAGATATACGAGATCACCGACGACGCCGCTATAACCATAAGTGGTGGCGTAGGAGACGGTCAGAACCTCGCGAAAACACTCAGGGTGGAGGCGAATCTCTACGAAACCCGAAGACAGAAACCTATAACGATAAACGGTCTCGCCAGCATGGCGGGCAACATCATGAGAAGCTTCTTCTTCAGGGTGGTGCCTATCATGGGTGGGGTAGACGACGAGGGCCCTCATATCTTCACTCTCGATCCCGCAGGCGGAGTTATGGATCAGCCCTACGCTTCGACAGGTAGCGGGAGCGTAATAGCCTACGGAGTTCTGGAGGACAACCACCACGACGACATGACGCTCGAAGAAGCGAAGAACGTGACTGTCAGGGCACTCAACAGCGCTATGGAGCGCGACACAGCGAGTGGGAACGGCATCATGATGGCGACTATAACCGAGGAAGACGGCTTCAAGAAGGTGGAGGACGAGGAGATAGACGAGATAGCGGACGACATCTAAACAACGAACTTCTATTTAAAAATGAACGTCGAAGAGGAGTTAGAGCAGATGGAGGAGAAGATAGAGGACGAGATCCCTCCTGAGATTAATATCAGTGAAGTCGAGTACGAGGGTCCCGAACTCGTTATTTATACCAGCGATCCCAAGAAGTTCGCGGACGACGGCGACCTCGTCAGGGATCTGGCGAGGAAACTAAGAAAGAGGATCACCGTCCGTCCCGATCCAAGCGTACTGACCCCCAAGGACAAGTCCAGGAGGGAGATCGAGGATGTAGTCCCCGACGAAGCGGGAGTTTCGGGTTTCAACTTCAACCCCGACCAGGGAGAGGTCGTCATCAAGGCGGAGAAGCCCGGACTGGTGATAGGGAAACACGGATCGACTCTCAGGGAGATCACGAAGGCGACGGGATGGACTCCCGAGGTAATACGTACACCTCCTATTGAGAGCTCGACCGTCGAGAACATACGCAGGTACCTGATACAGGAACATGACGATAGAAAGGAGCTACTCAAGAAGACCGGAAGACGTATCCACCGTGACCAGACGAGTGAAGAACAGTGGGTACGCGTAACGACCCTCGGCTGTTGCCGAGAAGTCGGGAGGGCATCCTATCTTCTGTCTACCCCCGAAACCCGGGTCTTGATTGACTGTGGCGACAAGCCCGGTACGGACGAAACCCCATTCCTACATGCCCCGGAAGCGAATCCGTTGAACTCTCTCGATGCGGTCGTCCTTACGCACGCACACCTCGACCACTCGGCTCTGATACCCCTGCTGTTCCGTTATGGATACGACGGACCGGTCTACATGACGGAGCCTACGAGGGACCTGATGAGCCTCCTCTGTGTTGACTACCTGGATGTGGCGGCGAAGCAGGGCAGGGAACCTCCGTACGAGAGTGAGATGGTACGTGAAGCGATAAAACACGCAATCACTCTCGACTACGGCGAGGTTACGGATATCGCCCCCGACATCAAGTTAACTCTCCACAACGCAGGACATATCCTGGGGAGCGCGATAGCACATTTCCACGTCGGCGACGGCCTTTACAACGTAGGATTCAGCGGGGACATCCATTATGAGGAGACGCGTCTGTTCAACGGCGCCGTCAACGACTTCCCGAGACTGGAGACCCTTTTCCTGGAATCCACCTACGGTGGCCGGGGAGACGTCCAGCCTCCAAGGGACCAGGCGGAGGATGAACTCAGGAAAGCGATCCGGAAGACGTACGACCGTGGCGGGAAGGTACTAATACCTGCCTTCGCTGTCGGTAGAAGCCAGGAGATGATGATCGTCCTGGAGGAGGCGATGCGTCACGGAAAGATACCCGAGATGCCTATATACCTCGACGGCATGATCTGGGAGGCGACCGCGATACATACCGCCCACCCGGAGTTCCTGAACGACAGCCTCCGTGACATGATATTCCACGAGGACGAGAACCCGTTCCTGGCGTCGTACTTCGAGGAGATAGACGAGGGCAGTCAACAGAGACAGGAGATAGCCGACGGCGACCCCGCAATCATACTCGCCACAAACGGCATGATGGCTGGCGGACCCGTTATGGAGCACCTGGAACTCCTGGCACCGGATCCCGACAACAGCCTGATCTTCGTAGGATACCAGGCAGCCGGCACCACGGGACAACGTATCCAGTCCGGGAGGGACGAGGTACGTGTAGGTGGCGGGAACGGACGTAGCGACACCGTAAAGATCAACCTGGACGTCCAAACCGTGGAGGGATTCTCGGGACATGCAGACCGCGAAGGGCTCGTTAACTTCGTGAAAACGATGAACCCAAGACCCGAGAAGATATTCACGATACATGGGGACGAGAGCAATACCAAGGATCTGGCGTCGAGTCTCTACCAGAAGTACAACATGCGTACCATCTCTCCGATGAACCTTGAGACACACAGGTTCATATGACTCCAAAAATAAAACCACCTCTTTCTCTGCTATCCAAATGAAGATATCGCTCGACACAGTTGAGGAGTTACGGGAGTTCTTCTCGGACAACCTCGAGGAGGTTACGGAACTCATAAACTTCTCCCGGGATAAACTTGGGGAGGTATTCGGCGAAGAAGTCGACCTGGTAGAACCGTCCGAGGTCGAGGAGGAGTTCGAACGTCTCCTGGAGGACGAAGATCTCGCCCTAAACCTCGCGGCTCTGTATAAACTCGGGGTTGGGATAGAGGTGTCAAACGACTACGCCGGATTCGTGGTCGACGAACTCATAGGCCGTCAGATAGCAAGCCAGATTGCGGGTGCAGACCCGGAGGGGACACTGGCTGAAGCCACGTTTCACTACATCGACGTACATACAGGCGAGGTTCTTGACGACTCCAGAAACGCGGGTTACGACGACGTAATGGCTGGACTTGCGGCTGGTTTTCAGTCCCGTCTTCCAGGATGGAGCTGGCAGGAGAACGGTTTCGACGGATAGAACATTCACTTGGGTTACTGAGGGATGGGGTTCAGGGTTTACAGGATCGGGTTTTTTCGTAAACGGGGGTAAATATATTTTGCCAGAGGGTTTGATAAGGTTATATGTCTGAATGGTCTTCCAAACTCGGCTTTGTTTTCGCTGTGATAGGAAGCGCAGTAGGTTTGGGGAACATATGGAGGTTTCCTTTCCAGGTTGGGAATAACGGTGGTGGTGCTTTTCTTATACCCTACCTGTTCGCCACCTTCTTTTTCGGCCTTCCCTTGATGGTGGTTGCTATAAAAGCGGGGGAAAGGATGGGGACTGATATAGTGAAGTCCTTCTCCGAGATGAAGAAGGGCTACTTTGGTTGGTTTATAGCTGTCGTAGCAACCTTGATACTGAGCTACTACCTGGTCATCACGGGGTGGGTTATAGCCTTTATACTGTTCTCACTCACGGGATTCACAACCAGCTTCGGTGAGTTCACGAGTTCCCTTAAACCCCTAGTTTACTGGATCGTTGCCCTCGGTTTCACGGGTCTGATCGTTTCCTACGGAGTCGAGGACGGTATTGAACGTGCTGCAAGCATCTTCATCCCGCTCATCTTCATCTTCCTAGCTGTTTTGGCAGTCTACAACAGTACGCTTTCGGGGTTCGGGGAGGCTATGGATTTCTTCCTGAATCCGGACTACGCCGTTCTCATGGAACCACGTATCTGGAGAAGTGCCTTCGGTCAGGCTTTCTTTTCTCTATCCTTGGGTATGGGTATTCTTCTGACCTACGGAAGCTATATCGGTGACGAAATGAACATACCCAAGCTGTCGGTGATCATCGCGTTATCCAACTTCGCCGTGGCTTTTCTCGGTGGTCTTGTTATATTTCCAGTAGTTTTCACGAAAGGACTGGAGCCGTCACAGGGTGCTAAACTGGCTTTCGTAACCCTGCCTTCGGCTATGGCTGGACTGCCCTTCGGTAACGTACTGGGTGCCGTTTTCTTCTCTCTTCTTTTTCTCGCCGCGGTAAGTAGTTCTATCTCGCTTCTCGAGGTTCCCGTAGCGGTGGCGATTGGTCGAGGTACCTCCAGGACTCGGGCGATCGGGAGTATGTTGGTTATACTGTTTATGGCAGGGTTGCCGTCCGCATTAAGCTACACCAGCGCTGGAGTGAGTATGTCGGGTATGCCGTTTCTCGACTTCATCGATGAATCAATTAGCGACATTGGTCTACCTATTACGGCGTTGATAATCGCAGTAACCTTCACGTGGTTAACCGACGAGGAGATCACCGATGTGAAAACGATAGACGTAATCGTGAGATACCTGGTACCAGCTGCCCTGGTAGTCCTGATGGCAACTGAGGTAGTTTATCCTGTTTGAAGTTCAGTCTGTTTCTGTGAAAGTTTTCTGGGTTTGGGGTTTGGATGTTGTTTTGGATGAGTAGGGATTTAGGGATTTTTTGGATGAGTAGGGATTTGTGGGAATGTTTGGATGGATACTTGGTGAGTAGGGAGAGTGATAGGCTGGTATTTAGGTGATAAGAGGGAGTAATGGTATCTAATTATGCCGTCTCTGGAAGATCCGATATCAATAAACTCGATCGAGATACCTAACAGGCTCTACCGTGCACCGTTGCTCGAATGTGCGGGAAACCACGACGGGACAGTAGATAAGCTGATAGAGGAGCTAGAACCGGCGGCAGAATCCGGTGTGGGTTTGATCTTTCAGGGGGCTGTCGTGGTATCTCCCGAAGGAGGCTGTGCTGCACCTGAGATGACTCGGGTCCACGACCCAGGTTTCGTATCGGAGCTGGAGAAACTGACCTCACGGATCCAGAAACACGGATCGAAGATATTCGCGCAGCTCGAGTACGGCGGTCTGAGGAGCATGGAGGTCTGGAACGAAAAGTACATGAGAGAAAACCCGGGGACGGTGCAGAGGACCGTATCCAGTCCTCCTGCAGCAATGAGGGTTTTGAGCCGTCTCGATTTTCTGAACCTGAACGTGAGACGGATGTCGACGGACGAGGTTTACGGACTTGCCGGGAGGTTCGCTGATTCTGCCGAGTACCTGGTGGATGCGGGGTACGACGGTATACATATCTCTGGGGCCAACATGGGTATCGTACAGCAGTTCCTGTCACCGTACTACAACCGGAGAGAAGACGTCTTCGGCGGATCTACGGCAAGAAGGTTCAACTTTCTTAAACTGGTACACGACAGGATAAGGGAACGCGTGGGTGACGACGTCCCAGTAACTACGAAGGTTCCGGCGGAAACGAAATCACCGCCACACGTCAGGAGGAAGATAGATCTCGACGAAGGCGTTAGGCTTGCGGAGATGTGTGCAGAAACCGGTTTCGACGCCGTTGTTCCCGTAGAGGTTAGCGTATACTGGGATCTCAGCATCGTGCAAGGTAACTATCCCGAAAGGTCGTGGGAAGACGAGAGGTTCCACGAGGGCTATGACCAGGTGTTCGGCAGCGGGTTACGTAGAAAGCTGGTGTCGTTCCTCAACAGGGTGGAAGCCCTCCGTTACGGCTTTGAACCGGGATGGAACGCTGGTTACGGCGAGAGAGTTAAACGTAGGGTGGTGATACCCGTACTGCTTGAGGGTGGCATCAGGAACAGGGGTCAAATGGAGAAACTCCTGGGTTCGGAGGGGGATATGGTGGGTATGGCGAGACCTTTCTACGCCGAACCAAGGGTGGCAAGCAGGATACTCAAGAACGGCGGAAGTTCCCGTGATGGAGGCTACCCAGGTGACGGGACTTCAGTTCTATGTGAGAACTGCAACAACTGCACCGTCCCACAGGTGGCAGGAGCCGATGGAGTCTGTCGCACACCCAAAGTGCTCGAGAAGAGGGCTGAGTTCGAAAGAGAGGGTGTCTACGACTAGATGCCGAGCGAACTTTTCCACGCCGCTCTCGCCGGCCTGATCGCGACATCGCTTCTGAAGGACGAGTTCTCGGTAAAGACGCTGGGGGTAGTGGTTGGAGTAACGGTAATACCCGTTCTCGACACCTTCGTTGGATTGGTGGTGCCAGGCGGCCACAGGGCGGTTCTCCACAACCTGTTTCTACCCGTGTCATTAGGCGCAATGGTTGCTCTCGACTGGCGTTATAGACGCATGTTAATCGATACTCCCGCCCGGCTGAAGGTGGCTGTCGTATCTGTCTTTTCCCTCACGTTCGCGGGGATTGGTGTCGACTTCTTCTACAACGGCGTCAACCTGTTCTATCCTCTCCACGACCAGTTCATCGAACCTACGGGACATTTCTATCTATCAAACATGGAGGGCTTGGTTTTCTTCGACTTCTCCGGTCTTGGAGGAACGTCGGAGGTCCATTACCCGACGGCCGCCGATCCGACACGGGGTGAAGAATCTGGTGACGTGGAAAGGAGGCTGCCAATCTCATGGACAGGTATCCAGTTTGTCGTCACGTTGACAGGTTTCATTGTGGTTGGGGCACGTCTCCTGATGGAAAGATCCAGGGGTCTGGAGTAAGATACGGGTCTGAGAAATAGATGTTGGAGCACACTAAGCAGCCGGATTAAAACTGGGTTGGGTTTGGTTTGAGGTTGGGTTTGGTTTGAGGTTGGGTTTGGTTTGAGGTTGGGTTTGGTTTGAAGATCATTTATATGTAGTTGAAAAGGGTTTGGATGAGGCCTGAATATGTCTATGTAGGTCTTATGGAAGACTGGAATAAAGAATGGTCCGGATAAAAAATGGTTTCGGCAGGACCGGCGGTGGGTTGTACTGGTCAGTATCTTTATGTAAGAATGAGTGAAAGGTTACCTCGATGGAACGTAGAACTTATCTATCCATAGTTGGCTTGGCGACCGCGGGTATCTCCGCGGGATGTATGTCAGGGGGAGACGGAGACGGAAGGGAACGTGACGTTAAAACTCTGGATCTCGGTGACGACGCCGAACTTGGGAACGTCGACGTATCTGTCGAGGCGGTAAAGATGTTCGACGCCGAGGACGTTAAGAACCTGTCTCCGTCTTCTGACGACTCGAAGTTCGTCTTTGTCAAGGTGAAGATAAAGCAAGACGGAGACGGACCCGGAAAGATGCCCTATGAGGGAACCGAGCCGGGTGACCTGGGTCTGTTTTACGAGGGTAAACACGTCACGACCGTTTTCGAGGAGGATGAGGTGGAGGCAGACGGCACCAAGTACAAGGCTTTCGGGGACTCGATCCAGGGGGCGGAGCTGTCTCCTAACGAGGACGTGGAGCGCTGGATGGTATACAGCGTGCCGTCGGGGTACTCGAAAGACGACTCTTACGTTCAGCTAAAAGATCTTTCTGAGTCGAGCGACACGGTATACAGGTGGAAGCTGGGTTAACTACTATAGCTTTAGTGGATACGTAATCTCTGTAGTTTTAGATTTTATTACCGTAGAAACAGGTTAACTTAAATCTGGAGGGGGATGTCTGAAATACCGTGCACAGTACACAGATATACTGAGTACACAGTTAACTGGGAACTTTATTGATGTTTGGTTGGCGTTGTGTTTGTGATACATCTCCGAGAATTTTGAGTTAAGCAAACAATATATGTCCACGGCAGGAAATTTAACGCAGGAAATAGATGAGAGTAAAGAAACTCGTAATTGTGTTAGGGATAGCGGTTCTGTTGATGACTGCGGGATGTGCTGAGGAAGCCAAGGATAAAAAGGAAGACAGTCAAAACCAGGCTTCCGAAGGTGACGGAGGTGACGGAGGTGGTGGAAGTTCCGGTACCGACGGTTCGGGCGGTTCAACCGGTTCGGACGGGGGAGGTGAGGCTGATAACGCGGAAAACGCCACCAACGCCACGAACGTGTCTGTCTCGTGGATTGAAAAACTTGGGGAAAATAAAACTGTTCTGGATAGCAACGACTCGTTATCCAGTGAAGCTTACCTTTTCGAGGAAGGCGAGAAGGTATATCTCAAAAACGGCACATATGAAGGTGGTGTCCGGGCGGTGAAGGACCTGACTCTTGTTGGTGAAAGCCAGGAAGGCGTCGTGATCGCAAAAAATGACAGCAAGTATGGACTTAGTGCCGACAGTGACGTCGAGCTAAACCTCAGGAACATGACTATTAAAGGCTTTAGTACCGGCATCGACCTGTCGGAGAACAGTCGTGATTTCGAGTTGGAGAATTTGACGGTGAAAGACAACGATGTAGGTCTCCTAGCCGATCGTACAACCGGGTCCTGGGTAGTGAAAAGATCGACGTTCAGCGGTAACAATAAAAACGTGATGGTGCATTTCACCAGGTCCGACTTCCTGATAAGGAACAGCAGTTTGGTTGACGGATCCGAGAACGGTCTCTACGCAGCAGGGAGTAAGAGCGACTGGGAACTGTTCTTCACTGAGATAACCGGTAACAAAGTGGGGGTACTGGTCAACGGCAAGTCCAAGCATTCGAGCCCGGTTATAAGGAAGTCAAATATCCTGGATAACGGTGTAGGTATCGTCTCACAGATTCCAAGGGACCACGAACCATTGGAGACGAGAACCGTGTACTGGGGTCAGATCGGTGGGCCGAAATCCGGTCAGACCGACGGCATAGTCGATGTTGTGAACAGTTGTAACGATCCCAACAGGGTCTACCGAACCAGGATAACCTGCGACTGAAGGAAACCGGTTCTGCGAGCTGAAACTTTAGGGTTCTCGTTTCACTTTACATCAGGAAGGTTTTATGTTACCGAATCGGTTTCTGTGGTATAGTGAGTGTTGTAAAATGAGTCTTGAACAGGCGGCAAAAGAGATACGTGACGGGTTTTCGGGAGACGCGGAGGTGTCCGTGGAGGAGATAGAGGAGATGCTGGACGAGTACGTCAACGACTACGGAGTCCCGGAATCCGAGGCGCGGAGAAGCGTAAAGAACAACCTGAGCGAAAAGCTCGGTGTCTCGTCAAACGGAGGAGGCAGCGAGACCGTCGAGGTCGCGGAGATATCGGAACCCGAGAACTGGGTTACTCTTGAGGTCGAGGTCGTCGATCTCTGGGAGTCCAGCAGCGAATCTATAGCACAGACTGGTCTGGTGGGGGACGAATCGGGCACTATAAAGTTCACCAGCTGGAGCAAGAGCGATCTACCCGAACTGTCCGAGGGTGAAGCGTACCGGCTCGACAACGTGGTGACCGACGAGTTCCAGGGACGTCTCAGCGTGAAGCTCAACAAATCGACCGAGGTCTCCGAACTCGATCGAGATATCGAGGTAGGGAGCGAGAACGTCGAGGTAGAGGGTGCTTTGGTTGATATCCAGTCAGGAAGCGGGTTGATAAAGAGATGTCCCGAGGAGGACTGTACACGTGTCCTCCAGAACGGACGTTGCAGCGAACATGGTGAGGTCGACGGTGAGTTCGACCTCCGGGTGAAAGCCGTGGTGGATGACGGAAACGATGTCCACGACGTTATATTCAACCGCGAGGTCACGGAGGAAGTCACGGGTGTAGATTTAGAGGAGGCGAAGGAAGCCGCGAAGGACGCTCTCGATACCAGCGTCGTTTCCGACGACATGGAGGAAACATTGATCGGGAGGTACTACCGGATCGCCGGAACCGAGATGGGACGTTACCTCCTTGCCGAGGAAGTTGAGGGGATGGATGCCGTAATCGACGTTGACGGTCTACTGGTAGAAGCGAGGTCGGTATAAATGAGTAGTGAGAGAGTCCAGAGAGAGGTGGCGAAACGTGTCTTCGCCGGCGAGTTCAACGACGCGTACTACACCTACAAGACCAGCGACGACGAAAGGGCACCCACATACCTCCTGCTACCTACGGGAGAAAGGGCAAACCGGGTGTTTCTGGTTGGGACGTTGACGGAGAAGGAGGAGATAGGATCCGACTCCGAGTACTGGAGGGCACGAGTCGTCGATCCCACTGGCACCTTCTTCATCTATGCCGGCCAGTACCAGCCCGAAGCGATGGAGAAAGTTAGAGATATACAGCCTCCGGAGTACGTCGCTGTGGTGGGTAAACCCAGTACCTACGAGACCGACGAGGGCGACGTGATGGTGAGTGTTCGTCCCGAATCCATCAACGTGGTTGACGAGGATACCCGTGACAGATGGATAGCTGAAACTGCCGAGAGAACGATAGAACGGATAAAGGAAGGTCTTCCGGAGGACCTTGAGGGTGTCGACGAGGAACCCGCATTGCTCTACGACGAACCGACGAGGTACAGGGACGTGGTCACGACGGCGCTCGAAAACCTGGGCTGAAATCTCCTCCTAAACATTTGCAGGAGTAGCAATAAGTCGAAGGAGTGCTGGATAGTTGTGGTAGTGCTGGATAGTTGTGGGGAGGTAAAGGTTGGATGTACTGGGTATTCAAAACAGTAATAAGCCGAGATTATTTACGGTAGATGAAATACTGGAAAAATTGAGGTATGGGTATTTCCGTACCGGAGTTTACTTCTTGCTGGGTCGTGTTGCTTCGGTTCCCTTACCTTTCTCGCTGATTCCACGCCCCTTCTTTCCTGCCTTCGTCTTCCCGCGGTACGCCCTACCCTGAGCACTCCCGTTACAGATCCAGTTGAGGTCGGAGTCGTTCTCTATCGCGGGATGGTCCGGATCGAGCAGAATCACTTCGAACCATTTGTAGCTACCGTCCTGGCCGACCCAGTGGCTGTTCAGTACTTCTAGGTTGCTGTACTTCCGTGATGTACGTTCCTCCGCGATACGTTGCAGGCTCTTCGACCGCGTAATCTTGACGGTGCCGGTACGTTTGCTGCGTCTCCCCATCTTTGGGGCTTCCTTCCTGGCGCTGCCCTTACGTACCCGCGTCCGGACTACAACGACACCCTGTTTCGCCTTGTAGCCCTGGCTCCTAGCCTTGTCGAGTCTCGTCGGTCTCTCTATCTTCTCGACTGCACCCTGGTCCCTCCATCGCTGGAGTCTCCTCCACTGCACTTCCTCTATCTCTCCTTCGTCGAGGTTCTTCCATTCGTCCCTGATGTAGCTGTAAAACGATTTAGCCATATTTTGTTCACCCACGGCGCTTGGCGGTTCAATCCGTTCTGGATCACATTCCGGCGTGTATACACACGCGTCCGTCGGCCGCGTAGTAAGTATTTAAGAACAGGTACGTTTAAAACCGTGTCGGAAAAGGGATAACCGTTACTTCTGAAGCCGGCTTTTAGAGCACGTGATGGGTTAAAGTACGTAGTTAATGAACGTGATGGGTTAAAGTACGTAGTTAATGAACGTGATGAGTTATATACCTAAGAACGTGATGAGTTATACACCTAAAGAAGACGTATGTATCCTTCACGCGTCCTCATCGCCTCTCCCGACATACATAGTTCGTCTACTATGTCGACCGCACGTTCACCGTCGACGCCTCTGTCGACAGCAAACTCCACGACATCGTCGTCACTGGGTTTCTCCAGGAACTCCACGGCGTCTCGCACGATCCTCTCCTGAGGTTTCGACTCACCTGCCGTCTTCTTCCTTCCAACGTCGCCCGCACCATCGAGTTCTTCCGCGTCAAGACCCTTCTTCTCGGCGTACTCCCTCTCGTCTATACCTCCCAACTCCTCCGTCGGTTCTGAAGGATTTATCCCGCTCCTTACGTTTTCCTTCCTGGTATCGGTGTCCTGATCCGGGATGCAGGTATCTTCAGGGATACCATTCTTATTCCCCTGTTTCTGTACGTCATTTCCCCTTGAGGTATCACCAGGACTCCGGTCGACTGAGAACTCACTTATGTCGGGTACTTCCTCAGGATCCGCTCCTCCGACTTCCTTGTCGACCACCTCCTGGCCGACATTCTCGTTCACGACCCTTCCCTCGACTATCTCGGTTGCGATGTCGTCGAATCCGTTACGTTTCGCTAGAGCGACGGAACGTGCCTCCTTAGCTTTCTGTAAGTTCTCGATCCTGTATATCGTCCTGGCTTTACCCACGTCTATCTGTTTACGGCAGCGGTTACAGACCGTGGTATCGACGTCCGCCTCCGCGATTTTAACGCTCTCGCAGTTCGAACATCCCAGGACGATATACACTGTTACCTGAGATAAGTCGCGGGCTATCTAAGGCTTTACGCAGATCCAAGGGTAATGTAACCGGATTCCACGTGAAAACTGGGTTATATGACGGACACTAGGTGGTGAGTGGTGGATCTGTTATGTATGCGGAGGATATGTTGAGGGAAGTTAGCTTGGTGAAATAATGGCGATACCGATGGGTGATGGATGTGTTATAGTGTATGTTGAGGTGATGGATGTGTAATGGTGTGTATAGTGTATGATTGGGTGTTCGATATAATTAGACAGTTGAGATAACCGGCCAATCTGTTATACTGAAATACGGTTTAACTGATAACTTCTGAACTGGCTATGGAACCGAAAACCTAGGCGTCAGTTTCCCCTCAGGATCCGTTCTTTATCCTTTTTAGAGCCTCAAGAAAACCAGCGGAGTACTCTTTTTCGGTAACTTCGTCGGCACTCCTCAGAGCGCGTTCGTCGGCGTTCGCCACAGCGAACGACATTCCCACCGTACCGAAAGTCGAGGTGTCGTTTTCCGAGTCACCGACTGCCACGAACATCCCTGGATCGAGGCCGAGAACCTCGCATGCCTTCTCGAGACCCTCGCCCTTCGAAACATCCGGCGACTTGACGTGGTACGCGTAACCGGTATCTACTACTTCTAGTCCGTGATTTTCCGCAACCTCCTCAACCACATCGAGGTTGTTATCCAGGTTTACCGCAACCTCGGTTTCCCTCCACCTGTTGACGATGTCGGCTTCACCCCATCCGAGGTCGTATCCCCTCGAACGGTACTCCTCAACGAAACCGTCCGCCGCCCCAGGTTGACCAAGATGGAACAGGTGGTCGTCGGCGTAAACCACTCCTCCTGTCTCGGCGACAGCGGTCTCCGGAACACCTGTGAACTTGCAGAGAGCGGTGGCGTTCGGCAGTACTTTTCCAGTCGTTACGACTACCGGTGCGGGCCACTCCCGCAGTGGTGTCATAACTTTGGGATCGAGTGATCCGTCCTGGAACGTCAGCGTCCCGTCGATATCGACCGCTAGAGGTGGTTGTTCTGGTTCTTTCTGTGTCACAGTTAGTGAACTATTGTTTGTGGATTCTGTTTTGACCGATTCTTTAATTGACTGATTGATTCTTTAATTGACTGATTGATTCTTTAATTGAC
>JBDGRN010000128.1:22885-30124 GCA_042218125.1 Halobacteria archaeon | reverse complement strand
AGATAAATAGGGTGGTTGGTGTAGTATTATAGATAAATAGGGTGGTTGGTGTAGTTTGAGAGGATGGGTGACTGAGTCTGGGATACTTCAGTAGAGTCCTGTTCTTTCCCGTCTCTTGGTTTATCCGGATGTTAAGGTTTGTACGGGTAGCTCACTGAACCCTGGTCGACGATAACCTTCGACGGCGGTAGTTCGCCAACCTTGGGTTTGTTGTTGTCGGGGACTTTCTCGTCGAAGTTTTCACCGGGTCCTCCCGGCTTGCCGACTACGATACGTCCGGTCATCCCCAGCGTTTTATGGGGTACGCAGAAGTAGTCGTAGGTACCCTCCACCTCGAAAGTATGGCTGAAGGTGCCTCCCGCCGAGAGTATACCACTGTCCCAGGCTTCGGCTCCTTCGGGAATTAATGTGTTTTTTGAGCTACTGTTCCCCTTCTTGTAGGCCGTGCTTGTATGGTTGCCGGCGACTACTTTCCACTCGACGGTGTCGCCTTTCTCGACGTGCAAACCAACCGGATCGAAGTAGTTGGAGAGGGTTCCATCGACGTTACCCTGATTCATTTTTACGACGTGTTTTCCGCTCTCTCCTCTACCTCCTGACTGGTTATTGGTTCCTCCGTTACCCGTCTGGTCCCCCTTACCTCCCCCGTCTCCACTGTTATCTCCACCGTTATCTCCATTCCCTCCGTTCATACACCCCGCTATACCTACCGTGGCTACACCGCTAGATAGTTTGACGAACCTTCTTCTTTTCATGGTTCTTATGGTTTACTGCTCTCTGTGTCTACGGTAAAAAACCACCTTGGTTGTTATTAATAAGATCACAACCACCCGGTGAACCACCGATTATTCGAATTGGTTGTCGGAGGCTTGGTTGTTGGAGGCTTGGTTGTTGGAGAACTGTTTGTTGGAGAACGAACCTGATTACTGTTCCTGCGTCAGTATGTCGGTTCGCTGAAGAGTTTGTAATCTATCGCGTACTTCCCGGGGCCGATAAGCAAGAGAGTCAATGCAACCATGAAAAGCACGAACGTGAACTCGTATCCGCCATCCGAGACCGAAAATCCGTTCGGTAGATGGACGAGTAGGCTTGCTACAGCGAAGTTTAGCGCCACGAAAAATGCCGAAATACGTGTTAAAAACCCGAAAACTATAAATATACCGCCAAAAGTCTCGATTATACCAACTACCCAGGCGAACAGTTCGGGGGACGGGACCCCTTGTTTGGCCAGGAAGGTGGTAAACTGGTCGATGGGGAATGCCTCGGGACCGACTCCAAGTAGTTTTCCTATACCATGGATGAAGACGACGAGTAGAGTTAGCCTCAAAACTAGTACACCCAGGTTTCTTGCGGGACTACGGTTCTTCCTGATTGTCTCCTCTAAAACCATATTTCATAAATTTTTATAGCCTACAATAAATCTATTCGGATATTTTACTTAATTTAAAATATTCAGTTAAAACCCTGAATAATGGATCGGGATTGGTTAACCGCGGTATTTCTAGATATGTTTGTTTTAGCCGGTAATACCGGTCCGGTACCTTAGTATGCCAGCCACGCCGCCGAATGCGTCACGGAGCTGTTCACCCTCCTCGAAATCGCTCGAAATAAACGCTACCTCGGTACTCATCTGTTCCGCCAGCTCGATTAGCTCGTCAACGATGTCCTCCTCACTGACCACGTCCATCGGGGAGCCGCAGTCGTGGCATTCGACATCTCCAAGTTTCTCCCTCGAACTGTCGACAGTTTCCTCCCTTTCACTTTCGCAGTTCGGACATTCGAAGCCCAACCTTTTTCGGCGGAGGTCTTCAGAAAGTAGCAGGGTGTCTACCGCACCTGCCTGCAGATTTTTACGGACGACGTCCTCACCGTAAGTCGCAAGCTCACCCTGCCTGAGTTCGTTGAAGAAGTTCTTCATCTTCTTCTTATCCTCCATCACCTCAAGACCAGCAAGCGTATCCTGGGCCGCGTTCACGAGTTCGTAAAGACCGCTCTCGTCTGTGTAGGAGACATCGAACTTGCTTACCACTAGCTGTTGAATTTCGTGGTGTAGGTAGTCGCCGTCCAGGAACTCCTCCTTCGTGGGTGAGGGACCACCGACCAGTACACCGTCGACGTCCTCAAGATGTGGTACAAATATCTCGTTAGCGAGCTCTGCTACCTCCTTGTAGAACTTGTCTATAGCCTCCCTGCGGAGACGTGCGAAACGTTGAGCGGACTGACCACCCTTTTTCTGTTTCCCTGGAACCAGTGAGGTTGTGTTCGCGACGGGTTCCACCCTCTTCCCCCTGAGCCATCCGACGTTCGCCTCTCGCCTGTCGAGTACGACGAGGCCGTAGAGAGCATGGTCCTTCAGCATTTCCTTCAGCGGTTCGGTATAGAAGTTGTTGTCGCAGTGGTAGATGTAGCTCTGTATCTCCTCGGGCGGATGGTCGAGAACTATAGTCTCCATCTCGCTCTGTCCGCTCCCAACATTAACCGCTCCGGAGAACACCACCATACCCCTCTCCGGTGGCTGCTTGTAATGCTTGATCCTGGAGATGATGGAGGACAACGCGTCCTGGACGTTAGTGCGGGTTTCCTTGCTCTTGATATTCTGCGCCTGCCCGTGTTCATCCCTTAGCTGGGCAACAACGTCCGCCATCCTCTTGTCCGGGGGGATACAGATAGTAACGAGCTGTGTTCCCGAACCCTCGAGGTCGTCGAGACGCTCGATGATCCGCTGTAGCTCGTACTTCTTCGAGTCGTCGTCAACTGTATCGGAATCACTCGCCATCCTTTAAGGTAAAAACAAGTCTGCGCCACATTATTCCTTCGAGTCAATACGTCCTCAGGGCTATCTACACCGTTACCGACATTGCTTTCCAGTAACTTCGTTACTAACAGTCTGGTCTTTAGAAACCACCAGAGAAATTAACTCCCACCACTACTTTCCACATACGTTGAAGATAGATCACGAATCGATGTTTCCGAAGGAGGAGGCGTATCCCAACCAGGAGGACGCTATGGACCATATAGAGACGGCGCTAGATGACGGTAGGGACGTCGTCTTCGAGGGTGCCTGCGGAACCGGTAAGACGCTTTCGGCGCTAGTACCAGCCCTGGACTACGCCAAGAAGAACGACATGACGGTGGTCATAACCACCAACGTCCACCAGCAGATGCGTCAGTTCATACAGGAGAGCCGTGAGATACAGGAGCTGGAGGACATCAACGTCTCGGTGTTCAAGGGCAAGTCCAGCATGTGTCATATCGACGCGGGATACGACGAATGCGAGGCATTACGTGACGCCACCTACGACACCGTAGAGTTAAAGGGTGAACTCAAGGAAATAAAGCAGAAGAAAAGCCTGTCGGCGGAGGTGGTCCAGAAACAGGAAGCGATCCAGAACCGTCTCGACGAGCTACAGGTATGTGACTACTTTCACAACAACCTCGTCGAGGACAACTCGGAGTTTCACGGATGGCTGAACGGTTCGGTCAGGACGCCGGACGAAGTAAAGGAGCACGCAGAGGACCTCGGTAAATGCGGATACGAACTCCTGAAGGAGAACATGGAGAACGTCGACCTGGTGGTCTGCAACTACCACCACCTCCTGGATCCCGAGATACGGAGGTACTTCTTCAAATGGCTCGACGCCGCCCCCGACGAAGTTATCGCGGTCTTCGACGAAGCCCACAATCTGGAGGACGCCGCGAGACAGCATTCTTCTAAGACAGTTAACAAGGAGACGCTGGAGAGAGCCGCGGTAGAACTGGCGGAACAGGGGGAGGTCGCAGGGGAGTTGCGGGAGGCAGTCGAGGATTTCCATCAGGCACTTGAGGACACAGTGAGGGACGAACTCGGTTTCGGGGAGATCCAGAACCTTGGGGAGGACTGGACCGACGTCACGGTACAGGAAGACGGCGACAGTTCTAACAGCCGGGAGGATACGACTGATGACGTACTGAAGGCGTTCCGTGAGGAGGGCGGTTACTCCGAGGAAGAGACCGAGAGACTGGCCGAGGAGGGTCTGAAGCTAGCGGCCAAACTCGACAAGGAGTACGAACGTAAGTACAAGGCAGGCGAAACCGAGGCACGAAAGGAGTGCCCCTCTCTCGCCGCCTTCGGCTTCCTCAGGGACTATCTAAAGTTATCTAAGGATCCGCAGTACTACCCCGTCGCTGGCGTAAAGGAGGGAGCCAACGGCGTAAAGGCAAAGCTCGAACTCTACGCCTGTATTCCCCGGGGAGTAACCCATTCACTGTTCGATGGACTACATTCTTCCATACTCATGTCTGCTACTTTACGACCGTTCGAGGTAATAGAGACAGTCCTGGGGCTGGAAAACCCTGTAGAACTAGCTTACGGCCTCGACTTCCCCGAGGATAATCGGGAGACGCTGGTCGCCGGACTTCCTCCGCTGTTTTCACGTAAACGGGACGACCCTCAAACTATTTCGAGAATACAGTCATTTCTGGAGGACGTCGTAGAGTACTCCGTCGGAAACGTCCTCCTGTTCTTTCCGTCTTACTCCGAGGCGGAACGTTACTTCGACAGATGTGACGTAGAGGCGGAAAAGATGCTGGACCGTGTAGGAGAGTCCGCCAAAGAGATAAGATCCTCTCTCGATGGTGACGGCAAGAAGGTCGTGTTCACGTATCTCTGGGGGACCTTAACGGAGGGCGTTGACTTTCCCGACGACGTCGCCCGGACCGCAGTGGTCGTTGGCGTTGGTTATCCTTACCTTAGCGAGAGACGCAGGGCTGTGGAGGACGCATACGATACCGAGTTCGGGGATGGCTGGAGATACGCCATAGAGGCTCCTACTATAAGGAAGACGCGCCAGGCTATGGGCAGAATCATACGTTCGCCCGACGACTTCGGTGTCCGGATACTTGCGGATTCGAGGTACAGTCCCCGTGCGGGTATGGGGAAGTACCAGGTAACCGAGACGTTCCCCGACGACGAGGTCGAGGAGTTCGTGGACGTTGAGGAGCTAAAGATCAAGTACGCTCTCTACAACTTCTGGAAAACCGTGGACGCCGATGTCGATGGTATGGAGCTTTAATATACCGAACTGAATAAATCAGGTATTTATCCGTAGAGACGTTATCCTAACTGTGTCTGTACTCCTCCTAGTTGTGGTTGCCGTAGCAGTCGCGGTAGTCGTTCTACCTTTTTTTATGGCTGCTGGTCTCTACTCCCATTTCAAGCATGGAACCGTCTCGGAGGAAAACGATGGCAGTTTCGAAACCGGAAGCAAGGATACAGCAAGGAAGACGCAGGAGGATCTACGTGAGAAAACAAGGGAAATGGTTGCGGAATTTCTGGACAGACACGACTTTAAGTACGAGAGCAATGCCGAGTTCTCAACCGAAGTAGGGGATATAGAGGTCGCCTTCTATCTACCCGGGGAAAATAAAGCAGTAATAATGGACGACTGGTACAAGGAGTACAGAGCCGGCAGGTATCTGGATTTTTCGACGGTGATAGTTGAACTTCACGTCACCCGGGAGTACCAGCTCGATACCCTGAGACGTGCCTTCGACGTGGAGGACGACTGGCGGGAACTACTGGAGCTGGACGAGGACGCGGTGTCGGACTTAGAGGTTCTGGGTATAGAGGATGAAAACCCCACCTTCGAGGAGGTACGTAACGCCTACAGGGAGATGATCAAGGAGACACATCCTGACCTCAACGACTCGGAGGACGCCGAACGTGAGTTCAAGAAGGTCAAGGAAGCATACGAGAACCTGAAGGCTGGTTACGACGAAGAAGGGGTATCCGACGGTGCCGTGGGTGGAGTAGCTTGAAACGGTGTCTGGGGAAAAATTATTATATAGCTTACGGGCTATCCATCCTTCTACAAAAATACCGTCGGACGTACGTCATGCGGTTTTTCCGGTATATGGGAACCCGGGAGACGGAATTACCACGTTATGGGAAATGCCGGAAAGTTTATTAGTATGTTGATCGATTTATTGTTTTCGGATGGATGTATACTTAATTCTATCGGTGATTACAACTTTTGAAAAACATACCGTATCCCAAAATGGAAATAGACGAACCTTTTAAATACCTGATCTTTCATGGGTCGCATATTTCACGGCAGGGCTTGGTTGTAAACGATCGAAAACATCAACCCTAAACATTTGGGGTGCACCTTTACCACTAATGAGCAAAAAGACCGGTACCCTCAATCTACCCGATATACAGTCGAACAAACCAGACATAGAGGTAGGCCTGAAAAGAGTGGGTGTAAAGAACGTGGAAAAACTCGTTATGGTGTCCCGTGACGACGAGAGACCGATCGTTCTGATGGCTACCTTCAACGTATTCGTGGATCTCCCCGCGGAAAGAAAAGGCATCGATATGAGCCGTAATATGGAGGTGACGAACGAGGTGGTAGAGGAACAGGTGGAGGAACCGGTCGTGGCAGTTGAGGATCTCTGCGCCGAGATAGCTGAACGTCTTTTGGAGAGACACGACTACACCACTAGAACTGAGGTGGAGATGGAGGCAAGTTACGTCTACAAGGACAGCACTCCGGAAACCGAAAAACCGACCCAGGGTACCGCAACTCTATACGCCGAAGGTAGGGCGACGGAGGAAAGAGTTCTCAAGACCGTAGGAGCGGAAGTTACCGGAATAACGGCGTGTCCATGTGCACAGGGAATGATGCGTAAGGAATCTGCAGAGAAACTCAGGGAGTTAGGTCTCAACAACGAACAGATCAAGGAGTACCAGGAAGAGGTGCCGTCGGCGGCACATAACCAGCGGTCCAGAGCATTCCTCTCCATACAGACTGACACCCACCAACACGTGGGTGTCGAAAAGATCATCGAGGTTGCCCGTGAAAGCATGAGTGCACGTATGTACAACCTCGCCAAGAGGGAGGACGAACACCATATGACGAAGAAAATGCACGAAAACACACGGTTCGTCGAAGACGTAGTTAGGGTAATGGCGGGAAACGTCGTCGAGGAGTTCGATCTACCCGACGATAGCATCATCACTATCAAGCAGGAAAACGAGGAAAGTATACATCAGCACAACGCCTTCAGTGAAACCGTAAACAGGTTCTCCGACCTCAAAAGGCAGGTAAACGGCGAGTCAGGTACTTCAATATAAACGACTGCTCAACTACTTCAAAAATAAACCGTCCGGTTCCATACATCCTATTCGAACTACATGTTTATTTAATATGAAAACGGATTACGTCTCTATTTTATTATGAAACCGATCTATTAACGACT
>JBDGRN010000128.1:0-22785 GCA_042218125.1 Halobacteria archaeon | reverse complement strand
TTTTTATTATGAAACCGATCTATTAACGACTTTTTTATTATGAAACCGATCTATTAACGACTTTTTTATTATGAAACCGATCTATTTATTTGTATCATTCTGAAAAAAGTTTTGGTATACTTCACTGTTGAAGATCTGTATTAAGTTAATGAAATATAATCTGTTTTCGATTAACTGAAAATATTTAACCGGAGTGAGGGACGGTATACAGTAATGGCAGCGGAAGTCCTTCTGATATCTAGCCTGATTATCCTCCTGGCTGTTATCTCTAAGGTAGTCGCCGATCATTTTGGTGTACCCAGCGTCGTCTTTCTACTTGCTCTGGGAATCTTCTTCGGCGACGGACTTCTGGGGGTGATCGATCCTGACCTGTACGGAACAAAGGGTCTGTCGACTATAGTTTCCCTTTCCGTCGCGATAATCGTTTTCGAGGGCGGATTCCATCTAACCTTCCCCAAGATCAGGAAATCGACGGGGTCGACACTGGTGCTGGTGACTCTGGGTTCAGCTATAACCTTCACCGGCGTTGGTTTAAGTGCATACTATATAGTTGGTCTGCCCTGGGACATATCTTTCCTGGTCTCCGCTCTCGTGATAGCCACCGGTCCAACGGTTATCACTCCTATAATGGATCACGTAAACGTCAGGGACGAGGTGAGTGGTCTGCTGGAAAGCGAGGGAATCATCAAGGACGTAATAACTGCGATTATGTCGATCGTTATGTTTGAGGTTGTGGTTCTCGGGGACGCCAGAGCAGGGAAGATAGCAAAGGAGTTTATCTCCATCCTGGGAGTGGGTGTCGTAATAGGGGTAGTTTCAGCAGTCCTCACCTACTATGCTTTAAAAAAGGTTAGCGGTTCACCACAGAGCTCACGACTTATATCACTGGGATCGGCTATCATGGCGTTCGCAATCTCCGACGGATTGGCCAGCGAATCTGGGATAGCGGCAGTGGCTATAATGGGTATAATACTCGGGAATCTGGATCTTCCCAACAGGGAACTTATATCCGAGTTCAAGGGTGACATAACTGTAATAGTTCTAGGCGTCGTGTTTCTCCTCCTCGCCGCCCTTCTCGATATCCAGGACGTAATCTCTCAGGGATTCAGGGCGGTACTTCTGGTTCTACTGATAATGTTCGTCATACGTCCTCTGGCTGTTTTTCTATCAACGATACGATCTTCTCTTACCTTACGTGAAAGGGTTTTTGTCGCCAGCGTAGGTCCACGTGGAATAGTTCCTGCGGCGGTTGCTACCCTCTTTACTATTTCACTAAAAAATGAAGGGATCGCAGGTGCGGAAAACGTGGTCAACTTGGTTTTCCTGGTGATACTGATCACTGTGGTTTTCGAGGCGGGTCCAGCACCGTTTTTAGCTAAGAAGCTCAAGATAATTCCAATGAAAATAATAATTGTGGGGGGCGGAAGAATCGGACGGGATACCGCCGACCGTCTCGAGATGAGGAACGAACACATCGTAATCATCGAGGACGACGAGGAAGTCGTCAAAGAACTGACGAGCGACGGATACAACGTAATTGAAGGGGACGGGACCAGCGCAGATATCCTCAAAAAAGCGGGTATAGAGAACACAAAGATGCTTGTAGCAGCAACGGGTGACGACGACCAGAATATACTGACCTGTCAAACCGCCAGAACGAAGTTCGGTTTAGAGAATGTTATCTCACGGGTCATCGACCAGGAAAACCTCGACTCGTTCAATGACCTGGGGATCGAGACGGTTTCCCATTCACGTGCAACCAGCTTCATGATCGACAACATGATCGAACGTCCCGGACTGTTCTCCTGGATGAGCGAGTTCGAAGAGGGAGGCAACGTCGCGGAAGTGGAGCTTGGGTCACGAAAAATCTCGGGAATGGGATCTGAACAGCTATCGGAAGAACTCCCGGAAAACTGTCTACTTACGTTGGTCCAGAAAGGCGAGGAGAAGTACGTGCCAAAAACAGACGTAGAACTCGAACTCGGCGACAGACTTACTATCATGGGTCGGGTTGACGACGTAGAAAAGGCTGTAAAGATGCTCGAATAACCCACGTCTTTTACCGACCGACATTAGTCCCTATAGGGTTTTATTTCAACCAAGCCACTATATACCTCGTTCCGGAAACACGAACCGTCTCGTCTACAGAACCGAAGTTAAACTGTAAACAGAACAGATCTCTTCTACGGGTTTACATCTGTTTTCGCAGGTCTATACTTTATATATTTATTTTTCGCAGGTCATTCCTCGCTATCATGGGATTGTTCTTCTTCCGGCCACTCCGCGTCACCGTAAAACTCGACCCCCATTCTATGTGCACTCCGTGATATTATATGGGCACCCGTGGGTACCGTAAGGTAGAGGAAGAAGATACCGATAACGGCGTTGAATGCAGTCGAAAGATCTCCAGCCCAGCCGTAGTATATACTGTTGGCGAGGAGGAGTGAGGTCGCTCCAAGAGTTGTTGCCTTCGAAGTCGCGTGCATCCGGTTGTATACGTCAGGCATAACCAGTACGCCGTAGGTACCTGCAAACAGGAAGAACATCCCTGTAACCACGAGAACTGCCACAACAAGACCCGTCGGAGTAAGTATACCTACTCCCTCGAATGTACCGGGGGAGGATAACGGGAACAAACCTGGGGGAAGGAAGCTGATCATTCTATCACCTCCGCACCGACGACGTACTTCGCCACCGCCACGGTGGAGGTGAAGCCGATTATCGCCAGTAACAGCGCCACACCGACGTAAAACCCGTCCTGGCTCCACAAAGCAAACAGCGCTACTATCGCGACGAAGTTTGAACTTATTGCGTCCAGGGCAACCACTCTGTCTGGTACTGACGGTCCACGTAGCACTCTGTAGCCTGCAGCAAGGGTCAGTAAAGCAACCCACACTATACCGATAAGAAATATCGTGTCCAGTCCAAACCCGAACTTACCGGGGGACGACGTCACGGGAACCTTAGTAAGGTACGTCTCGAGCAAACTTTCAGGAAAACTCATCGCTCCACCTCCATCTCTGTTTTATCGAGATCACGAGACTCGAAAACCCTTACTGCGAACTTCTCCCACTTCTTCACAGGCTCCACCACGTCGTCCCCGGCCATGCTGTGCACGTAAAGAGCGTGTCTCTCTTCGTCGTAATCCATAGTTAACGTTCCAGGAGTCAACGTAATCGCGTTGGCTATAGAGGTAACGCCGTACTGCGACTCTATCTCCAGCGGAATGACGACTACTTCCGGATCTATATCGTACCAGGGTAACAGGACTCGTTTCGCTACGTCGACGTTGGATACCAGGACGTCTTTAACGAAGATAAGGAAAAGTATGACTGTGGCGGCCACACTACCTGTGAGGTCCTCGAGTTCGACATTGCCGTCGTACATCGACCTGAACGGATAGATAAGGATTAAACCTACTCCGTATCCGATCAGGAGGTTGAGAACGTTGACTGTGACGGAGGTTACGCTCAGATGGAAAAGCATCCATAGAACGGCGAGCACCGCCGTCATGTAACTCCATCCAGGAATGCTGCCCTTCATCCTCTACCTCCCCAGTTTCCTGGTCCGAAAACCGCGTCTACGTAACCGCTGGTATCCACGGCACTACCTCCTGCATCAATAGCGAAATCAAGTATTGGTTCGAAGAAAACACCTGTCAGGAGCACCAGTCCCGCGAGAACCAGGACGGGTGCCAGGGTGAACTTGTCGGGACTCCCTAAAGTTTCGGTGGCTTCACCTGTCTCACCCCAGAAAACCTCCATCCAGAGCCTGGATACGTAAAGGAGTGTCAGTACGGCGCCGGCGAGAGCGAAAGCCAGTACCGCAACCGACTCAGCCTCCACTCCCGAATCGAAGACCAGGAGTTTACCGAAGAAGCCGTTGAAAGGCGGTATTCCGATCAGACCCAGTCCACCAAAAAGGAAAACCGATGCGAGTAAAGGTGACCTGTCGGCAACCCCTCCAAGGAGCTTCATCTTGGTCGTTGCTGCTGCATCAGACAGGATACCCCCGAAAAGGAAGAGGCTGGACTTGATAATGGAGTGGTTGAAGCTGTATACCATCGCCGCTGCAACACCCACGGCTCTGACGTCGGCGGGTAACTCCGGTGCCAGACCTACCGATACCCCGAGCAGTATGAAGCCTACCTGACCGATAGAGCTGTATGACAACACCTCCAGTACGTCGTCACGTGAAACCGCCGCCCATCCCCCATATACAACGGAGGCCGCTGCAACCACAAGGAGTATCTTGCTGTAGAGGCCGCCGACCGGCGATAGCACAGTTCCGAAAACACGTAACAGGCCATAGACACCCACCTTTTTGACGACCCCTGCTAGCGCGGCGGTAACAGGTGCCGGTGCGGCTGGATACACCTCGGGCACCCAGAAATGGAAAGGAAACGCACCAGCCTTCAGGAGGAAGGCGATGAACAGAAGCCCCGAAACAACATAGATCGGAAGAACTTCACCTCCACTCATATCCGACACCCTGCGAGCGATACCTGCCATGTTCAATGTACCCACGACAGCGTAAATCCCACCGATGGAAACCAGCATTAGAACCGAGCCGACGAGGTTGACGCCGACGTAGTAGAACCCTGACCGCGTACTTTCCGGTGATCCGTAAAGGACTACGAGTACGTAGGAAGACATCAAAAGCACCTCGAACCAGACGAAAAGGTTGAACAGATCCCCCGTCGAAAACGCACCCATTACTCCCGCCGTCATGAACTGCCAGAGCGTGTGGTAGGATATTCTCTGACTCCGTTGGGAAATACTGGAGAGCGAGTAAAGTAGACACATCAGTAGTACGAAGGAAGAGAACGCCATCATGAAAGCCGAAAGCCCGTCTATCTCCAGGAGAATCCCGTAGGGAAGAGGTATAGACCCCGCTCCTCCTGACGAGGAGACATGGCTTCCTGCAGACGCCAAATGAACTTTATCTAAACCTCCATCTGACAGAAGTTCACCACCCAGGTAGTAGACTGCCCTCCCGTGTTCCGAGACCCTACCCGCTATAGCGAGGGTGGAACCCACTACCAGGATGCTTCCAACAACTGAAATACCGTTTCTGAGGTAACGGTATCTGCTGAATATCTGGGTCAGCACACCGAACAGAAGGGGTAGAACTATAGGAAACACGAGAACGTATTCAGGGATCATTCAGAAACACCCCCATCGACGGCAGCCGTCGACCTGTCGGTTACTTCCTTAGAACGTACCAGTGAGTATAGGCTGCGGCTGACCGGAACTGAAACCCCATGTTTCTCCGCTAACTCCACCACGTATCCGTTGAGTGACTCTATTTCAGTATCAGATCCGGAGGAAACGTCCTGGAGCATACTGGATCTGTTACCCGAGGTCGCCTCCGCAACCCGTCGGCACTCCGTATATACCTTTTCTGAGGTAAGATCCACGTCCTCACCTGACGCAACCGCCGACACCTCACGGGCGACATCGTCTAACAGCCCCAGGTTGTTTTCGACGGCAGGACCGTTTCTCAAACCGGTTAGTGCAGAAACCGGATTTATGACGCAGTTGACTCCGAGTTTAATCCATTTTCTACGTCTGAAACCGTCTTTTACCTCGACATCGAGTCCCCCATTCTCCAGGAGTTCTGGCGGTTCCACGGACTTCTGACCTCCCGCACTCCCTGTCTTACCTTCGAAATCTCCTTCAATGGGTCTTCTTTGCATCTCGGTGTCGAGATATATCTCTCCAGTACCCGTACATTCGACGACTCCGGGTTCATGAAGTAAACCGCCGTATGTAGCTATACCGTCCAGTACAACGGATCCGAGTTTCTCTCTCAGCCCTCGTACGTTTCCGAACCCGTTCTGGAGACTGATGACGGTACCTGGATCCACGTTAGATAAAGCATCGGCGGCATCACGCGTGTCGTATGACTTTACACAGACCAGGGTCACGTCCGCATCCCCAGGCTTTACGTCAGCCTCGGGCTCTACACGAAGATTTAGCTCGCCTTCGACTCTCAGTCCTTCCCGACGGACCGATTCGACGTGATCCTCCCTCCCCACCAGCCTTACGTTGAGGCCGGAATCCTTCATGATGGCGCCTACAACCGAACCTAGGCTACCTGCACCGAAAACCTGTACATCACACCGCCGGTTTTCCCCTTCAGTCATTTTCTTCACCTCCTTCAGACACTCTTTCCAGACCAAATGAATCTCCCTCGACTCGGTTCTCCCTCCATTTCCTTCCGAACTCGTCGAGGTCAATGGTGCCGTGCTCCTGGTACATCCTGTAGACGAGAACCAGCGCGAAAGCTGTCACACCGAAACTTATCACTATAGCAGTCAGCACGAGTGCCTGGACCAGTGGGTCACTCAGGGTTTCGTTACCCGCTATGATGGGTGCCGAACCACCCAGACCACCCATAGTTACGAGGTAAACGTTTGCGGCCTGACTCATCAAAACGACTCCCCAGACCACGCGTACCACGTCCCTCTGGAGCACCAGGTAGGTGCCGGATGTAAACATGGCGCCGATAGTGACTGCCAGGAAGTATACTTGGGCGCTCATACCTCTTCACCTCCGAACAGTGATACGATTGTCAGGAGCGCCGAAATTACTACAACGTAGATACCGAGATCGAATACCAGGGCCGAAGCCAGCTCTACATCGCCATAAACGGGGACGTGGGCATGGATATAGCTCTGATCCAGGAAGCTGTATCCGAGTGCAATCGGGATAAATCCGCCGGCGAGTGCTATTAACAGTCCACCTGCCGCCGCTTTCCTGAATCTATGTATCATACCTATCTTACCTTTCCTGCCGTTCTCCTCCGAAAACATGTTTTCGACGAAGTCGAGGCTAAAGGACATGTAAAGCAATGTAACTCCCGTCGCGGCAAGTACGCCGGCGATAAATCCCCCACCCGGCAGGTTATGCCCCCGCAGGAAAACCGTCAATGAAAAAACCAGTATTATCGGTAGAGCAAGTTTCGCGGTCGTACGGAGTATAACAGTTGTCATTCGGTATCCCCTCCGTCTATCTCGTCACTTCTACCGTATCCCCGTAAAGCAAACAGCGTGAGTACCCCAAACGCCGCCATAGATACGACGACTACTTCGCCGAGTGTGTCGAATCCACGGAAATCTACGAGTATTACGTTTACCACGTTGTGCCCACCACCCTCCGGCACCGCCTTACTTATCTGTACGTCCCCGATCTTGTCTTTCGTTCGGCGTGATAACGCGGTGAGAACCAGCAACGTAACCGTGGCTCCCGCGGCGAGAGATATAACCAGGTTCTTACCTTTCTTAAGTCCGGGTCCGGTTTCGACGTAGAACTGGGGTAGACGTTCGATTACGAGGAGAAAAACCACCAATGTGATTGTTTCAACCACGATCTGGGTCATGGCGAGGTCGGGTGCCGAAACTATAACGTAGAATATACCTACCATGAATCCGACGATGGACAGAATTAACACACCCTCGACATGGCTTCTGGCGAAGGGTAGGACTACGGAAGCGGCTACAGTCATCAGGAGTATGCTGAAGAGGGACAGTCCACCTACGTTAAGAGTTGTCGAAACGTCGAAGGGATTGAATCCGTTGACTGCGGATACCAGAAAGCCGGACAGGACCACAGCTAAGGCACCTGATATAAGCCAGGCAGCGTAGGTCCTGAAGTAACCAGTATCGACTCTTGGAACAAACTCACCGCTCAATCTTTCCATACCGTTAACCCAGCCGTCGTAGTACCAGTCGACCGTGTAACGGGGATGGCTACTAAGGAAATCACGGATACCCAGGGATATTCTGTCTATATACCTGTAGAGTAAGATACCAGAACCTATCGTGATCCCACTCATTATCAGCTCCGGCGTAATGCTGGTAGGGTGGTGCGGATGAAAACCGAAATCAACACCATGGACCGAGTTTACTGCTTCCTCCACCAGGATCTGTGCCGCGCCGTCGGGCGCAACAGTGATGACGAGTATAGCGATGCCGAGGAGAGCTACCGGTATCCGCTCCGCTAAACTAGGAACGGTAACACCATCGCGTACTTTTTCCGTCTTTTCACCCAGGAAGATTGAGGAGTAGAACCGGATCGAGTAAAGAAAGGTGAAGATCGAGGCGGCTACACCTACAACCGGAAATATCCAGCCGAAGCTGTAGTCGTGCATCATCTCAAGCGTCGCTTCGAACATCAACTCCTTCGAGATGAATCCGTTGAATGGGGGGACTCCCGCCATCGAAAGTGAAGCTATACACGCGAAGAAGGCCGTCACGGGAAGTTCCCTGAGGAGGCCCCCCATTTCGTCTAGTTTCCGGGAATGGATGGCGTGGACGACTATACCCGCTACTAGAAACAGCGTAGCCTTGAACGTCGCGTGGTTGAGGATATGGAAAGTGCCTGCCTTCGAACCCACTTTACTCGCGAAACCAATCGTTGCGGTAATCAGTCCAAGGTGGCTTACGGTGGAGTACGCCAGTAGACCCTTGATGTCGTTTGCCTGCGTCGCCAGGACTGCGGCGACGAACATAGTCACCATCCCCAGTGAACCAACTGTCAGTATCCAGGCGTCACCGCCACGGAGTACCGGGGACATCCTGCCAAGTAAAAAGACACCTGCCTTAACCATAGTGGCGGAGTGGAGGAACGCCGAGACTGGTGTGGGTGCCTCCATCGCGTTCGGAAGCCATATATGGAACGGATACTGGGCGCTTTTGGTAGCTATACCAAGCAGTATAAGCAAAAATGCCGGGACGTAAAGTGCGGATCCTGCGATGTTGTTCATTGCCGAGATAGAGAACGTTCCCGAGATCGAGTGCAGAAGCAGGAAACCCACGAGCATGAAAAGACCCCCCGTCACCGTGATCAGGAGACTTTTACGTGATCCGTAAAGTGACTCGTCCTCGTTCCAGTAGAAACCGATTAGTAGGAACGATGTAAGACTCGTTAACTCCCAGAAAACGAAGAGGACGATTATGTTGTCGGAGAAAACCACCCCCATCATTGACCCCATAAATGCCAGGAGGTAGGCGAAGAAGACGCCCTGCCGTCCCTCGCCTTTCATGTATCCTCGTCCGTAGACCATTATCATGACACCGACGAACGCCACGATAAACGACATCAGGATCGAAAGTCCATCGACCAGAAAGGAAACCTCGAAGCTGTACCCGGGTACGTCGATCCATCCGAATGAGTGGACTCCCTGGCTATCCGTCAAGAAAAGATACAGTACACAGAACAGTGAGACACCGGCGACACCTGCTGCTACGTAGCCTACCTTATCGTCTACGAATTTATAGAGATAGGAGAGAACGAAAGAAGCGAGAAACGGTAGAAAGATCGCTATAATTAATGCATAGAGTGGATGTGACACACATTAACGTTTAAACCGACCGATTAGTTAAGTGTAACTTTTTGTTATTTACCCTGTGGCGCAAAGCACAGAGACCCGGTACTACTGAGATACTGAGGATTAGGGGTGGAGTCACTGGAAAAAAACAAGTACTCCGAACACGAGGAAAAACACATGGTTGCGATCCTATCGATAGAAGTTATTTTACTGTCGATCTTTATAATTGGAGCCCTGGTAGGTATATTCGTAAACAAGGTCGGAAAGTTCCCCTATACGATAACTTTACTGATAACCGGACTCGCGATATCTATTCTTGAGCCGCAGCTCAACGTACATCTATCAAAACAGATAATCTTCCTTGTATTGGTTCCACCGCTGGTTTTTGAGGGTGCAGCGACGATGAATTTAGAGAGACTGAAGAGAAACCTCGTGCCTATTCTAGGGATGGCGGTGATTGGACTGATTGTGTCAGTAATTATTCTGGGTTCGATCGGTTCCTACGTCTTCGGTTTCTCGAGTCCGTTGATCGCTTTTCTCTTCGCCGCCATCATTCTGCCGACTGACCCCGTATCGGTTCTCGCACTTTTCAAGGAACTCGGTGCACCGCGACGGCTTTCCGTCTTAGTGGAGGGTGAAAGTCTGTTCAACGACGGTATCGGTGTCGTCGTTTTCACCGTGATATTCACCAAGATCCAGAGCGACGCCACCCTCGGCCAGCTCTCCGAGCCGGGTAGCCTACTGAACATGGCGGGCCAGATGGCCTTTATGGGTATCGGGGGAGCGGTCGTCGGCCTCGCGACCGGGTACGCGGTCTACAAGATAATGTTAACTCTCGACGACCACATGATCGAGACGGTTCTGACTATAATTCTAGCGTATGGTACCTTCGTTTTCGCCGACGAATACCTTGGGGTCAGCGGTATAATCGCCACGGTGGTTGCCGGACTCTGGATCGGGAACAAGGGTGCCGAACACGTCATGAGTCCACCCACCAAGATATCGATATTCAACACCTGGGAAACGATGGCTTTCCTGGCAAACACCGCTATATTCCTGCTGATGGGTGTCGCCACCCCCGTCTCACATCTGGTGAAGTACTCCCATCTCATAGTGATGGCGATAGGTCTCGTATTGGTGTCGAGGTTCATCATAACGTATCCCATAATGTGGGGTGCTAACAGGATTATCGACCACAAGATTTCGATGAACAGCCAGCATATCCTGATGTGGAGCGGTCTACGTGCATCGATACCTATCGCACTCGTCCTGGGTCTTCCTCGGGACTTCCCCCACGTTGAGGCACTGAGGGCGATGGTTTTCGGAGTAGCGGCGTTCAGTCTAATAGTACAGGGGTTGTCGATGTCGAAGGCTCTCAAATGGGCGGACATCATCACGAGAACCAGGTCTCAGGAGCTGTACGAAACATTGATCGGGAGGGCACGAGCAGTCGACCAGGCACTCGGAAAAGCCGAAATGCTTAAAGAACAGAAGAGAATCCCGGAAAAGGTCTACGAGAATATCAAGGACCGTTACGTCCGAGAGAAAGAGGAGATAAATGAGGCGATAAACCAACTGTTAGAGGAGGATCCGGAGCTTCACGATGCCGAGATGCTGAACAAGGAGAGAATGGTTGCCAAGGAAGAAAGAACCGCCGTCATGGACGAACTTCACCAGGGACGTATCGATGACGAAGTCGGTGAGAAACTACTTGAGGAGATCGACTACAAGATAGACCAGATAGAGTCCGGAGAACGTGCCATATCCGAAGGGAAGGAGGGATACAAGGAGTACTGGAGAAGAGCGGCAAAGGAGTACGGTTTAGACGTCGAATAAGGAGTACGGTCGTGGAAGTTGAAAAATAAGTAAGGAGACAGGTTTCAAGGAAGAGACAGGGATTTTTTAGCCGTAAACTTAGCCGGACTGACTAAACCGGACTGACTAAACCGGACTGAATAAACCGGACTGACTACCGTCGGGTAGTTACAGGTTTTTCTCCGTTGCGAGATATTCGCCGATATATCCTCCAACGCCCGACAGGAATACGAATGCCAGACCGAAAAATACCGACGCGAACAGAACAGCAACTGTTGCGAGGCCGAAGGCTCCGGCGTGGGGTGCACCCGACAAAATGAAGCCGAAGAAACCCACGTTCACCACCACGAAGATCAAAACTGCCACCGGAACAACTGCGATTACTCCCGATACTACCCCGATCTTGAATCCGTCTTTCTCATGTAGATAGCCTGACACGGCACCTCCCAGCACCATCGAAAACGGAATGAAAGAGAATATGAAGCTGACTGCGGCGCCAATAAGCGCGTCCATGAAGAAACTCCTGTTACGGGAATCCATGTTTCGATCAACGTGTAAAACCGGTTTAACTCCCACGTTTCTGTTATTTTATGTCTCCAGTACCACTGGCTTGAATCCCGGGTTGCGTTAGTAATTTAGGCTGTGGTTCCGTAGGACGCCGTATGACCGAGATAGATGACGAGACGCGGGAGAAGATAGAGGCTAAGCTTGAGGACCTGATGGAGGACTACGGAATAAGCGACGAGTTTCCTCCCGCCGCGAAAAAAGAGGTGGAGGAGATAACCGACGGATTCCAGGATTCGATACAGGAGGAGATCGAGGAGGGTGACAGGAGGGATCTGCGGGATCTCACGACATATACCTGCGACCCCAAGAGGGCTCAGGACTTTGACGACGCCATATCTATCGAGACCGACGAAAACGAGGAGGGTGAGAAAACCTGGACCCTATGGGTACATATCGCGGATGTCTCCCACTACATACATCCCGATACTGAGTTATACGAGGAAGCTAAACGGCGTGCGTCGTCAGTATACTTTCCGGGCTATACGGTCCATATGCTCCCCAGTGATCTCAGTGAAACCGTCTGTTCCCTGGTTCCGAAAGAGGACCGTCTCGCCCACACCGTCGAGATGGATATAAACTCCCGGTTTTCGTTCGAGGAGGTTGACATCTACAAGAGTGCGATAAGAAGTGACAGACGCCTCACCTACTCACAGACAGAGGCGGTGCTTGACGATGGACCCGAAGCCGTAGAAGGAGTCGATGTCGAACTCGCTGGAAAGATCCTGGAGTCGAACCGTCTGGCCGAACATCTACACGAAACACGTAAGCAGGATGGGTCGTTGGTTCTGAATCCGGCTGCGGACCGAGCCCACACCATAGTCGAGGAATGTATGCTGAAGGCAAACCGCGCCGTCACACAGGAACTTATGTGGGACCGCGGCGTCGAGGCGATGTACCGTGTCCATCCCCAGCCAACAGACGAGCAGTGGGCAGAGGCACTACAGGAGATACAGGATCTGGACAACGTCTCTATTTCGGCGCAGAACTGGGACATGCCCCGAGTCGCCGTAAACGAAGCTATAGAACAGGCTACGGAGAGGGAGTTAAGGAAGATACAGCGTGCGGTTCTGAAGGTCATGCCCCGCGCCAAGTACATGAGCGATCCTTTCGGCGGCCATTATGCCCTCAACTTCGATATCTACGGCCATTTCACCTCTCCGATCAGACGGCTCGCCGACCTCGTTAACCACAGGATCGTACACGTAAACGAGGTTCCCGAGAACCTGTCCAACCTCGCTACACACGCGAGTGACCGGCAGAGGGACGCCGAGGGAGCGGAACGTGATTTCAAGAAGTACCTCGAGGAACTGGGTCTCGATCCACACGAGGTCGAGGACTACAAGCTAGGGGGCGACTGACGTAGATCGATACGGACGGTTAATGTATCTGACATGGAAAGTTTATTTTCCGTGCAGCATCTGGCAGTTTTAAGTATATGACGTAAACAGTTTTTCACTTCTCTTTCTTACATCTTGATCTGGGTTTCGGGCCTTCGGTGGGGAGTATTTCGGAAACTTCTGCGAAGGTTTGATGTGTCGGTGAAATAAATTTTTTGTATGGCGCTTAAACTCTACGAACTCAAGGGATGTCCGTTCTGCATGAAGGTGAAGGAAAAGCTGGATGACCTCGGACTCAAGTACGACTCCGTCGAGGTTCCTGCAAACAAGTCCAAGAGACACCAGGTGGAGGCAGTTTCGGGTCAGAAAGGTGTTCCGGTACTGGTCGATACCAAGAACGACGTTGAGGGTATGCCGGAGAGCGACGACATAATCGAGTACCTGGAGGAAACGTACGGATAAAATAGAGAAATTTCAATACTCGGATACAGCGAGACAAAGTGCAGGAAGCTTCAAAAACTTGAAACCCCGACCGTCCGGTATCTGATGGACCTCTGGCGTATGTAAGAAATAACTTTTATGTAGCGGAATAAGAAATTTATTACAGATATGAGTACGGGTATACGGGCGGAGATCAAGATTAAAGGACCACACGACTGCCCGATTGCCCAGGTTTCTGACGGCCAGGACAGTTGTTGTACCAACGTCTCCAGAAGCAGTACGCATACCGACGACGGACAGATTATCGAGGAGTTCCTGGTTCCCAAGGAAGTAGAGGTTAACTCGGACGATATCGAGAAGGTATTTTCATATGAATCTAAGGACATGTACAGGTTCAACCGGGAGGAAGGTATAGGGTGTGCGTGTGAATGCGTTGAGGAACACCATTCGCCGGTAGTGGATGTGTACAGCGACGAGAGGCATCTACATCTTACGTTCCACGTCAAGAACGTGGACCAACTCAAGAAAATAATGCAGGAACTGAAAAGTAACTATTCTGAGGTTAAAATAAAAAGGTTCCTGCGTGAGAAAGAGAAGAAGGACGACGAGGACAGAATGATACTTATAGATTCGAGTCGACTCACGGATAGACAGAGGGAGGTACTCAGGAAAGCCCATAAATTAGGGTACTTCGATCATCCCAAGAAGTCGAACGCCGGCGAGGTCGCGAAAAAACTGGGTATTACCACGAGCACTTTCACGGAACATCTCGCGGCGGCACAGAAGAAACTGATGGGGGCCGTCATCGATGGATAAGCAACTTTCCGGGAAGATCCCTTAGCCTCTAACTTTGGCTTTCTACTTAGCTACTTTCTTTATTATTTACTTAGCTACTCCCTTCAGCTTCTTACCTGGCCAACTCATAATCTTTACATCTTAGCTACCGGTATGGATTGGTTCTCAGTTCTCCCGTATCTGAACCTCCCCGGTCTTAATATCTATATCCACCACAACGTTACCCGAATCCGACTCCGCTTTGACTTTCCAGGAGTCCTCCACCGATTTATCGTCCTCCCGTACGAACTCCTTATGCACGGTATCCTCTATCTCGACACCGGTGTAACCCTCTTTCTCGAGATGTTTGATCGCAATCTCTATCGCCGTTTCGGCGTCACCGACACGTTGTTTGTTTATATTCACCGTTACGACTGGTATCTTCGACTGCTGGATCACTTTTTCGGTGACGCTACCCAGGAACAGTTTCTTTAACCCTCTTCTTGCGTTCGTTCCCATAACTACCATGTCGGCGTCTTCCTTTTCGATATAGTCGAGGATCGTTTGATGCGGTTTGCCTGCCCGGATTTCGGTTACCGTTACGATACCGCTATCGCTGGCGTCTTCCGAGATCATATCGAGGACTTCCTCACCTCTCTCCTTCGCCTCGTCACTCATCTTCGAACCTACACGGTAGGTTTCGTCGTTTATGACGTACAGGACGTGAAGTTCGGCGTCGTAGGTCTTCGCCAGACTTAATGCATGCCTCTCCGCGTTCCTGCTACCGGGACTTCCGTCAGTTGGTAGAAGTATCTTCCGGTACATAATGAAGATTAAATCCATTAGTAGTAAAAACTGACTCAGGGACTCAGTATCAGGAAAACGTTACTCGGTATCCCGGAATTCAGATTAGATGGTTTGTGTTGTTGGCTTGGATGGTTTGTGTTGTTGATTTAGATGGTTATGTTGTTGACTTTGATGGGTTATGCCGATGGTTTGGAAGGTTTAGATTATAGCTAGAATCCACTATTGGGGGTGGGTTCTATATGTTACCGGTACATCGGGTCTACTATAGGTAGATCGGTCCCACTATAGATAACTAGCTGGGAAAAACTTAAACATAAGAAACCAAACTCCGCATATATCAGTACGGGAGTTAACCACCTTTCTCTTTATGAAGTTCGTCCAACTCCTCGGACTCCTCGACGTCTTCTAGCTCCTCTATCTCGACGATCACGGTGTCCTCTATGCTGTCTCTCGAAGCCGAAGACTCGACCACGTATATGCTCCGTGTTTCGGCGACGTCCGATATGCTGCTCATTAGACGTGCTCTCTTATCTATGTCTCCCGAATGATGGATTGTTCCCGTCAACATCCCTCCCACATCTCCCCCGGTTTCGGAGTCGGTGAACGCTCTGAATGGTGCCCTGGCAGTGGTATGTATCAGGTATCCCGCCGAACTCAGGTTGTCGAAGACACGTTTCTCCTCCGAATGGAGCTCCACGTCCTCCCTGCTCTCAATATCCTCGTCGTCCCCGTGCGACAGTATCTCTATCGGCGAGATCAGGCTGTGTTCGAACATCTCCTCCAGCTCCAGAGCGACATCGAGGGTAGCGTCCATTCCGTCCTCGTACTTCGAAACCGACCTTCTGGATACCCCGAGTTCGTTGGCTATACGTCCTAGACTCCGGCTGTCCTCCTCCCTGAGGTCTGCGAGTACGTCGCCGTCCAGGTTTGCGTAAAGACCACCCTGAGCCATATAGACCAAAGGCGGTACGTCCTCGACGAAGTAGTCGTATGCCGTCTCGGGGTTTATTGCGGGGACGCCGCTCCTGAGATAGAGAACCCCCTGTTCCATCCTATGGTTACGGGTCTTGGCACCAACCACGAGACAAGAAGCGTCAAGATGTTTGGCAAGAGCCTTCATCTCGGCCGCAGTCTCGTGGTTGAAGCTGTCTATGTTTGACAGAACCTTTATCAGAAGTATCTCGCTCCCCCGTCTAGCGGCTACGTCGAAGCTCTTGGGGCGGATGTTACATCTGTCGCTGACGACAAATCCGCCCTCCTCGAGTATAGTCACCGTTTCGTCGACGAGGTTTTTTCTCATTAAGGTAAAGTTCGTGTTATACGTAAAAAGAGTTAGCGTTATCCGCACATCACATATACTTTATTAGGGTTTACGGTACGGTTCGAGCATGACCGAAGAGATATATGGGGGGGGGTAACTCGTCAGCACAACTGTACCTTGGTCTATCGGAGTTCGGAAAACGACGGCCGAAGAACTCTTGGTATTACTGGTTGGTTATTAAACCGATGACAGTTTCCGCCCTCGAAAACCCAACGTCTTTCGACGAATACGGCTTTACGGTCAAACAGTCTGCGGTGAGAAAAAACTACAGGATACTGAACTCCGACGGCGACGCTGTTTTTAAAGCCAAACCCAAACTGGTGAAGGCGAAGGACGTCATACCGGTAAAAACCATGGAAGACGAAACCGTCGCCAGGATAAAGGCACGACAGATACAGGACGTATCGGGCGAGTACGATATAATCGACGAGGAGACCGGTGAAACTATAGCCGTATTGGATAGCCGTCTCGATTTTCTCACGCAGAACTGGATGGTGAGGGATTCCGAAAACGAATCCCTGGTCGCGGAACTGAAAAGCCGCAGTAAACTCTTCGGACTGTTGAGAAGCATGGTGGATCTTATGGAGTTTCTACCCCACAGGTTCGATATATACAACCACGAGGGTATAGATGTAGGATCCGCGGAGGGGAAGTTCGGATTGAAGGACAGATACGAGGTATCCTACGGTCGAGATACGGCTTTGAACTCCTTTGTGCTGGCCTTAACCGTAATATCCATCGACGGTTTCGAAGACAACTGACAAAAAGTTTCTAACCGTAAAACAAACGGTTACTGTCCTTCAGTTTCGCGAGTACTTTTCGGTTCAGTTTCGCGAGTACTTTTCGCTCAATCCTCTATACCGCTCGGCGTCGATTACTTCATCGTACTCGTCGAAAGAAACAGCATCCACGTCCGCCGCCGAACCGCTTTCCGCGATAGATCCGAATGCCTCGTCTAACGCCCGTGTCGCGGCGAACAAACCCGACAGAGGATAAACCACCATATCGAAACCCATCTCATCTAACTCATCGGCCTCCAGGTAGGGCGTCTTTCCACCCTCGATCATGTTGGCGAAAGTCGGCGCATCGAAACCTTCTGCCACCCGCTCGAGCTCCGTCCTGGACTCGGGTGCCTCGACGAATATGACGTCGGCACCAGCTTCGAGGTATGTACGGCCGCGGCCCAGGGCTTCGTCGATTCCGAGTGGTTCACGTGCATCGGTTCGTGCGATGATTACGAGATCACCGAACTCGTCCCGTGCGTCGGCGGCAGCACGTATCCTGTCAGCGTGTCGCTCCGTCTCCACCACTTTCTTTTCGTCCATGTGGCCACACCGTTTGGGCCAGTCCTGGTCCTCCAAGATCAGCCCCGCGGCACCGGCTTCGACGCAGTTCTGGACGGTGTACCGGACGTTGAGGGGGTTGCCGTAACCCGTATCCATGTCGGCTACGAGCGGTATATCGATAGCCGAACTTATCTCATCCACACGGTCGACGTTTTTCGACATATCCAGGAAACCGAGATCCGGTTTACCCAGTGTACTGGCCGAAACCCCGAAACCAGACGTAAAAACCGCTTCGAATCCGTTCTTCTCCGCCATCAGTGCCGACAGGGCATCGTACGCGCCCGGTAGAACCGTTATTCCGTCGTTCTCAATCTCCTCCCTAAGATCTAGGGTGTACTCCGTCATAACAGAAATTTAGTACAAACTCCCTAAAACTCGATCGGTATCAAGATCTGAACCGGCGTTATGTCTGAACTGACTATATATCTGAAGTAGTTTGGTCTATCTTTTTCTGGAATAGTTTGGTCTATCTTTATCTGGAATAGTTCTGTCTTTCTGGAACTGTTACTACAGGGTTACTCGCCGTTCCGGGAAGCCGATCTCAGGTGGTAACAGTCACCGGAGGCAATCTCCTCTAGCCCGTCTTCCGTATCCACCTGGAGTTCCCCCGTCTCATCCAGACCCACTGCCTCTCCCTCATGTACTTCCTGATCGTAGAAGACACGCACCCGTTTTCCAAGGGTATCGCTCCAGGAACGCCACTCCTCGAATATCTCCTCCTTCTCCATACAAACGACGTCGTCGAGTTCCCGGAGAAGGACCGTGACGAACTCCGCCCTGTCCAGTTCATCGCCCTTGAGTTGATCAGCCACGGAAGTGGGTGACTTTCTCGGGTTGTCGATCTCTGGTATGCCGTGGTAGTTAACGCCGAAACCCAGAACGGCGTACGTTTTCGAGCTATTCGAACCCCCCTCGGAAACCCTTGACTGGGAAACACCTGTATCGGAAACCCCTGTTTCGGTGAGAATCCCCGTTATCTTCCTACCTCCAACGTGGATGTCGTTGGGCCATTTAACTGTGGGTTCAACTCCCAAGGCGTTGAGGGCCCGTGCCGCCGCTACCGCTGAGGCGAGCATCAAGACGGTATCATCCTTCCCGGGGGACAGTTCCGGACGGAGAACCATACTCATGTAAACCCCTCCTTCGGGACTAACCCAGGTGCGATCCAGTCTTCCTCTACCCGACGACTGTCTCCTGGCTACAACCACTGTACCCTCTGGGGCACCATGACGTGCGGCCTCGACCGCCACGTCGTTAGTAGAGGAAACCTCAGTCCGGAAATCGATTACACGATCGGAAGAACCGTCATCCAGATGGTGACGTACCGCGTACTCGCCATACTCGGGTACCTCCGACAACCTGTACTCACCATCCATGTACTCGACCACGAATCCGTCCTCACGGAGCAGCTCTATATGTCTCCATACGTCGTGTCGGGGTATACCGAGGGCATCTTCAGCTTCTTCACCCGAGACTACCTCCGTCTCCTTCAGCAACGTAAGTACGTCATCGGTATACATACAGTAAAGTTAGGGGGCGACTAAGATGGGCTTTTGGTTCTACCCCGAAAACTGTCCAGGTTGGAAGGATATGTCTGGCGGATGCTACTGCAGACCGCGACAGCCTTGAAGGGGGGGGGAGGGGAGAGTAAGTGACGTTTGATTGGGGGTAGGGAGAGTAGGATACCTTGTCTAACGGAGATGGTGACAGTCTCCGGAGTTGACCGTCCTCTCTCCGTCCTCGGTTTCTATCACGAGTGCACCAGTATCATCTATATCCACAGCCCTACCCGATGTAACGTCGTCGTCCAACTCGACCCTCACATCAGAACCCAGCGTTCCGGAGAAACTACGCCACTCCTCGAACAGTTTCTGCCTCTCCATTTCGTAAACCTCCTCGAACTCCGACAGAAGGTCGGCTACGAACTCGGCTCTGTCGAGATCCCGGGATAACAGATCCTCGATGGATACAGGATCTGCATCGGCGTCCTCGACCACTGGTGTGCCACGGAAGTTCAAGCCGATACCCACCACTACGTAGTTGACGCGACCCGGCTTTGCCTCCAGTTCCGTCAGGATCCCCGCTGCCTTACCCTCATCTAAAAGTACGTCGTTCGGCCATTTTATCGAGGGATCCAGACCCAGGTTTTTAAGAGATCTCGCGACCGCAACTCCGGAACCGAGGGTCAGGATCGAAGCTTCACCTGCTGATATATCCGGACGCAACACGACGCTGAGGTATACACCACCTTCCGGACTCTCCCAGTCACGGTCTCTACGTCCACGACCTCCGGTCTGTTTCTCGGCAACAACCACCGTTCCCTCTGGCGCGCACTCCTGTGCCGCCTCGGAGGCCAGTTCGTTCGTCGATTCCACCTCTGTACGGAAGTCGATATACTCTCCAAACTGATCCGTATCCAGATACTGTTTTATACCGTACTCACCGTACTCCGCCACTGACTCGAGACTGTATCCGTCTTCGTTCAGTTCGATACCGAAACCGTTCTCACGAAGTTTCTCCACGTTTTCCCAGACACCGATACGTGAGATACAGAGTTGCTGGGCGATTTCCTCAGCCGTAATTGACTCGTTATCATCCAGAAGTTCCAGAACCTCCAACGTGTTCATGTATGGAATAAATCCTCCCGTAACTTCTGAATTGTCCTCGACTTTACTTATAATACCGAACCGAGTCTAAAAGATGAACCCGACGGTTTCGGGATTTCAGCGATTTATGGATTGTTTGAGGTTACGTGGTTGGTTTGAGGTTACGTGGTTGGTTTGAGGTTACGTGGTTGGTTTGTGGTAACGTGGTTCGTGTTTGGTTTGAGGTTGGGGGATGGATTGGGTTTTGGTGGTTGGTTTGTGGTTTGAGTGAAGATATGGGTTTTGTTGGTTGGTTTGTCTGATGGTGGAGCGATATGGGTCTAAAGCCCTTTCTTGCTAAGGATCTTTCTTAACATCTTGGGTGCCTTCGACGCCTTCTGGACGACACCGCTTCCGTAGAGCATTTCTATACCGTCACCCATGGTGTCGACGTAGTCGGATTCGTACGGGAACCACCAGGGATCCCTGGTTCTCATCGAGTTCGGGAATGTATCGGCTTTGCTGGTGTTGATATGCTTCATGCGTGTGACCTCCTCGATACCCCAGACTCCGTGGGTTCTGCCGTGGCCACTGTCCTTGAATCCCCCCCAGGGTGTCTCGTTAACTCCGTAGGTGTATCCGTGGTCGTTCACAACCACTGTTCCCGCCTCTATCCTCTCCGCTATCTTCTCCCCCCTCCCGACGTCACGGGTCCAGACACTTGCTGTGAGTCCGTAACGGGAGTCGTTGGCACGCTCGATAGCTTCCTCGACGTCGGCAACCTCAACTATTGGTAGTGCGGGACCGAACGTCTCCTCCTCTATAACCGGCATGTCGTGGTCGACCTCATCCAGTACGGTTGGGGCGTAGAAATGACCGTCTCTGTCGAGTCTCTCACCTCCCGTCAGCACCTCGGCTCCCTGCTCGACGGATTCGTCCACCTGTCTCCCGATCTCGTCTACGGCATCGGCGTCGATCAACGGTCCGACGTCGACCTCCTCCGTTAAACCGTCACCGATCCTGAGTTTCTCGACCTTCCTGACGAGTTCCCGTTTGAGTTCGTCGGCTACTCCTTCGACGACGTAAAGCCGTTTCGCCGCGGCACAGGTCTGTCCGCAGTTACTGAAACGGCTCCAGATTATACCTTCGGCCGTGATATCTACGTTTGCGTCCTCCAGGACGATGGCGGGGTCGCTGCCCCCTAACTCCATCGTGGTGTCGACCCCACGGGAACGGCACTCACCTTCGATGTAGCCTCCGACCTCGTCGCTGCCCGTGAAAGATAACTGATCGATGTCGCCGTCGACGATAGCGTTTCCGACCGTACTACCGCTTCCCGGCACCACTTTTAGAAGATCACGTGGTAATCCGGCATGATCGAACAGTTCCTTTAGCTTCAAACCCGTGAGGGTGGTTGGACTCGCGGGTTTGAGGACGACGGCATTTCCGGCGAAGATACTGTATATGACCTGGGATCCCGGAATCCCGAAGGGATAGTTCCAGGGCGTTATCATTCCTACTACGCCGACTGGCTCCCGGATAATCTTGCTTTTCCGATCCATCACGAGAGGGTTGGTGAGCGAAAGTTTGCTCTCCATGACTTTCGGTCCCTTCTCCTGAAGGAATCTTATGGCGTCAATAACGGGAATGATGTCGGCGACTAGAGCCTCACCCATCGGCTTACCTGTCTCTCGGGAGATCACTTCCGCGATCTCCTCACGCTGCCGGATCAACCTTTGCTTGAAAACGTCTAGAGCCTCGAGCCGTTCTTCGACAGATTTCGCGCTCCACTCACGTTGCGCCACCCTTGCGTCCTCTATCGCTTTCTCCACCTCTTCCGGCGTCGCCGCCTCCACCTCGTCGATTATATCCAGGGTTGCCGGGTTCCTGGATACGATCGTCTCCCTGGACTCAGATTTATGTTCGGACATTGCGGGAACAATGTGGGGAACGAAAGTAAGGATTTGGATAGAACGTGGATACAGGGTTTTGTTGGAGATGGATAGAACGTGGATACAGGGCTTTGTTGGAAACGGTGCTTAGGCAGTCCTGTAGTATTCGACATAAAACCGGCTTCAGTATTGGAGGATGTCAGTTACTCTCTGTGGCTATAACTGTACGTTTAGTAAGTTTATAAGAAAAATATAGGGATATGAAAAACAAAGTGACAACTTCTAAAGGTCCTGGTCTTGCACCTAAAACAAATCCTAAAGATCCATACAAGGCTAATGTAAACAGAGTTGAAATCACAACTGCGGCAGCAATTATAACAGATAAGGTTACATAATCAGATTGTTTACCATCTGCCATAAAAAGATATAATCAAAAAACTAATAAATCTTTTTTGATTAACCGGATTGTTTATCCGAGTTTAACTTACTAAAGCAGCTATAACTCATTCTGTTCTATAAGGGGAGAGCGAGAGTACCACGGGTGACCTCATCCGTGGGTGAATCGCG
>JBDGRN010000122.1:16285-33268 GCA_042218125.1 Halobacteria archaeon | reverse complement strand
GTGGTAGTGTTGTGATGGTGGTGTGGTGGTAGTGTTGTGATGGTGGTGTGGTGGTTTATTCTCCTGTTGATTAAGTATCCTCTTGCATTCTCCCGTAACCGTTATTATAGACGATATGGTACCAACGGCCAAGGGGGAGTTACCATGACTTCTGGAAAACGGATGGTGCAGAGAGCCCGGTTTTACATCGATATAGTTTACGGCATGTTGTTCATAGCGGGTTTTCTGACCCTCATGGTTACCATGGATGTACGTATCGCGGCTTTCCAGGGTGGCCTCGTGATAGGATATATTCTCCACGTCTGGGAGAAGATGGCTGGATACCAGAGCGCATTGAGTGAAGCGATCTCGTCTGAGGCCGAGGAGGCCGTTGCGGAGGAGGCGCAGGCAACGGTGGCGGAAGAGGCGCACGATGCGGTCGCCGAGGAAGCGGAGGACCTTGTTCCGAGCCATGCTGAGAGAGCAGTGGAGTCCGAGGTCGAGGGACAGATCGGTGAGTTAGACGACAGGATCGAGTCCCAGGTTACGAACGAGGTATCCAGCGAGTTCGGGGACGTAGACGAACGTATCGAGGAACTGGAGGAGACGCAGGAAGAACGTGGTGAGAGGATGGACGAAATCAAGGATCACCACGACCGTATTGAGGAGCTGGAGGAGTCGGACGAGGAGAGAGCCGAGAGGCTCGAAGAGCTCGAGGAGTCCCAGGAAAAGAGGGGTGAGAGGATACAGGACCTTGAGGATATACACGAGGGGGAGATAGAGGAGTAGATACACAACGGGGGGTATGTGAGGTTGTGAAATGAGCTCGGGCTCCGTACGTTATGTACTTTCCTTATTTCCCGGAAAAAGAAGGTTTTAGGTATCTATCCTCCGCAGTTTCCACCATCAATGAATGTACTTATCGTCGGTTCGGGTGGACGGGAGCACGTAATGACGAGAGCGGTTGCTGAGAGCGACGCCGAAATATACGCGGCTGTTTCGAACAGGAATCCGGGCATCGTGGAGTTGGCGGAGGACGTCCAGGTGCTGGATACCGACGATGCCGGGGAGGTGGCGGAGTACGCAGAGAGTATGGACGTAGACGTAGCATTGATCGGTCCGGAGTCTCCGCTGGAGAAAGGTGTCGTCGACGAGTTAGAGGAAAAGGGGATCTACGCATTTGGTCCTCGGAGTGATGACGCAAGGATAGAGACCGACAAGGCTTGGGCACGGAACTTCATGGACGAGAACGATATACCGGGGACGCCGGATTTTGAGGTTTTCGAGGACAGTGAAGCAGCGGCGGAGTACGTCGAAGAGTACGACGGGGATGTCGCGGTCAAACCCCGCGGTCTTACAGGCGGTAAAGGCGTACGCGTCACGGGTGACCAGATATCGAAGGAGGAAGCCGTAGACTACGTCCTGAACGAGGAGTGGGAAGAGTGGGTTATAGAGGAAAGACTTGTGGGGGAGGAGTTCACGTTACAGACATTCGTCGCGGACGGTGAGTTCGAGGTAACTCCCGCTGTCCAGGACCACAAACGTGCCTACGAGGGCGACGAAGGTCCCAACACGGGTGGCATGGGTAGCTACAACGACCCCTCGTACCTTCTACCCTTCATGGATCAGGGTGATTACGACGACGCGGTAGAGGTGCTCGAGGAGACGGTCGAGGCTCTGCCGGAGTACCGTGGCATCCTGTACGGACAGTTCATGTTGACCTCCGACGGTCCCAAGGTGGTGGAGTTCAACGCCCGTTTCGGCGATCCGGAGGCTATGAACGTACTTCCCATAATGGAGACAGAGTTCCTCGACGTAGTCGAGGGTGCGAGGGAGGGCGATCTGCCGGAGGTAGAGTTCGAAGATAAAGCTACGGTATGTAAGTACGCGGTCCCCGACGGGTATCCCGTAGATCCCGAGGCTGGTGCTTTGATCGAACTCAGCGAGGGAGAGGCGGGGGACGCCCTGGTATTTTACGCCAGCGTCGACGAGAAGGACGGTGATGTATACACAACGACGTCGAGAGCAGTCGCCGTGGTCGGTACCGGCGACACGATAAAGGAGGCGGAGGAGGTAGCCGAGAACGCTCTCTCCGTCCTCGGTGATGGCCTACGGGTCAGACATGATATTGGGAAAGAAGAAGTCGTCCAGAAAAGGATCGATCACATGAACGAAATCAGGTAGAGGTTTCACTCTGTTACGTGACGGTTTCTACCTAGTTAGAACCCCAGGACCGCGAGAATAGACTGTATTCAGTGGGGTAAATCATCCGTCTCCAGTTAAAATCAAGCTGTGTTTACTTCGGCTTCGTACTCTCCCCAGTTCCATTCCTCGCAGAACATCTGCCACCAGAAGTCCTCAAGGTTCATGTTGATCGGGTTGACCTGATCTTCCATGCAGGAAGCTACGAATTCGGTATTCTCCTCTATGAACCTGCGTACCGCGCGTCTTTCGTCTCCGTAAAGGTAGTAGATGGACTTGGTGGTTCCCCTCGACTTCGTGCTGCCGTTTCCGCTGACATCCAGTACGCCGACGTAGCTGTGACGTATTTCTGCGGGAATCCTACCGGGGATACTGTCTCCGGTCTGTGGTCCGTCCATCCTCAGTTTTCTCAACGAGTCGTTGCCCACTAGCTTGTGGATATCGTTTTTTTGTTCTCTCTTTTGCATCATATCATCCTCATTATGTCCTTCTTGGAAGGTCACAATTAAAAGCTTCTTGGTTTAGAGGCAGAATTTGCCTATTTATACGTACCATATCCGAAAAATAAAGGTGTGATAATTCTAAACTACCGACAATGAAAGCCGTAGTGCTAGCCGGAGGATACGCGACGCGTCTCTGGCCGATAACGAAGAACAGGGCTAAACCGCTGCTTCCGGTTGGGGGGACTCCTATTATTGACCATATAATACGTCCCCTGGAGGAACTCGACGTTATAGAGGAGGTTTACGTCAGCACGAACAAGAGGTTCGAAGAGGATTTCGAGGAGTATATAGAAGCAAACGGATTCGTGAAAACGATACCCGCAATCGAGGAAACCACGGCGGAGGACGAAAAGTTCGGTACCATCGGTGCCCTCGAACAGCTAATTAGGAGAGAGTCGATAGACGAGGACCTCCTGGTCGTAGCGGGAGACAACCTCTTCTCGTTCGGAATACCCGACTTCCTGGAGAGCTACCAAGAAAGAGAAGAACCCACAATCGCCGCATACGACGTCGAATCACGGGAGAAAGCCAAACAGTACGGTCTCGTCAACGTCGATGGCGGCGAGGTAGTGGATTTCCAGGAGAAACCCGATAACCCGGACAGCACACTGGTTTCGATAGCGTGCTATGTCTTCCCCGCCGATACACTCGACCTGATTACAGAGTACCTGGAGGGCGACAACAACCCGGACGCACCAGGATTCTTCATAGAATGGCTTCAGAACCGAAACAGCGTCCACAGCTACGTGTTCGACGGCGTCTGGTACGACATAGGAACTCCCGACAGCTACCTCGATGCCAACAGGGAGATGATGGATTCAGAAACATACGTACACGAGGACGCAGTCGTGGAGGGTTCGGAACTCGGTGACGGAAGTTACGTTATGGAGGACGCAGTCGTGGAGGATTCAGAGATAGGGAACAGTATCATATTTCCTGAGGCGGAGGTCGAGGAAGCCGAGGTCGATGACACGGTTATAGATACCTGTGCCAGAGTAAACGGTATCGATATCGAGGAGTCAATCGTGGGCGAGTACTCGAGAGTACAGGACTGAAAAGAGCTGTAAATCGTTGGTATTAGGAACCGTTCAGCGGAAGAAACGTGTTTAACGTTAAAATTTTTAACCGAAGTACACCGAACAATCGGTGTTTTACCTGGAGGAACTCAGTCCTCTAAGTCGACCTTCTGGACAACCTTCTCAAGCTGTGTTCTGAGGGAACCCTCACCTTCCAACGTACCGTCCTCGTAAATCCGGTACTCTCCGAACTTCTCCACCATTACGTGGTCGTCCTCCATGTCGTAGTCCGTGTACCCGGCTTCTTCTAGCTGTTCAGCGATTAGATCCAGGTTGGATATCATATAGCTCTCGTCCACCTCTTTTAGGCGGCTCCTCGGGAAGGCGTAGAACTTGTGTCCTTCCTCCACCATCTTGTCAAAGAGCTCGGTCTCTTCGAACTCCCTCCAGTCACTCCACCATTCGTCGAGGTCTTCGACGAAAGCCACTATGACTACGTCGTCGCCCTCGCCGTAGTCAGGGTTGTGGTCGGCCACAGTCTCGTCGTCCGTAACGTCCCATTCGTCGATGGACATATCGGGGGTTAAAATTACCACCGCGGCGTTCGAGTCTTCGACTTCCCTATCAATTACGTAGTCACCAACATTCATGGGGATGGTAATGTGTTACAGAGCCGACAATTTAAGTCAACCGCAATTTACTGGGGACCGATGGTCGGTTACTCGAGAACGTATGTCAGGTAGTTTTGGTTGTAGTTCGTGCAGTAAAGAACGTATGTCAGGTAGTTTTGGTTGTAGTTCGTGCAGTAAAGAACGTATGTCCAGTAGATTAGTTCGTAGGTAGGGTGATTTGAAAACGGGTGTCCAGTAGATTAGTTCGTAGGTAGGGTATTTGAGAACGGATAAACAGTACCCCTCCGTAAAACTCCAGTATGAGAGTTTCAGTAATCGGCGGAGGATCGGTAAAGGACGAGATATACACTGCCGCCGAGGAACTGGGAGAGAGGCTCGGTAGACGTGGAGGCCTGATTTTTTGCGGTGGACGAGGAGGAGTGATGGAGGCGGTATGTAAAGGTTGTAACGGGACCGATGGAAAGACTGTCGGCATACTCCCGGGCAGGTCGACGAACTCCGCGAACCCCTACGTAGATACTGTCGTCACCACCGGACTCGGTAACATGAGGAACGTCCTTGTGGTGGAGAACGGGGACGTCGTAGTGGCGGTAGACGGCGGAACCGGTACCCTGTCCGAGATAGCTCTCGCGCTCGACGCGGGAAAACCCGTTCTTGGGTTAGAAACCCACGACGTGAGTGGGGTACAGAAGGTTTCGTCGGTGGACGAGGTACTGGAGCTTACAGAAAAGCTATCTTAAACTCGATAGAAATTAAACCTCTATTTCGAGACGGTCTTCGGTATCTATATCCATCAGTTCAGTCGCGCTTCCACGGTTGACGCTAACCTCGAAGTTGTCGTGGCTACCGATCGTACCCAGCAACCCGCCCTCGTCAACGCGTGCGTAGGTGTCCTGAAAGGGGATCTCGCGACCGTTCACCCTTAACGTTTCTCCGAAATCCGCGGCTTCGAGGAGTCTCCCACCTTCCAGGTTGGTTACGGCGTTTCCGAAACTGTCGACGTATAGCACCTCGGCGGAGAACCCCGATGAGGTTCTAATCGCTGTTCCGAACTCCAGATCGACGTAATCATCAATGGGTTCCTCCTCGTAGACTGGTTTTCCTTCGGCAATCTCCGCCGCCGCGGGAGCAAAGACGTCCCTGCCGTGGAAAGTACTCGATTCGGGAGACTCGTAACGTACCTCGTGCACCTCGTACTCCCCCATTTTTCTCGCCGCCGGTAACGCAACGCCGTTGTCTGGTGCTACTATAGTCTGCCGTCCACCGTCGACAACGACCGCTACGGCTTTCCTGTCTGTACCGACGCCTGGGTCAACTACGATACAGTGTACCGAACCGTCGGGGAACCAGGGTGCGGTGTTCAGCAGCGCGAATGCCGCGGACCTTACATCCTGACGCGGTAGGTCGTGGTAGATATCTACGACCTCGGCATCCGTTATCCCGTGAAGCACGCCCTTCATGGCGCCAACATAGAAATCGTCGAAGTCTGTCAGGAGCGTTACCACCATCTCGTGCATAGATTAATGTGAGAACGACGTTAAAACTTCATCTATGTCAAGAAAACTCAGGGTAATAGGTGTGGTTATGGTTACAGTCCTTTTGATCTCGTCGCCCGTACTGGCGAAGCCCCAAATAGAGAAACATAATCTCTCAGGCGGGAGAATAGAGATCACGGTAAACGACGCCAACGAGGACTTCAAGATCAATATGGGGAAACAACTGCCGGTGGAGAAGAGGTTCGGTGTTAACATAAAGGAGTTCGAGATATTGGATGCGGAAAGCCAGAGCTTTAAACTACTACTGAACATGATGGCTACAGACCAGAACGTCCGGGGTGTACACGTTATATCAACCTTGAGCATTTCGACTACCGATATCGCGAAAGACGGAGTGAAGGACGTCTACATGAACTTCGATATTAACCCTGACAAGATAGATAAAAACACGACGAAGAGTGATATTGTTCTTTACAAGAAGACCGCGACAGGATGGAGCCAGGTCGAGCTTCAGGATCGTGACGGACCTGAAAGCCTCTACAGCTTCAAGGCCAAGATGGATAGTTTCAGTAAACTCGCTTTCGGCTACACCGTATCCTCCATCAAAATGAGCAACCCTAGCCTCTCTAGCGACTCAGTATCTGTGGGTGAGGACGTGACTGTGACGACGGATCTTGCAAACAAGGGCCAGAAATCCATAGACAGGAAGGTAGAACTCAAGTCCAACGGAAAAGTCGTGGACGAGAAAACCGTAAGCCTGGGCCCCGACGAAACTCGTCAGGTGAAATTCAGACATAGCTTCGACAGTTCAGGTGCATACAGTATCAAGGTGGATGACTTATCAGCCGGTAACCTCATGGTCACGGAAGAAAGTCAGGATCAAACAGGCTCCGATTCCGGCACCGATACCGGTGAAGGTACTGGTGAAGATAACGCCTCACAGACAAACGCCTCTGCCTCGAATGATACCGGAGATCAGGGACAGCCGGGCTTCGGGATTGTTCTGGCTATGGCCTCATTACTGGCTGCGGTAGCTGCAGCGAGAAGGTTTTCAGGATAGAACGAATTCGGGGCCTCAACCGGCACCGATGGGGGTTTCTGAAGTTTAAGTAAAAATGCTTGGTTTCTCACGCCGATAGGTACAGGTTTCGGCGGGACACCGCAACGTTTTTCCTTCGAGTGATTTTACTAGTGAAAGCGGACTAGCCCGGGTGGGTAGGCGCCACCTCCACCGCGAAACCGTCTTTAGCGGGGGCGATAATTTCGGGAAGTCCTTCGATGGCAGGTAGGCCCTGGAAGCCAACGTCGACGCCTCGTCCGGCGGGGCCGGAGGTGTCGTGGGGGACGTCCGGAGGGACGTTCCTGCGGCTTAACGGCGGAGAACCGGTCAGGCGCGGAAGCGAGCATCCGACCCGTCGACATCCGTCGCTCGCAGGGTCGCGGGGCTGAGGAGGCGACCGGGTTACCCTGTCTGCCAGAGATGGGCAACCCGGACGTCCGCTTTTTATAATTTACAGACGGTAGAAGCAATCCAGATTATATTATTGATACGAATTAGCTGGTTTGATAGAAATTAGCTGGTGTAAGGCCTATTTTACATTACTTATATCATGCTTCAATTTTATATACAAGACTCATCTAAATGGTTTCGTGAAACTAAACAAACCGGTATTCGTGTTTCTGGCGTTGGTGGTTCTGGGTTCCGTTGCCGTTACGGCTCAGAGCAACGGAGGTATAGACAGACAGTTCAAGCAGTCGGGCAGCGAAATCGAGGTCACTCTCAACAACCTGGGAGACGACTACAGCTTCGAAATGGAGAAGAAGATAGCGATGGGGGACGTCGTCGGGGTTAAACTCGACAGGGTACGTATCCTGGGTTCGGATCAGAGGAGCTTTACCCTCGATATAAAACTCCTGGAGCCGGAGGAGTTCGACAAGGATGGTGTCGCGGCAATGTCACGGGCTGTTTTCAAACCCAAAGGAGCGAAGAACGATGAAGTTAACGAACTCCGTTACGAGTTCGAGGTATCGAAAGACAAGAATCCGAACGCCACCAAAGACAACGTGGTGGTTTACAGGAAAAAATCCAGTTCATGGACCGAGATAAACTCGACCTTCCTCGAGAAAACCAACACCGGACTCAAGTTCAGGGCGGATTCCAGCATGTACGGGGACTTCGTGATTGGTTCCGAGAAACCCCAGTTCGAGATAACTTCCGCGGAACTTGCGGGTGGAACCGTTGGTGTAAACAAGGAGTTCGGTATTAACCTGGATGTCAGGAATGTGGGTCTCAGGGACGGGAACTACGATGTCGAGGTAACCTCCGGCGAAGGAGTGATTACGAGAGATTCGATCTCTGTTCCCGCTAAAACCAACAAAACCGCCAAACTAACCGGTTCTATAGGCGAGATAGGTGTCTACGAAATATCTGTTAACAACTATTCTGTAGGAAAGGTGAGGGTTGAAGGAGGCGGTGGAGAAGCCGAAACAGACGGTGGTAGCGGGGCCACTGGCGCCAACGGCACGAACGGTTCAACCGACAGTGGTGGAGGGGGAGATAAGGGTGGAAACGGACAGCCAGGATTTGGTTTTGCCGTATCTGTGACTGCACTCCTCGCAGTCCTCTACTTCAGGGCACGCTAGACCTGGTTCGTTACTGAAATCCAAACTTACTGAAGTTTCGGATAACGTGGTTAATCAGTTTGGTTTCAAGACCACGGTGTCACTCTTTTCCGTTGCCGAGTCCGGGTACGAGGGATAGAGATAAACGTGATGGTTTCTATGTTTGTGTAGAGAAACTAATCGTAGGTGATTCGTCTTGGATGATGCGTTAATTGACGACAGCAAGCTAACGTTGGAGGAGAGGTCTCTGTTGCCGAAAAAGGGTTTTTTCAGGCTGGATTCGATGCGCGAAGATGCCCAGACTTCCCAGTTCGCGGAGTATCTGGCGGGTAAGAAGTACGTAATGCTGGTTGACGGTGACGCCGATGGACTCGCGGCAGCCGTTTTGGGGAAGATAGCTTTTCCGGAGGATGATTTCGAATACGTAACCACGAGTCCTAACGACCTCTACAAGTCGGTAGACATGCTCGCTAAACACGTCGACGAGGACGCAGAGGTTTACGTCGTCGACCTCTGTCTCGACGCCGTGAACAAGGCGGTGGCGTCCCCGCTGGAGTACCTCGCAGGCAAAACCAGCGGTCTACACTGGTACGACCACCACCAGTGGAGGGAAGAGACTTTAGACGCGTTGGATGCACTCGGTGTCGATCTGGTTGTGGGTGAGAGCGACGAGGTATGTGCAGCCGATGTTACTCTCCAGGAACTGGAGGACGAGGGATACGAGTTTCCCGACTACATACGGGAACTGGTAACTGTGACGCGTGACCACGACCTCTGGATCAACGATGACGACCGGAGCAAAGATCTGGCGGATCTCTCCCAGTTTATGGATACCGAGGAGTACGTTTCGGAGATAGAGGAGAACGGTGCGGACGTTAGCGACGGATGCAAAGGTCTCCTGGAACGTAAACGGAGAGAGAAAGACAGGCTCGTCGAACTTGCGGTCAACCGAGTTAGATTCGAGGAGATCGGTGACATCCGTCTCGCACAGACCTACGGACGGTGCAGTCAGAACGAGGTCGCGGAGGATCTGAGGGAACGGGGAGCCGACGCAGTAACGGTCGTAAAGCCCGAGGGCGGTATGTCTATACGGGGAAGCGAGGGTTTCGAGAAATGCCACGTCGTCGCGGAAAAGATGGGTGGGGGAGGTCATCCTCAGGCAGCGGGATGCAAACCCGATATCTTCGACAACATGCTCGACTACGCTATGCACTGGGTAACCCAGGGCGAGGTAGCCCAGAACAGGGCCCTTGAGACCTTTGTGGAAGTTATCGAGGAAGAATAGCTACCTCTGACTTAAGTACTGTATTTTTGTTATATTGGTTGTATTGTTAGATGATTGTATTTGGTGTATGGAGATAGTAGGTGATTGTGTATGGTGTAGCTGTGTAGAGTCTACAGGGTGAGTGTGGATGATTGTGTATGGTGTGTGTAGATAGTTGTGGAGGGAACCGTATAACCATCTTGTAGGAAGTCAGTGCAGTCGTTTTTACCAGTGGAAGGATACATGCGGGGGAAGGATACATGTCGGGGTTTATCTACGGATATCCCTTTCTTTACCAAAGCTGTAAGTCCAAGAGATGGGTTTTTAACATATCTGGCGGTTTTTCGGTGCTTGTTAACGGTTTCCACACCGGAGTTTATACGTAACCTTTAAACGGACTACTGGCGTTAGAAGTTATTAAGAGGGCAGATTCGTCCGGCGGTATAGACTAATGAACAAGGTTCGTTTTATCAGTCTACGGTTACGCTGTAAACAACGGCTTTGTATAGAACGGCCTATATTCATTTCTGCATCCGGACGGATTCCTTCAGGAACCTATCTAAGGCATAGGGTGAATAAACAATGGTAGAGATCGCACAAGAACTCAAGATAGAGGCAGAGGATCTGGAAGATAAAGACAAAGAAGCGTTGATCGAACTGGCGGGTAAGCTTCGTGATAGAAGGAACGAACTTAACTCACAGGCCAGCGAGAAGGCAGGTAAGAGAAACGAACTCAACGACAAGACACGTGAGATCGTGGACGTCGCTCAACAGCACCGTGAGCGCAGGGACAAACTCAACGAAAAGGTTCAAGAGCTCAAGGACAAACGCGACGAACTCAACGCCGAAGCAAACAAACTGTTCTCAAAGGTCGAGGACGAGAAAGAGGAGCTTAAGCTCGAGGACGACGAATCGCTCGAGAAGCTCGAGAACGAGATAGAGGAACTCGAGTTCAAGCAACAGACCGAGGTTCTCGAACCCGACGAGGAACAGGAGATAATAGACGAGATAAACGAACTACGGAAGAAGTACAACCAGAAGAAGGACAAGCTCGACAACAACCAGGACATACAGGAGAAGGTCGAGGAAGCGGAAGAGGCACGTGAGAAAGCGAGCGAGTTCCACGAGAAAGTCATAGACATCGCGGACCAGGCACAGGAACACCACGACAAGATGATCGAGGCGTTCCGGAAAGCCGACGAGGTACGTGACAGAGCCGACGAGGTACACGAGGAGTTCGTCTCCGTACAGGAAGCCGCCGACGAAATGCACGAGAACTTCGTCGAGGTCCAGAAGAGACTCCGCAAGATCGACAAACAGGAGAAGAGCGAACGCGAGCAGGAGAGGGAGGAGAAGAAGGAACAGGCGAAGAAGGAAGCCGAGGAAGTATACGCTAAGTTCAAGGAAGGAGAGACGCTCGACACCGACGACTTCATGCTCCTACAGAAGGCCGGACTACTGTAAAAACGGCGTAGCAGAATAAACCTAAACCACCTAAGGGTAGCCGTCCGGAATCCCGGGACGAAAACTAGTTTTTACGTGGTTTTTTAATTTTTATACTTATTGAATATACTGACGGTAGAGTGTTAACTCCCGGACGTGAACCGTCCCGGTTTTATACCAACACCTGTTTTGTATCCCTAACTGATGCTTGCGAAACGCGTGATACCCTGTCTCGACGTCACGTTGGACGACGACGGCGAACCCGACGTCGTCAAGGGAGAGCAGTTCGAGGAACTCAGGTACGCGGGCGATCCCGTCGAACTTGCCGAAAAGTACGACGAGATGGGCGCGGACGAACTCGTCTTTCTGGATATTACGGCAAGCGCACACGGACGGGAGACAATGCTGGATGTCGTCAGGAGTACGGCGGACGAGGTGTTCATACCTCTCACGGTCGGGGGAGGGATATCTTCGACCGAAGATATACGTGAGACCTTGAGGGCTGGTGCAGACAAAACCACCATGAACACCGGTGCAGTCGAGAACCCGGAACTGGTGGAGAGGGCGGCGGAGATGTTCGGTGCACAGTGCACGGTAATAGCGATAGACGCCCGAAGGAACTACGACCTGGAAGGTGGGGAGAACGTCTACGACGTCGATGGTGAGGACGCCTGGTTCGAAGTCGTTATATACGGCGGCAGGGAGCCGACAGGGATAGACGCCGTCGAGTGGGCACGTGAGGTCGAGGAGAGGGGTGCAGGAGAGATCCTGCTTACCAGTATGGCGGGGGACGGAACCAAGGACGGCTACGACCTTCCCCTGACGAAAGCGGTGAGCGAAGCCGTATCGATACCCGTGATCGCCAGCGGTGGCGCCGGAAACCCCGGACATATGCAGGAGGTTTTCGACGAAACGGAGGCGAGCGCGGCACTCGCCGCCTCAATATTCCATTTCGACGAGTTCACTGTAGACGAAGTCAAGAAGTACCTGAAAGAAAAAGGAACTCCGGTCCGTCTATAGTTTTACATCTCCGGATCTCTATCTCTTCCTGTAACTGATTAAGGCTACGGCAGCGAGTGCTACGAACATGGCAACAATCGACATGCCAGGCTGTCCGTTACCCCCCGAGCCAGAGCCACTGTCACCGCCGGACTCGGAACCGTTTCCCTTCTCAGTTCCGGAGTCTGATGCATCCTGAGTCATGTATGTCACGGTGAGGTTTTCGTTAACCGTCGCCGGTCCCTTCCATTCGACCGTACTTCCCGAAACCGTTCCGTTTTCGCTGTTGGTACTTACCTCCGGATACGGGCCACCGAGAAGTAACGACTGGTCCTCCTCGAGACTGAATCCACCCTCGAAGACGTCACCCACGGTTACCTTGTCGGCGGTAGTGTCCTGGGCGAAGTTCGTCCAGGTGAACTTGACGATCAACACGCCCAGATCTCCCTTAGTTCCTGTACTCGCTGTGACGTCCTCTATCGTCATGTTTCTGTCAACCTGGTCTGAGGCTCTGTTCAGAAACTTCCTGAACCTCGATGCGGTGGAACTGGCGAGTTTTCGGACCTTGGTGCTGTTGTTGGATATGCTGGCGAACGCCTGGCGTTCGGATTTGCCGCTGAACCCTACCGTATTTTCTATCTTAACGTCGGCGTCACCGTTCTCTTGGACTTCGATGTCTATCGATGTACCTGTCTCCGCCGCCTGTACGGGGGTGACCATCGCCAGAGCAACCAACAACATAACTATTACCGCACCTTTTCTACGTGTAGATGGTTTTGAAATCATATATCAGTGAATCTGTGATTTAAGTTATTGAACTATCTTCAGGTTGTTATACCTGATGGCTTTTCTGATCCATCACCGCCAGGGTTCCCGTGAACGTCATGGTTATCCATACCACCACTCCCGCTACGAAGACGTTCAGGAACATCAACACCACTGTAAATACGGTGAAGTTGATTGAAAGGACGGCTGCTATTCTCTTTAGCTTGGAGATAAAGACTCACCTTTTAGAGTCCCCCGCCCTGCCCCATTCCGGGGTTAGACTGGGGCTTTTTGTTATTCTCACTTTCTTTGTTTTCACTGTCTTTTCTGGTTTTTCTCTTTTCTCCTGCTTTCTTTTCGCCGTTTCCCTTATCCTTGGCATCTCCCGACTCTCCCGTCCCGACCCTGTTATCGTCCGAACCGTTGGGTTCCGTCGGGGTACCATCTATACCGCCGGGGGAGTTTCCGGGAGTCTTGCCGGGACTTTCGGTCCTGGCGTCGTCACCGGGGCTATCGCCGGAGTTACCCTTTTTACCGTTTCTTCCAGGTGCTCTTTCCGGACCGACCGGTACGTTTTCTGGAGGTCCGCGAACGCCTTTATCGGCCTTCATGTCCTTGACGAACCCGGGGGGACCTGCTATCGAACGCGCTAACTTCGACACCTGATGTCCCGTCATGTTGCTGGCGTGGTTTTTCAGCATACGTATCGCCGTCACGTTCACTCCGTTTTTCTCCGCCCGGTTTAGTCCCTTGACCTTTTTGTTGAGGCTGCTGGCGGACTCGTTCATTACCTCCGCCTGGGCGGCGACACGGGTTTTTTCACCCTGGTATCTTTCCCTGGATATCTTACCTTTCTTCAACTTCCGCTTGAGTTCCTTCTTCTTTTCCTTTAACTCCTCTATATTGTCTTTAAGCGTCTCGAGACGTTCCTGTACGGCATCGGTAGCGTTACCTCTCCTTAGCTGCATGTCGAGGGACTCGTCCTCCACACCGTTCTTTAACCTGCTCTGCTGTCCCGAAACTATCACCGCTATCTGTTGACCGAAAGCCAGTCCCTGAGGCTCGGTGATGTTGTCCTTCATAGCCTCATCTTCCTTGGTACTGGCGTCGTCCTCCTTATCCATGTCCTCGGCACCGCTGTTGTTTTCCATCGATTCGTCTACGTCGGAGCTATCGTTTTCATCTGACGCGTTGTTCTCTTGTTGCTCTACTTGGTTATTTGGCGCCGCGGCGACTCCTCCTGCGGCTAACGTTAGTGCCACCGTCAAGACCACCGCGACGGATGCCACCTTTATTTTGCTGTGTTTCATCTCTATCTCCATCTTCCCCTAGGGGTGGGTGACTGTTATACCCCCGAGACCCTTCACACAGTATTACGGGAATTTATATCATTCATCAAACTTTTTAACACTTTTATATTCTTTACAAAGCAGTTTAATCGATTAATACAGCTTTCTAATAACTAAAATATAAAACCTCATTAGGTGTTGAAAAATGGTATTTCGTCCGATAAACGTGTACCTCGAACACCCAAACCACGTCGAGAGTGGTTACATCGGAAGAAACGGCGCGCAGCTAAATCAGCTATAACGTGGTCCAGTTGATTGTGAACAGTATCCCAGGATCGTGAAAATACCGAGTCACTCAAACGAATACCAGGGTTTGTATATGCTTTTTGTCAGTTAACCACCACCTAATTACCTCTAATCATACTTTTGCGTAAATCCTGGATTAACGTTCTTCAACGTATTTAACGGGCCAAGGACGGTCGGTTACAGTAGTTCTCGTGACTGGTATTGGTCGATCTCGTTGGTTCGGGTAAGTCGAACACAGTAGTTTTGTAATATCTGCAGACCGTGTCGGTTAACGTTTCCAAAAAGACGGCGTGAGTATTACGAGAACCGACAGTATCTCCAGGCGACCAATCCACATCAGGAATACCATGTATATTTTGGAGGCGTTGGAGAACGGCAGGAAGCTGTTCATCGGGCCTACTATACCGAATCCCGGTCCGATGTTCCCGAGGGTTGCGATGGATACGCTCATCGCTTCTACTGTCGACATTGCTACGGCGGATGTTCTGTAACTGTCCAGGTAGAGGAAGACTGAGGATACGCCAAATATCCCTACAAATATCATTATGAAGGTGAATACCTCCTGGACAGTACTGTCGTCGATGGCTTCACCGTCGAAACGTACCGGCCTGACCGATTCGGGATGGACTGATTTGAAGAGGGATCGAGTGATGGACTTCTTTACGATAACCCATCTAACGATCTTGATCGATCCGGCGGCGGTGCCAGCCGATCCACCAAGGAAGTAGGCGAAAAGGAGTATAGTTTTGGTAGATGGATCCCAGGTGTTGAAGTCCATGCTGGCGTAACCCGTGGTGGTTACGATAGAGATCACCTGGAAAAACCCCTGTCTGAGCGAGTTTTCGAGATTCCCGGGGAGTATACCGACGTTACCCGGAACCTCGGCAAGTCCGAAACCAAGATAGAGTGCCGCGGAAATAACCGTTCCGAATACGGCTATCGCGTATATATAGGGACGGAACTCGTTGTTTCTGAAAAGCCGGAGTGGATCTCCTTTAAGTACGTACCAGAACAGGGCGAAGTTCATGCCCCCCACTACCATGAATGGTACGACGATCTACTGGACTGCCGGCGTAAAAGCCTCGATACTCCTTGCCTGCGGCGAGAAACCACCAGTTGGCATCGTCGTAAATGCATGAGCAACAGCGTTGTAGAGATCCATCTCGGGTGCTGCTCCCGCGAGATGGACGCCGTAGTAAGCCATCACCGCGAGTACGGTGAATCCGGCATATATTCCCCAGAGTGCACGTGCCGTCTCCTGTATACGGGGCGTCAGTTTCGTTAGAGAAAGACCGGGGGACTCCTCCTTGATTACCTGAGCACCTCCGACGGAAAGCTGGGGTAGAATGGCGACCATAAGGACAAGTATACCCATACCTCCCAGCCACTGCGTAACCTGACGCCACATCAACATCGCTCGGCCGTGCCTTTCGTACGATATCTCACCAAGTACCGTCGCTCCGGTTGTCGTGAACCCGCTCATGCTTTCGAACATCGCATTGATGGGTTCGGCGACGGTACCTGTACCGGCGACGAGGTACGGTACCATGCCAACCATAGGAACGATTAACCACGAAAGACTCACCAGGAGAAAACCCTCACGGTTGCCGAGTTCTCCCCCCGTGTCTAGCTGCTCCATTAGCCATCCCAGGACGACCATAACGATACTGGCGGCGGCGAACGGTACTAAACTTTCACCGTAATAGAGAGCCAGAACAAGTGGGAATAATGGTGTTATACCCAGAAACTTGACTACCGTCCCGACGTACGCCACGCTCAACTTATAATCGACGTAACTCCTGAGCATATCCGACATCAGATATATGATTTAGAGTGACGGTGGACTCAAGGATGTTTCGACAATACTGCGGTACACCTGTTACACTGTTCCTGTATGAGTTACACTGTTCCTCTGTTAGGCACGGTTTTCCTCAATATGTATACCAGTTCATGAATAAGCTAAACTTTTTCCACTAACTCGACATTCTCAGAAAAGCCGGTAGTTCCGGTAGCCACGTCAGAGTTTTTTATATCCGTTACCGGCGGGGGTCCTCACCTGCGTCTTCGGGAATATCCGCTCCGGAGTCTGGACGTTCCTTGACGTCCTCCGGTGGTCGTTCCTCCGGACCTCTTTCCGATGGACGTACCTGTCCATCCGCGGTGGGGCCTGAAGATGGGTCATATCTTGGACCGGATCGGTCCTCGTCACGGGTGTAGTTTTCTGGTGGTTCGAAATCCTCTGGTGGTTCCATTCCTTCGGGTGGGGTGTAGTTTTCTGGTGGTTCGAAATCCTCTGGTGGTTCCATTCTTTCTGGGTGGTCGGTTCTTTCTGGTGGGCTGTAGTTTTCGGGAGGTTCGAATCCTTTTGGCGGTTCCTTTTCTTCAGGATGCTCCATTCCTTCAGGTGGTGTGTAGTTTTCTGGTGGCTCGAAGTTTTCCGGTGATCCCTGGGATGGGCTAAAGTTTT
>JBDGRN010000122.1:0-16185 GCA_042218125.1 Halobacteria archaeon | reverse complement strand
CTGGTGGTTCCATTCCTTCGGGTGGGGTGTAGTTTTCTGGTGGTTCCATTCCTTCGGGTGGGGTGTAGTTTTCTGGTGGTTCCATTCCTTCCGGTGGCTCGAACTCTCCAGCCCTGCCTTCTGGCGGCGAAAAGTTTTCCGGCGGACTGAAACTTCCGTTTTCCATGAACTTCTCGGGTGGCTCTTCTCCCCACATGGAACCGTTCCGGGATCCCTCTACCTCAATGCTGAAACTACCTTCACCAGACATGTTCCTGGATTTCTTCCTGATTCTCTCCTTAACCTTTTCGGGTATATCCTCCGGGAAGTCGTGCTGAATATCAGGTGAAGATGCATTACCGAACCTTCCCTTCGGAGGCCCGAACTTCTCCCTCATCTCCGACCTGTTGATACCGTGTTTTTCGAACCACTGTGAAGCGTTCTTGGGCTTTTCGTCGGGTATCTCCTCCACCCCATGGTTTCTAAGATACTCCTTAACTCTCTTCGGTGGTCCGTCCGTTTCGGCCGATAAGTTTCCGTCCGGCGTACCGTTTTTGGACCATTCCTTAACTCCTGTTTCGTTCCTTTCTGTGCTCTTTTCGGATCTATCTCCACGTTCACCGACCGAATCCTGACTGTTCTCCTCCACATCCTCTCTTTTTTCCGGGGTCTCTTCCTTCTCAACTTGGTCCTTTACCACGACAGGTATGTCACCCGACGACGCGGCTTCGTCACTACCGGAATCTCCATCACCCGTTGCCTGTACCTTTGCTACTCTACCTCTATCGGCAATACTTTCGGCTTTTTTCTTTACCTTTTCAAGCTGGGATACCTCCTGTTTATCGGATGAGAAACCCATGTCCCTGAGTTTGGCGAGTGTTTCCTCGGCGGATTCGCTAACTGAACGTGCGTCGACTGCCGAGTTAATTCCGACGGAGCCGGATGAAGCAGTTTCCTTCTCCAGCTCGTCTAACCTTTTCCTCAACTCGCCGACCCTCTGCTTAACAGCATCGGAAACCTCGTTCTCGTCTCCACTCTGTATTTTATTCCGGAACGCCTGGTTCTCCACGTTGGACTTTAGGCTGTTTTTCTGTTCCTCGACTATAGCTGATATCTCTTCTCCCAGCGAAACCTTGCTGTTGGACTGACCGAAAACGGGTGAGGCCGTCAGAAGAACCATCGACAAAGCCACTGTAACCACCATGACGGATACCGCGGTTGAATTTCGAAACATGTTTGTCCGTTATAAAAACCTTTACTCAACTACGACCTTAAGCCTTTAGGGCGCTTTTATCATTTCCTGGTAAAAAGGCAAATTTTGCGGCGGGCCTCGATATAAAACAATATTTAAACGACTGAATGCAACGGTAGGTAATGACCGATATACAGTCGACCACTGCGGGCTACTTTCCGCGGCCCGACTACATCATAGAGACCCTGAAGGACGTCGAAGGATACCAGAAACACGACCTCGACGCCGAAGCCGAGAAGGAGGTCGAGGATGAGTTCACGAAGGGAAGGGAAGAGGTACTGACGATACAGGAGGATGCCGGAATCGATCTACCGGCAGAAGGACAGCTGTCCTGGGACGACATACTGGCATTCCCCGCCACCAGGATAGAGGGCATCGAGATGGGTGGTATCGTACGTTTCTACGACAACAACCGTTTCTACAGACAGCCACAGATACAGGACTCCATCGACTTCGACGGCGAAATAACTCTCGAACAGTACAGATCGGCGGAGGAACTCGCGGACGGCACAGTCAAACCCGTGATGGCCGGTCCCTACAGCCTGGCACGTCTCTCCAAGAACCACCAGTACGACTCCGAAAAAGACGTGGTAGAGGCTTTCGCCGAGGTCGTAAACCGCGAGCTTCGGAACCTAGTAGACGAAGGTGCTGAGACTATACAGCTCGACGAACCCTCGCTGACGGGCGTCAACGAGGAAGGCGTGAACGTCGACGCAGCCGTCACCGGGATAGACAGGGCGTTAGAAGACGTCGACGCCGACGTTATAATACAGACTTACTTCGGCGACATCGCCGACGCCTACGGCTCGCTGTTAGAGGTAGCAGACGGAGTTGGTCTCGATCTGGTGGAAGGTAAGGAGGAGAACCTGAAAGCCGTCGAGGAGTACGGCGCACCCGAAGTACTCTCAGCGGGCGTCATGAACAGCAGGAACACCAGGATGGAGACGGCTGAAGGAATCGAGGAAGAAGTCGAGGAGGTTCTCGATGCCGGTCAACCGAGCACGCTCCATGTTGGTCCGAACGCGGGACTCGACTTCCTGCCATGGACCGTGATGAAGGAGAAGGTAGAGGTTCTTGGAACCGCGATACAGGAGGTGAAGTAAATGTCCGAACATAAGGAATCCGACAACAAAACCGACCCCACCGACAAGTTATTCCCGACCAGCATAATAGGTAGTTACCCCAAACCAAAATGGCTCAACGAGGTAAGACGTCTCCACGAGGATGGCGAGTTCAGCGACGACAGGATGGAGGAAGCTTTCGACGACGCCAGCAGGATCATAGTGGAGGAACACGAACGGGCCGACATCGACGTGCTCAGCGACGGCGAGATGCGTCGCAACGAGATGGTCGAGTACTTCGCCGAACGGATCCCGGGATACAGCTTCAACGGACCCGTCCGCGTCTGGGGTAACAACTACTTCAACAAACCCAGCATAGAAACGGAGCCCGGCGACCCCGACCCTATGCTCGTGGAGGAGTACGACTTCACCGAAGAGGTCGCGAACGAGGGACACGCCGTCAAGGTACCGATTACGGGTCCCTACACCCTCTACGACTGGAGTTTCGACGAGGTCTACGATGACCAGAAGGACGCAGTCATGCGTCTCGCCGAGATAGTGAACGACGAAATCAAGAGACTCGAGGACGCGGGTGCCGAATACATACAGATAGACGAACCCGCTCTCTCCACCCGCCCCGAGGACATCGACCTCGTCGTCGAAGCCACCGAGAAGGTCGTTGAGGATATCGACGTCGAACGCCTCATCATGCATGTATGTTACGGCGACTACGGCGCCATCTATCCCAGGATGCTCGACATACCCGTAGATCAGTTCTCTCTTGAGTTCGTGAACACCGACTTCGCACAGCTAGAGGACTTCAAGGAACACGAGTTCACCAAAGAGATAGGCTTCGGATGCGTCGACGTCCACGACACAGACGTCGAGTCCGTGGAGGAGATAAAGGGGTACCTGGAACGCGGTCTGGAAGTCATCGACCCCGAACAGATGTGGGTCAATCCCGACTGCGGAGTCAAACTACTGCCCCGCGACGTGGCGTACGAGAAACTTGTCAACATGTCGGCGGCGGCGAGGGAGCTGAGGGAAGAGTACAGCTGAAACCCCGAAGGACAGTTACGGAAACCCAGACTGTTACGGAAACTCACCATTTATGCCGGACTACTCGCGCAAGGTTGACATCGAGGATCTACCGACCGAGAGGATAGAGACTGTTCTGGAGACCTACGGAGTAGAAACACTCGATGAGGCGCGGGAACGGGTATCTGCGGATCCGATAATCGAGGTTGGTCGGGAGGACGATAGCCGAGGCAAAGGCAGAAGCGCGGTCATCGATCCATGTCCCATCTGTGGCGGTAGACATGAACACAAGCTCGGACCCGACCTGAAGGAGGGGAAGATGGTCGAGAAGGCATCCAAATGTCCGGAGAGGGAGCTATACTGGATCTTCTGGGAAGGCGCAGGAGAGGGTGACTGGCGCGGAAACGAAAACTACGTCCAGGAACCATATTTGTAACGTGCGCCGTCTAAACTGAATCCGGATAACGTGTTGATTACTCTATCTTTAAGTACGTGGTTCTTGGTAAGTCATTCAGGCTATTAACGTAACTAACTGCGTGGATAACGGCGTCCACCACTTTTTCAGGATTAATATCGTCGTCGGGGTAGTAGAGATACTTTATATCGGGATATCTTTCTGCATCCAAGAAATCTTTGTCGTTACCCAGTAACGCGTATCTGTTATTAACCGAATATTCAGCGATCGACGTGTCGTCTCCACCGTTGTCGAGAACGGATGGTGAGTAAACTGCTTTACTATCCATACCATTCCAGTGAATCCACTACTCGACTGGAGAGGTTTTCGTCAACCAGTATCTTTACTGGAATCTAATATTCCTGGCATCTCATCCCAGGTCAGTATATTTCTCCATACTGCCGTCCTCGAAAGCCTTTTCTTCGGCCTGGTGTCTCCCCCTTTTTACCTCCTCCATCATATCACGGTGGTCGTAGTAATACGTAAGTGCACGGTAGATATCCGATTTATCGAGGTGAGGATAACGGTTCACAACCTCCTCGGCGTTTAGATTGTTCTCTTCGACCAGCATATAGATATCCAACAAGGTGATTCGGGTGCCTTCTATGACGGGATCACCACCCCTCACCTCTCCGTCCCGAACTATCCTTCTGACTTGCTGTGACACATATAAAAGTAACCGAGACTGCGTTAAGTGGGTTTCGACAGTTCAAGTGATAACTCTTAATCTTGATCTGATTCGGGTATACGGTTCAAGTATTTATCCGGTTCCGGTATAAAGGCATAGGTAGACGGCGGACTTCTTACTCCCAGACGAACTCCCCGTCCTGTTGTACGACTTCGCCGTCGAACTCGATCCTTCCTTCGTCGACTGAAGTGATCATGTCTACGTGGACGGCGCTCCCGTTCTTCTCCCTGTCGTCGCCGACGTTTTCGTCGTACGCCCTACCGAGAGCCATGTGGACAGTGTCCCCCATCTTTTCGTCGAAAAGCATGTTGTGGGTGAAACGGTCGATCTCGCGGTTCGTACCTATGCCGAGTTCGCCGAGGCGGCGTGCGCCGTCATCGGTTTCGAGCAGATCGCTGAGAACCTCCTCATCTTCCTCGCTCCCCGCGCTGTACTCGGACACCTCGCCGTCCTCGAACTCCATCCTTACGTCCTCTATCTCGTGTCCCTGGTGGACAAGCGGCTTGTCGAAATGCACCTCTCCCTCCACCGACGTGGGGACGGGTGCCGTAAATACCTCTCCGCTAGGCATGTTGTGTCTCCCGCAGGAGTTGACGGCGTGCATACCCTCCACGCTCATCTCTATCTCTGTCTCGGGCGTCGAAATACGGACCTCCGACGCATCCTCAAGCCTGTCGGTAAGTTCCTGCTGGTACTCCTCAACGTCACTCCAGTCCCTGTTGATCGCGCCGTAGACAAAGTTTTTGTACTCCTCGAGCGACATCTCCGCCAACTGGGCGTGGGAGTCGGTAGGATGCTGGGTGAGACACCACCGTTTCGACAGCATTATCTCCTGTAACGGCTGGTTGACCCTACTTCTCTCCGCCAACAACTCTCCCGGTACGTCATTCATCGCCATCTGGTTGGGGTCGCTCCTGATACGTATCGCGACGTCAGTCTCCTCGTACAACGCCTTCTTATGTTCGGGTAGACGGAACTCGCCGTCGTGGTTTTTGAGGAAGGCGCGGGAGTTCTCGCTCCGCGAATAAAGGGTAACAGGCTCCGCTCCTTTCTCCCCAATCTTCTCGTGGAGAGCGAGCACCAGATCCTCTGCCTCCGGGCTCGCAGTGATGAGGACGTCGTCGTCGGACTCTATCTCCGTACACCAGTTTACGAGTATACTTGCGTGTTCTCTTATACGGCTGTCCATATTACTACCTAGAAACGGCGAAGTTCGAGTTAAATCTGGGGGAGATGGTAAAAGTAAGGATTGGAATATGGATGGTTGGTTCCGGATAAACCAGTTTAAATCCTGGATACGGTGTCCGGAGAGAAAGGTAGTTCCCTGCGAGATCCGGTAAAGGCGACGTGGTTTCAGCGTAGGACGCGGAAGATTATTGTAACGACGATGCCGACGAAGATACCGACGATAAACGGCGCAACTGCCTCAGGTAACATCGTGTTCGTCGCTATATACGTGATGCCGACGAAGAACCATACCATCATGAAGACGCCGAGCATCAGGATGCCGACAACCAGCAGAATTGCACCGAGCTTGAGGTACTTGCCCGCGCTCTTTATCTTGTCGACGGTGGCTCCGAACTCCTCAGACAGAAGCTGTTTAAATAGAAGTGAAATTAGCTCCGTGAACTTCTTGACGATAGCATCGAAGGACGCCCCGGTACCCGAAGAATCGAACTCCTCTTCCAGCCGCTCTATCTCGATTTCTCCCCCTGCGTCGTCCCTGCCGCCGTTTGAACCGTCTACCATAGTTTTCCGAACGGTTGATCCTCCGGTAACTAAAATATGTATGGTATGAAATAAAATACCATATGGAAGAAATATTTGCTCCGTGGCGGATAGAGTGGGTGAGAAGGGAGATCGATACACCTGACGGATGTATATTCTGTATCTTCCGGGACGAAGACTTGGAGGAAGACAGGGAAAACCTGGTAGTCGCTCGTGGCAACCACAGCTACGTGATGCTGAATCGCCATCCCTACAACCCCGGACACGCGATGGTCGTCCCCGACAGACATACCGGCTCCTACGACGAGTTAGACGACGAGGAACTCCTGGATCACGCGAGAATGAAGCAACGGACCTTCCGTGCCCTGCGAAGCAGCTTCGAACCCGACGGCTTCAACACCGGACTAAACCTCGGCAGTGGAAGCGGCGGATCGATTGACGATCACATACATACCCACGTGGTGCCGCGGTGGAACGGCGACACCAACTTCATGGCGACTACTGCGGACACCAAGGTGATCGTACAGCAGATAAAGGAGTCGTACGACGAACTCAGGGAAGGTTTCGCGGAGTTAGAGAGGGCGGAGGACGACAAGGAAGGTGCGTTGATCTTCAAATGATTTTGACCAGTCCTTGATAACAGAGTGTCTTGATAGAAGAAGTCTATTTGGGGATACGGGAGCTTCAGGTTAAGATCCCGGTCAACAGTATACCTCGAACATGTAACCGTCCGGCGATCTCGCCAGAAACATCCGGTAGCACCAGTCGACATCCATCGGTTCCGTCACCGCCTCACCCACGTCGGAATCCCGAATCCTCTCGAAAAAACCATTCAGTTCTTCCTGGTCCGAGGTTTCTAAGTTGAAGACAGATCCCGCGCCTCGCCTGTCTCCAGGGGGTTCGAGGTTGAATGCCCCGTACTCTTCCTCGGTAAAGTCGGACTGGAGCTTGAGTTCGACGCCGCCGTCCCGGTAGACGACGCTGGAACTCCCGGTGGATACCGGCTCGAACCCCAGGACGTCCTCGAAGAACTCTCTCGATCTTTCAAGGTCCGTCACCATCAGGTATATCTGCGAAAAAACCATCCTTAACCTCAGTTTTCGTAGAACTCGTTTGCGTTCCGCTGCTTCCGGTCTTTCTGTGAACCTGGTTTGTTGCTCCTTGGACGTCCGGTGTCGGGGTCTTTCCTGAATGTGATGTCGAGCTTCCCGAGGAACCTGTTGAATCCCTCAGAGACGAGTTCGGGCTGCCGTGCCTGTCCATCGACGCCCGCCTCACCCTCGAACACGAGTACGCGGTCGCTTATGTAGTCTAGGAAAACCAGGTCGTGATCTATAACCACGACGGGTTTCTCGGTGTCGCGGGCGAACTTCCTGAGGTTGTTGGCGAGATTGATCCTGGTTTCCACGTCCAGGTACGCGCTGGGTTCGTCGAGGAGAAAGACGTCGGCGTCACGTCCGAGACAGGCGGCGATCCCCACCTTCTGTAGCTCTCCCCCCGACAGATCCGGCATCTCACGTTCGTACAACTCCTCCAACCCGAGCGGCTGCTCCACCCGTGTCTTGAACTCCTTGTTCTCTATATCGATGTCGCGGGCGAGGACGTAACGCACCATCCCTTTGCCGCCCGACAGGTGCTGTGGTTTGTAAGCTATCCGGGTGGGTGCGTCGAACGGCCCCCCGTCGGGCTCTGTCTCGCCTGCCAGCATCTTCGCAAAAGTCGTTTTACCGATACCGTTCTCACCCACGACACCAAGCACCTCGCCTTCGTGGAACTCACCCGCCTCCACGTCGAGGTCGAATCCCGGATAGGTCTTCTCCATGTCGGGATACTCTAGCGCGACATCTCCTTTTGCGCCCTCCCCGCTTCCGCGGTGGAACGTCAGGCTCTCGCTCCTTATACGGAGGTTGTGGCTCTGCAGGTATCCCTGTAGGTACTGGTTGATTCCGTTACGGGACGACATCGAGTTCGAGATCATACCGTAGGCTCCGGGGTCGCCGTGTGCGACGTGGACGTAGTCCGCGATCAAGTCGAGTGTCGCGAGGTCATGCTCCACCACGACGGCGCGCCGGTCATCCTCGGCATCCATCGTTTCCCGACGGATGTTGCGTGCAACATTCAGACGTTGTTTGACGTCAAGGAAACTCGACGGTTCGTCGATCAGGTAGACGTCGGCGTCCCTGCAGAGGCATCCAGCGACGGCGACGCGCTGCATCTCTCCACCCGACAGGTCGCCGACGTTCTTGTTCTCAATCTCCTCCATGTCGAGAGACTCAACGAGACGTTCGACGTTTCCGCGTTCATCGAGCGCCGAAAGGAGTTCGCCGACTTTTCCGGAGAAAGAGTTCTTGACATCGTCGACCCTCTGAACCTTGAAGGAGGGATCTATTTCGTCGTCGGCAAGACGTTCGAAGTAGGTCTGGAGTTCGGTGCCGCGATGTGCTTTAACGACTTCGCTCCACGGAACATCCTCGTCGTACCTCCCCAGGTTGGGTTTGAGTTTACCGGCGAGGATCTGGAGTGCGGTCGACTTACCGGTACCGTTCCGTCCAAGCACACCCACAACCTCGTTCTCCTTCGGTGCGGGTAGTCCGTAGAGACGGAACTGGTTCTCGCCGTACTGGTGGAGTTTTTCGCCCGTCTCTTTCTCAAGGTTGACGAGTTTTATGGCGTCGAACGGACATTTGTTGGCGCTTATCCGGTGCCCCTCCATCACGACAGCCTCGTTGACGCGTGCTTTCCCCACCTCGGGGTCGATATGGAATCCCTCGGGTCCCGACGGTGACCGGTTGAGCGGGTCGAACCGTATACATTCGTGGTCGCACCTGTCCGGATTACATTTCTCGTCATCGACTACTGCAATAATGTCGCTCATTGTTTTTACCTGAATTATGTCCCCCGATGTTATATAGGGTCCGCGGAAAAAAGGTGGAGATTGAACGGTACACTGTTCGAGCGAGGTTTCTATAGAGTTGCTTTGGAGAAAGTAAGCGTTATTCGAGTGGCTGGCTTACCAGCGTTAAAGTGCAACTACGTGGCGAGATAGTCGACGTCGGGGAAGTCGAGTCGGTTTCGACGAGGTACGGCGACAGGCAACTCGCGGAGATACAGGTTTTTTCCGAGAAAGATGGAGTATTCGATATCTCCCTATGGGGTGACTGGACGGAGAACGTCGAGTACATGAGGGAAAGTATGGAGGCCGGATTTACCGAACTCGAGGAAACGGATCACGGATATAATCTGTCGGGAATGATGGTTGTGGAGCCGGAGTACGTGGTGGACGTCACTGACGTCCGTTCCTGGATCCAGTGCCCCAGGATGTACTACCTCAACAAGATATCGGGTACGCCGCTCAACTACCCCGTCGTCAAGGGAACTGTCGTACATCAGGTGTTCGACGATCTTCTCCACGGCGTCGATGTCGAGGAGTCTGTCGAGCGGCGAGTCGAGGACTCGGTAGTGGAGCTTGATCTTCTCGGGAAAGCCCGGACGGAGGTCATCGATGAGGTTAGGCAGCACGCATCCGCTATAGAGGGATGGCTTAACCAGACCTCTCTTCTTGAGGAGGACGGATGGAGGAGCGAAGTGACGTTGATGAGCCGGAACTTCGGAATCAAGGGGAGGTGTGACGCCCTCCGACGCGGCAGGCCGGTGGAGCTAAAGACGGGTAAGAGCACCCGCAGCGATCCATACTTCCAGGACAAGATCCAGGCGGCGGCGTACGCACTCCTTATCGGGGAGAGACGTCTTGAGGGTGGTGTCGAGAACCTGGCGGAGTTCTGTCCCGACACCGGCACCGTTATATACACCAAGAACGCCACGCCGGACGTCGACGTCTCGCCCGCCAAGGACTTCACGGTCGGCGAGGGGTTGCTCGACTTTGTTCTCCGCAAGAGAAACGAGATAGCGATGTACGAACACGACCTCGACGTCCCGACGGGTTACGAGGCCGACGCCGACTGTCACACCTGTTTCGAGAAAGATACCTGTATGGTGGTGAGTGGGCGTCTCGATCAGGAGTCGAAAGCCGGTTCAATTTCGGCGAGCATTCCGGAGGAGGAGCAGGAGTACTTCGAAGAGCAGTACGGCTTCGTCGAGAACGAACGCCTCGAGGTCCACGACAGATACCGGGATCTCTATGTATCTAGCCTTGAGGAGAGGGTGGAGAACGACCGCGCCGCCCGGGTAAAGACCCAGGATGTCCGTCCTGACGGCGAAGGCAGGTATCTCGTCGAGGTTGAGTCCCGTGATGCGACGTCGAAGATACGTGAGGGTAACAGGGTGCTGGCGAGCGACGGCGATCCGGTTCGGGGTGAGGTCGTGAAGGTCTTGGAGAAGAATGGATCGGCCATGACTCTTAAGAGCGAGGTCGATACCGATTTCGAGAGGATCGATGTCTATCCCAGCGAGATAGGGGTGGACAGGATGTTGACTGCCCTTCACGACTTTCTACTGAAGTCGGGCGAGAGGAAGAAGGACGTATTCTTCGGACGGAAAGAACCGGAGTTCAGGGATATGGAGGGCACGTACGTCGGTAACAACTCCAGCCAGAACGCCGCCGTGAACCGGGTCGTCAACTCGGAGGGCATGGCGTTGATACATGGACCTCCCGGTACAGGTAAGACGTATACGATAGCCAAGGCGGTCGAGGCGCTCATGGATGAGGGGCAGCAGGTTCTGCTGTCGTCGTTCACCAACCGCGCGGTCGATAACGCAGTCGAGGAGATATACGAGGTTCTCGACGAGGACGACCTGAAGCTTGTCCGTATGGGCACCGAGAGCGGGATAAGGGAGGATATGCTGCATCTCCGTCTTGAGGAGGTTACAGACGGGGCGGGAGATGGAACGCAACTGAGGTCGAAGTTAGAGGCCTTGCGTGAAGCCGACGTTGTAGCGGCAACGACCTCTACGTGTGGTTCGAGACTGATGCGTGAGTTAAAGTTTGACGTGGCGCTGGTGGACGAGGCATCACAGCTGACGGATCCGCAGGCGTTCGCCGCCCTCAACTTAGCGGACAGATACGTACTTGTCGGCGACCATAGACAGCTTCCTCCCGTTGCGGGAACTGAGGTCGAGTCGGTGTTCGAGTCACTAATCGGGAGACATCCCGACGCAGCCGTAAAGCTCGACAGGCAGTACAGGATGGCGCAACGTATACAATCGTTTTCGTCCCAGAGGTTCTACGGCGGTGAGGTCTATCCCGCCGATGGCGAAACGGCTCGGCAACATCTCGGTGAACTCGGTGTCGATAGGGATGCCGTCGATGTTTCGGATGATCAGGTCTGTTTCGTCGATGTAGACGGCAGACAGGTCGGAAACTCGAATCCACGGGAAGCGAAGGAGGTAAAGAGGCTGGTCGAGGGTTTCATCGATTCGGGCGTCGACGAAGAAGACGTCGGGGTGATAGCTCCGTACAGGGCTCAGGCGTCAGAGATCCAGGAGGCTCTCGACATCGACGTAGCCGTCGATACGGTAGACAGGTTCCAGGGCTCCAGCAAGGAGGTTATCTTGCTCTCCTTCACCGCGACCAGCGATCTGGACGGTCCGTTGTTCGACGATCACCGGAGACTAAACGTCGCGTTGACGCGTGCGAAGAAGAAGCTGGTTCTCGTGGGCGACAGGGAGGCGCTCGAATCACGTGAGCTATACAGAAAGGTGCTGGAATGGGCGGACCGCGGTAGTTAAACCTCCAAGGATGTTAATACAACACATAATTGGTTCCAAACGTACCTGTTCCAAACGTACCTGTTCCAAACGTACTTCCAACATGTACTTTGGCGAAAACTCCAGGCTACCCTGGATGATATACTTGAGGTGATATCTATGACTCGTAAAGATCAGTACTACAACAAAGCAAAGCAGGAAGGGTACCGCGCACGGTCAGCGTACAAGTTAAAACAGATAGACGACGAGGTGGGTCTATTTGGGGCAAACGACACCGTCCTGGATCTCGGTGCCGCACCCGGTGGATGGCTTCAGGTCGCGGAGGAGAGAGCCGGTGATGTCTACGGAGTCGACTTCAAGAGTATAGAGCCAATAGACAACGTCAAGTTCGTTAGGGGTGACCTGACCGAGGAGTCTACACTGGAACGTCTGAAAGAAACGATGTACTCCGCCGACGTCGTAATCTCGGACATGGCTCCCAACGTCTCGGGGGACTGGAACCTGGATCACTCCCGCTCAGTACATCTTGCACGTACCGCACTCGATACCGCGAAAGAACTGTGTGAACCGGGGGGCGACTTCTTAGTAAAGGTGTTCCAGGGTGACATGATACAGGAGTTCAGGGAGGAAGTGGAGGGGGAGTTCGAATGGGTTCGTGGATACACCCCCGACGCTTCGAGGGACGAAAGCAGCGAAACCTACATTATAGGGAAGGGTTACCTGGACACCCCGGTGAGTGGGGGTGACGTCTTAGAGGTTGAAGTTGTGGATGAGGGGGACGAGGGCGATGGGATAGCAAAGGTTGAGGGATACACATTAATAGTCGAGGATCACGCCGATCAGGGAGAAGTCGAGGTCGAAGTTGTGGATGTGAAAGGGAACTATGCCTTCGCCGAAACCACGTGCCGTGAGTAATAGAACCGGCCGTTTTGGGATACATGGCCGATTCGTAGATATGAGGTCGGTTGGGGTAGATAAGGGTGGTTTTGAGGTATATGGTCGGTTGGGGTAGATAAGGGTGGTTTTGAGATATTTGGTCGGTTCGGAGATACAACGGTTTATACTGTGTAGTTCTAGAACAGGGTTGTCCTGCCAATATTATAACGTCTCTATGAGGTCTTTCTCCTCGAACGGCGGACGGAACACGCCGTTCTCCGTCACGACGTAGTCGACGAACTCCATCGGTGTTTCGTCGAAAGCCGGGTTGTGTACGTCGAGGTCCTCGGGGGCGTTCTTCTCTCCGTATATCTCCCTGAGTTCGCTCGCATCACGTTCCTCGATCTCGACCTCCTCGGCACTCGACTCCCTATCTATGGTGCTGGTGGGTGCGGCGACCACGAAGGGTACGTCGTGTCTGTTGGCTAAGACGGCGTGTTTGTATGTCCCTATCTTGTTGAAGATCGCGCCGTCGTCGTTCTTACCGCCCTCCAGCACTATCCTGTCGGCTCCCACCACGACGGCGTCGACCTCTCCTTTCTGGAGACAGAGACCGCTGGCGTTGTCGGGTATAAGGGTCGTGGGGACGTCACGTTCCAGAAGTTCGACCGCCGTGATACGTGAGCCCTGGTTGAGGGGACGGGTCTCGTTGGCGACGACATCGACGTCCTTCCCCTCCTCCCGGGCGCTGTATATCACGCCGAGAGCGGTTCCCCAATCGACCGTCGCGAGGGCCCCGGCGTTACAGTGCGTCATCACCGTGTCTCCATCATCGAGGAGTTCTGCTCCGTTCTCACCTATCCGTTTGTTGGTCTCAACGTCCCTGTCCGCGAGATCCTTCGCCTCACGGAGAGCGACCTCTCTGACTTTTTCGACCGAATCCTCCTCTAGAGCCGCTTCGAGTATGGAGTCGACCTCCCGCGAAAGGTTGACGGCCGTTGGCCGAGCGTCCGCTATCTCGGCGCTAAGCTCATCGAGTTCCTTAACGTAGTCCTCGAAGCCGTCGCACATCTCCGGATCGATCTCCCTGCTGGCGAGCGCCACGCCGAAACCACCAGCCGCACCGAGAGCGGGTGCGCCACGGACCCGCAGCATCTCTATGCTTTCCACGAGTTCGTCCACGGTTTCGGCGCGGAACTCAGTGACGTCGGAGGGAAGTTTCGTCTGATCCACCATCACGACGCAGTCCCGATCGTCGTCCCATTCGATAGTCCTCATAACCGGATATCCGGTGGATGTATACAAAAAACCATCCACTACCACAGAACGTATACCTGACTGTAAAACGGATTACCGGAATCCGGATACGGAGACAGTAGTTACGGCATTCAAGTTACGGAGAAACGGTTTTTTTACCAGTTTCATGGGTTTTATTACCACGGTACGGCATTTATGAAACATGAGCGTCCTTTCTTCCCTTGTCGTGGGTGCCGTTATAGGTGCGAAACACTCCTTCGAGGCGGACCATCTGGCTGCGATATCTACGTTGACTCGGGAGGACGACAGAAACCCAGCCTACGTGGGAGCGTCTTGGGGTATCGGGCATTCCGCGGTGATACTGACGGTGGGTATACTGTTCCTTCTGTCGGGTATAGAGCTTCCTGAAGCGGTGTCGACGATGTTCGAGATAGCGGCAGCAGGTGTACTAGTATACCTTGGGGTACGAACCCTGATGAGACTCACAGAAAACGTCGATATAAAGAAACACAGCCACACCCACGAGGGAGATCAGGATCACCCTCATGCCGAACTGGACGACGAAAGCAGTCACGTTGATCGGGACGGCCATACTGAAGGGGACGGGCATAGTGATGGGCACAGCCATAATGGTGGCCAAAGCCACAGTCATTCCGGTGAACATAGACATCTCGAACTTTTCGGCGTCGAGGTAGGTCTTGGACACACCCACGTCCACAGGGACTCTTTCTACGTCGGTATTCTACACGGATTCGCGGGAAGCGGCGCCGCCGTCCTCCTTCTCGCAACGTCAGCCAAAACCCTCGGTACCGGCTTTGGATATCTTATCTCCTTCTGCGTCGCAACCATCCTGGCTATGGGTTTCTTCGCCGCCGTATGGGGGAGGCTGATCAAAAAGAAGAAGGTAGAGAACTATCTCTTGGGTGCAGCCGGTATTGCGAGTATATCCGTCGGTATACTAATAATTCTGGAGGTTGCGGGCCTACATCCGGGTATCTGAAGTTCCAGGTCTCCTGAAAACGCCTTATTGAACAGTTAATCCTGGCCGTATCCCTCGAACTTTTTCCTTACGTTCTCCATCTCGGTCTCTGAAAGCATCTCGGGTTCCCCGAGGTCGGTGGCCCGGCAGTATACTTCGGCAGAAAACTCCACAGACTCCGCCGTCTCGAATGCGTTCCGTAGGGAACTCCCCGTCGCTATCAGGCCGTGGTTCGCGAGAAAACATGCCTCAGAATCGACGCGCCGCATAGCACTGACACAGTTCTCCCCCAGTTCTGGAGTTCCGTAAGTCGCGTACTCGGCGACGGGCACAACCACGTCACCTGTACCCGCAAATGCCGCCATATAATGTACGGGTGGTAGCGGCTCCCTCATCACACCCATCAAGGTAGACCAGGTCGAATGGGTGTGTACGACTGCGTCGGCGTCGAACTCACGGTAGATCCCGAGATGCATCGGGAGTTCGCTCGTAGGATCGAGTCCGTTGTTAAGTAACTCACCTTCAAGAGAAACCACGGGTACGTCGCCGGTCTTTATCTCTCCGTACTCGACTCCTGTCGGAGTTACGGCGATCCGGTCTCCCTTCCTGACGCTGAGGTTTCCCGTACGTCCCGGCGTGAGTCCGGCGAGACGGCGGCCGTACTCCGCGACTTTTCGGCGTTCATCGTCCAGCATTGACGTGTTTTACGCAAAACAGGTAAGTAAGTTTAGGGAAACCTACCCATAATGGATAAGATACTGCGCAACACGGTGGTGCCGGTACCGGAGGGACAGGCTGATGAGTACGAGTCGGTCGAGAAGGAAGAGGTAGAAGGCAAACTGGGGGAACTCGAACTCGTGCGGGCTGACATTCATATCGAGGATGGCGAGATAGCTGCGATCCAACCGGCGGGTAACGGAGCGGGGGTGGAGGCAAACGAAGACGTCGAGACATTCGATGTCGATCACGGACTCGTATTACCAGGAGGAGTCGACGTACACGTACATTTCCGTGAACCCGGAGCAACACACAAGGAGGACTGGCTTTCCGGGTCGGAGAGTGCGGCGGCAGGCGGCGTCACTACAGTCGTGGATCAACCCAACACGGATCCGCCGACGGTGACGGGGGAGGCTTTTGACGTGAAGAGGGAGAGGGCGGAGAACTCGATCGTCGACTACGGGATAAACGCCGGCGTCACCGAGGACTGGA